>CAZPIE010000080.1:3331-6422 GCA_964586275.1 uncultured Methyloversatilis sp. | reverse complement strand
GTCAACGTCTCCGGTTCGCTGCGCATGCTGAGCTTCCGGACGCTCAGCGAGGTGCTGCAACCGGAGAAGCGCGCGCAGGCGCTCGAGACCATGAAGATCTTCGAGCGCCGCCTGCTCGGCCTCGAACGCTTCATCGTCGCCAAGTCGCCCGCGGGCGCGCCGTCGGTGCTGGCGGTGCGTGGCGTGCTGCAGCGCTGGAACACGCACATGCGCGCATTGGAGATGAATGCGGCGCTCGGCGATGCTTCCGCGCTGAAGCAGGTCGCCCTCGAGATTCCCGATTACGTCGAGCAGATCGACCACGTCGTTTATCTGATCGAGATCGAACTCGAGAACAAGGCGCGCTTGCTGCGCGTCATCCAGCTGGGCCTGCTGGCGTCGATCATCCTGATCAGCCTGCTGATGCTCTGGATGCTGCGCCGCCATGTGATCCATCCGCTCGCGCAACTCCTGCGGGCCGCCAAGACGGTGTCGCAGGGTTCGTTCTCGGTGCGCGTGCAGCGCGTCGGCAACGACGAACTCGGACAGCTCGGCCATGCCTTCAACACGATGGTGGCGGAAATCGCCACGATGTATGCCCTCCTCGAGGACAAGGTCGAGGAAAAAACCCGCGAACTGAAACGTTCCAACGAAGCGCTCGAACTGCTGTACCGCGTGAGCCAGCAGCTTGCCGCCAGCGATCTGACGCTGGACAACGTGCAAGCCGTGATGCGCGAGGTCGAGGCGGCGCTGGAACTGGGCCACAGCATGATCTGCATCAGCGAGAACGGACAAATGCCGGCGAAGGTCGTCACCGGCGATCTGACCCCGGAGGAAATGCGGGCCTTGCGTCTGCAGTCGGACTGCGCGAACTGCTTCAGTTGCTCGGAAAAGACCCTGGCCGAGCAGGCTGCGACGCAGCCGTTCCTGTCCATTCCGATCGGCGATGGCGACCGGCTGCGCGGTGTCATGCCCATCCTGCTGAAAGAGACGACTGCGCCCTTGTCGAACGAAAAGGCGCGCATCCTGGAAACTGTCGGCCATCACATCTCGAACGCCCTGATCAACATGCGGCGTGCCGAGGAAAAGCACCGCCTGGCGGTACTCGAGGAACGCTCGGTGATCGCGCGCGAACTCCACGATTCCATCGCCCAGTCCTTGAGCTACCTGCAGATCCAGGTGCTGCGGCTGGAGAAAAGCCTCGAACGCGGCGGCGACACCCGGGCCATCGCGCTGGAACTCAAACGCGGACTCGGCAGCGCCTATCGCGAGCTGCGCGAGCTGATCGTCACCTTCCGCCTGCGCATCGACGCGCGCGGCTTCAACGTTGCCTTGCAACAGACCGTCGCCGAGTTCTCGGAGAAGCTCGGCTTCCCGGTCGGCTTGCAGAACGACCTGTCCGACATCGTGCTCTCCGGCAACGAGGAGATGCATGTCATCCGCATCATCCGCGAAGCGCTGGCCAACATCGAACATCATGCCGCGGCGCGGCATGCGAGCGTCGCCATCGCGATCGATGCCGGACATGCCGTCACGGTCAGGATCGCCGACGACGGCAGGGGCTTCGATCCGGCTCGGACGCCGGCCAACCATTTCGGCGTCAGCATCATGCACGATCGCGCCCAGATCCTGGAGGGGCAACTCGAAATCGCCTCCGCACCGGGCGCCGGTGCCGTCGTCTTTCTGAAATTCGTGCCGCAGAAAAACCGGCCGCCTTCCCCTCCGGAGTCCACACCATGACGGAAAACACCCGCGTACTTGTCATCGACGATCATCCGCTGCTGCGCAAGGGCGTCTGCCAGTTGCTGGAACTGACCGAAGGCTTCACCGTGGTCGGCGAAGCCGCCAGCGGCCGCGAGGGCATCGAACTGGCCAAGCAGCTCGATCCCGACCTGATCCTGCTCGACCTCAACATGAAGGGCATCAACGGCCTCGAAACCCTGCGCACCCTGCGCGACATGGGCGAGGATGCGCGCATCATCCTGCTCACGGTCTCGAACGCTCCCGAGGACCTGATCGCCGCCATCCGGGCCGGCGCCGACGGCTACATCCTGAAAGACAACGATCCGGACGCCATCCTCTCGCTCATCGCCAACGCCATGCAGGGACAGACGGCGATCAGCCCCGAGTTGGCCAGCCTGCTGGCCGCCGCGCTGCGCGAGGAGAGCGTGGCCGAGCAGCGCAGCCAGGCCAGCCTGACCGAGCGCGAAACGGCCATCCTCAAATGCCTCGCGGCGGGCATGTCGAACAAGCTGATCGCGCGCGAGCTGGACATCATGGAAAGTACCGTCAAGGTGCATGTGCGCAACCTGCTCAAGAAACTGAAGTTCCGTTCGCGCGTCGAGGCGGCCGTCTGGGCCGTCGCCAACCAGCTCGACTGACTAGACTCCCTCGAGGGGGCGGGCCCTCTTCAGGCGCGGCGTTCGGTGAGCAGTTTCTTCAGGCCGGCCACATCCAGGATCTGGATGTGCTTTTGATGCACCGTGATCAGCCCGTCGTCCTGGAAGCGCGAGAAGGCGCGGCTCACGGTTTCGAGCTTGAGGCCGAGGTAGGAGCCGATTTCGTTCCTGGTCATGCGCAGGTTGAACTCGGTCGGCGAGTAGCCGCGCGCGGTGAAGCGCTGCGACAGGTTGAGCAAGAAGGCGGCGAGGCGTTCCTCGGCGCGCATGATGCCCAGCAGCATCATCACGCCGTGGTCGCGCACGATCTCGCGCGACATCACCTTGTGGAAATGGTGCTGCAGGGCGCCGATCTCGCGCGAGTAGTTTTCGAGGTCGGAGAAGGGAATCACGCAGACCTCGCTGTCCTCGAGGGCGACCGCATTGCAGGTGTGCTTCTCGGTGCCGATGCCGTCGAGGCCGAGGATCTCGCCGGCCATCTGGAAGCCGGTCACCTGTTCGCGGCCGTCCTCCAACAGGACGTCGGTCTTGAAAAAGCCCGTCTTGATCGCGTAGATCGCCTCGAAACCGTCGCCGCTGCGGTAAATGTGCTGGCCGCGCAGGATGCGGCGACGCAGATTGACCAGTTCGTCGAGCTGCCCCATTTCTTGTTCGGACAGCCCCATGGGCAGGCACAGCTCGCGCAGGTTGCACTGCGAACAGGCTTCCCGCAG
>CAZPIE010000080.1:0-3231 GCA_964586275.1 uncultured Methyloversatilis sp. | reverse complement strand
TTCGATGCGGCCGCCTACCGTTCCTGGCTGGGCAAGCGCACGATCGGCGGAATCGGCCGGGCGCTCTCATTATACTTTCACATCCCGTTCTGCAACACGATCTGCTATTACTGCGCCTGCAACAAGATTATTACCAAAGATCATGGGCGCTCGGCCAAGTACCTGAAATATCTCGGCAAGGAACTGGCGCTGCAGTCGGAGGCGCTCGACGGCCCGCACGATGTCGTGCAGTTGCACTGGGGCGGCGGCACCCCGACCTTCCTCTCGCACGACGAGATGAAGCGGCTGATGGAAATGACGCGCCAGCATTTCCGCCTGCTGCCGGATGGCGAATATTCCATCGAGGTCGATCCGCGCAAGGTCGACCGCGAGACCGTCAGGCTGCTCGCCGACCTTGGCTTCAACCGCATGAGCGTCGGCGTACAGGATTTCGATCCGCGCGTGCAGCAGGCGGTGAATCGCATCCAGACGTTCGAAGAAACCCGCGTCGTCATCGATGCCGCGCGTGAATTCGGCTTCAAGGGCATCTCGGTCGACCTGATCTACGGCCTGCCGAAGCAGAATGTCATCAGCTTCAACCACACGCTCGACGAGATCCTCAAGCTCGCGCCCGACCGGTTGTCGATCTACAACTACGCGCACCTGCCGAACCTCGCCAAGCCCCAGCGGCGCATCAACGAGGCCGAGCTGCCGAGCGCCGACGCCAAGCTGCAGATCATCCAGCTCGCCATCCGGCGGCTGACCGACGCCGACTACGTGTTCATCGGCATGGACCACTTCGCCAAGCCGGACGACGAGCTCGCCGTCGCCCAGCGGCAGGGCCGGCTGCACCGCAACTTCCAGGGCTATTCGACACATGCCGAGGCCGACCTGCTGGCCTTCGGCGTGTCGGCGATCGGCAAGGTCGGGCCGACCTACTGCCAGAACTACCGCATCCTCGACGAGTACTACGACGCGCTCGACCGCGGCGAACTGCCGGTGATGCGCGGCATCGAACTGACCGCCGACGACCTCTTGCGCCGCTCGATCATCCAGGCGCTGATGTGCCACTTCGAGCTGTCGATCGAGTCGATCGAGATCGCCCACCTGATCGACTTCAAGTCCTACTTCGCGCCCGAACTGGCCGACCTGCGCGAAATGGAGCAGGCCGGCCTGCTGAGCATCGACGACCAGTGGATCACCGTCGAGCCGAAGGGCCGCATCCTCGTGCGCGTCATTGCGATGGTGTTCGACCGCTACCTGCGTTCCGACCGGGAGCGCGTGCGTTACTCCAAAGTCATTTGAGTCTTACCCGAAAGTCGGTGCTGACAGGACGGCATGGATAACAGCCTGCTCGCGCTGTTCATCGTCGGCCTGCTCGGCGCCGGCCACTGCGCGGGCATGTGCGGCGGCATCGTCGGGGCGCTGAGCCTGCAGACTCCGCAGGGCGGCGCGGCCGTCCTCGTCCATCTGGCGTACAACCTCGGGCGCATCGGC
Organism: uncultured Methyloversatilis sp.; assembly: GCA_964586275.1. Lineage (GTDB taxonomy): Bacteria > Pseudomonadota > Gammaproteobacteria > Burkholderiales > Rhodocyclaceae > Sulfuricystis. The sequence continues at coordinate 1,755 of CAZPIE010000080.1, read as the reverse complement.
AGCTATGTGCTGGCCGGCCTGCTCGCCGGCCTGCTCGGTCAGGCGGCGGGCAACCTGCTGGCGCTGCAGCATGTCCTCTATCTCGTCGCCAGCCTGATGCTGATCGCGATGGGCCTCTACCTGCTGGGCTTCACGCAGTTTCTGGCGCCGCTCGAACGTGGCGGACAGGCGCTCTGGCTGCGCATCCAGCCGCTGACGAAAAAGTTTCTGCCGGTGCGCGGCGTCGCGCAGGCGCTGCCGCTCGGGCTGCTGTGGGGCTGGCTGCCTTGCGGGTTGGTGTATAGCGCGCTGACCACCGCGCTGGCCGCCGGCTCGGCGGGGCAGGGCGCCTTGCTGATGCTGGCCTTCGGCCTCGGCACGCTGCCCAACCTGCTGCTCGCCGGCCTGCTGCTCGCGCGCTTCCGCCGCTTCGCCCAAGCCCGTGTCGTGCGCGTGGTTTCTGGCCTTCTGGTGCTCGGTTACGGGATAATCGGCCTCGTCAATTATTTCCGCGGCTGAAACAATGCAAGCACGCAACGAGACCTGTCAGACGGTCGAGCTCGCTATCGGCGGCATGACCTGTGCCGCCTGCTCGGCGCGCATCGAACGCCAGCTCAACAAGCTGCCGGGCGTCGAAGCCGCGGTAAACCTGCCGGCCGAGCGTGCGCACATCCGCTTCGATCCGGCCAGCGCCGACGTCGACAAGCTGATCGCCACGATCGTCAAGACCGGCTTCACCGCGACGCCATCGACGGCCGACACGCGCGGCGAGGAAAAGGCGCGCAAGGAAGCGGCTTACCGCGCCGAGGTGAAGCGCTTCTGGATCGCGCTGGCGCTGACCCTGCCGCTGATCGCCCAGATGCCGTTCATGTTCGGTGAACATGGGCATGTCGATGTGCTGCCGCGCTGGCTGCAGTTCGCGCTGGCGACGCCGGTGCAGTTCTGGATCGGCTGGCGCTTCTATGTCGGCGGCTGGAACGCGATCCGCGGGGGCAGCGGCAACATGGACGTGCTGGTCGCGCTCGGCACGACGATGGCGTGGGCGTACAGCACGGTGGTGCTGTTTCTCGGCCTTGCGCACCAGCATGTCTATTACGAAGCCTCGGCGACCGTGATCACGCTGGTGCTGATGGGCAAGATTCTCGAGGCGCGCGCCAAAGCGAAGACCGGCGCGGCGATCGAGGCCCTGATGAAGCTGCAGCCGACGACGGCGTGGGTCGAACGCGGCGACCGGCTCGTCGAAGTGCCGGTGGCGAGCCTGATCCCCGGCGATGTCGTCGTCGTGCGACCGGGCGAGGCTGTGCCGGTCGATGGCGAAGTGATCGCCGGCCAATCGAGCGCGAACGAGGCGATGCTGACCGGCGAGAGCCTGCCGGTCGCGAAGGTGCCGGGCGACAAGCTCTTCGCCGCGACCATTAATGGAGATGGCTTACTGCGTTGCAAGGCGACGGGGGTCGGGACGCACACGCTGCTGGCCGGCATCATCCGCATGGTCGAGGAGGCGCAGGGCTCGAAGGCGCCGGTGCAGCGGCTGGCCGACCGGGTCGCGGCGATCTTCGTGCCGGTGGTGACGGCGATCGCGCTGATCACCTTCACCGCCTGGTGGTCGCTGGGCGGCGATTTCACGACGGCATTGGTGAATGCCGTCGCCGTGCTGGTGATCGCCTGCCCCTGCGCGCTGGGACTGGCGACGCCGACGGCGATCATGGTCGGCACCGGGTTGGGCGCCAAGGCCGGCGTGCTGATCCGCAACGCGCAGGCGCTCGAGCTGGCCGA
>CAZPIE010000079.1:2375-6477 GCA_964586275.1 uncultured Methyloversatilis sp. | reverse complement strand
GCCGTTCTGCCAGCGCCGACTTTCAGGAGGCGTCGAGCATCCGCTGCAGCGCGACCTTCGCGAGCTGCGCCTCGTGCGCCGGCACCGCGATCCGATTGACGACGTTGCCGGCGGCGAGGTTCTCCAGCGTCCAGGCGAGGTGTTGCGGGTCGATGCGCTGCATGGTCGAGCACATGCAGATCGTGTCGGCCATGAACTGCACGATCTTGCCTTCCGGCTTCACTTCTTCCGCGAGGCGGTCCACCAGATTCAGTTCGGTGCCGACCAGCCAGCGCGTGCCGGGCGCGGATTCCTTGACGACGCGGATGATGGTTTCGGTCGAGCCGACCGCATCCGATTGCGCGCAGACCTCGAAGCTGCATTCCGGGTGGCTGATCACCTTGCCGTCCGGAAATTTCTGGCGGAAGCGGGCGATCTGGCCGGGGTTGAACATCTGGTGAACCGAACAATAGCCGTGCCAGAGGATGATCTTCGCCTCGCGGATCTGCTGCGGCGTGAGCCCGCCCATCTCGAGGTCGGGATTCCAGATGACCATCCTGTCCATCGGGATGCCCATCTTGTGGCCGCTCCAGCGGCCGAGGTGCTGGTCGGGGAAGAACAGCACCTTCTCGCGCCGGGCGAACGACCATTCGAGGATTTTCGGCGCGTTCGACGAGGTGCAGACGATGCCGCCGTGTTCGCCGCAGAAGGCCTTGAGATCGGCGGCCGAGTTGATGTAGGTGACCGGCGTGACCTGCTCGTCGGGGTTCAGTACCGTCGCGAGCTCGCGCCAGCAGCGCTCGACCTTGGCGCGGCTGGCCATGTCGGCCATCGAGCAGCCGGCGGCGAGGTCGGGCAGGATGGAGATCTGTTCCGGGCGCGAGAGGATGTCGGCCACCTCGGCCATGAAATGCACGCCGCAGAAGACGATGGTTTCGGCGTCCGACTGCGATGCCAGGCGGGACAGCTTGAGCGAGTCGCCGGTGAGGTCGGCATGCCTGAACACGTCGGCGCGCTGGTAGTGGTGGCAAAGGATGACGGCGCGCGGGCCGAGCCGGGCGCGCGCCGCGGCGATGCGCGCCTGCGCGTCCCGGTCGGAGAGGGCGCTGAAGGGTTCGAACTGGATGGGTGCGCTCTGCATGGGGGGTAGAATCGAAATCCGTTCTTGAACCGGCGAGTATAGCGACTTGGCAGAAACCCTCCCTTCCCCGCCCGGGCACCTCGACCCCGAACGCTTCCGCGCCGGGCAGCGCATCACCTGGGTCAGCGTCGTCGTCAATGCCCTGCTGACGGCGATGCAGGTGGTCGTCGGCTTCATCGCGAACTCGATGGCGCTGATCGCCGATGCCATGCATACGCTGTCGGACATCGTCGCCGACCTGTTCGTGCTCTGGGCCAACCGCAAGGGCGCCGAAGTCGCCGACGACGAGCATCCCTACGGCCACGGCCGCTACGAAACCGCCGCCTCGCTGGTGCTCGGCCTGCTGCTGACGATCACCGGGGCCGGTATCCTGATTACAGCGGCGGGCCGCTTGCAGGACATCGGCAACCTGCCCCCGGTCGGGGTGGCGGCGATGTGGGCCGCGATCATCACCCTGATCGGCAAGGAGGGTCTGTTCCGCTACATGCTCGGGGTGGCCGAGCGCCTGCGTTCGCCGATGCTGATCGCCAACGCCTGGCATGCGCGCGCCGACGCGCTGTCCTCGCTGGTGGTCGCCGCCGGCGTGGGCGGCTCGCTGCTCGGTTTCAGCTTCGCCGACGCCGTCGCAGCGCTCGTCGTCGGCGGCATGATCGTCAAGACCGGCCTCGGCTTTGCCTGGGAGGCGATGCGCGAACTCATCGATACCGGCTTGCCGGCCGCGGAGGTGGCCGCGATCCGCCAGACGCTGGCCGCCACGCCGGGCGTCGTCGACCTGCACGAGCTGCGCACGCGCCGCATGGCCCATCGCGTGTTCGTCGATGTGCATGTCCAGGTGGATGGCGACATTACGGTGCGGGAGGGGCACGAGATCGGCGAGGAGGCCCGCAGACGGGTGCTTGCCGCCCACCCCGAGGTGCTGGATGTCCTGATCCACCTCGATTCCGAAAACGATAGCGCACCATAATGGCGCTTAAATTTCCCGCGACGCACCGCAATGGTGCAACATCAACAGCGCAAAGCCCGTCGCCCGGCGGAAAACGCCTTGCTGCACAATCGGCTACCCAGACTGCCGGCCTGGCACGCTAACTGCTAAACTTTTTTCCGTACCTTTACCGATTTCTTCAGATCACCGACCAGGAGCAGCCCTCATGACACCCCAAGACGTCATCAAGATGATTCAGGAAAAGGAAGTCAGGTTCGTCGACTTCCGCTTTACCGACATTCGCGGCAAGGAACAGCACGTCAGCGTGCCGGTGTCCGCCTTCAGCATGGACAAGTTCGAGGACGGCCACGCCTTCGACGGCTCGTCGATCGCCGGCTGGAAGGGCATCCAGGCGTCCGACATGCAGATGATGCCCGATCCCGCCACCGCCTACATCGACCCCTTCATGGACGAGACCACGCTGGTCATGTCCTGCGACGTGGTCGAGCCGGCCGACGGCAAGGGCTACGACCGCGACCCGCGCTCGATCGCCAAGCGCGCGGAAGCTTATTTGAAGTCCTCCGGCATCGGCGACACGGCCTACTTCGGCCCCGAGCCCGAGTTCTTCATCTTCGACAGCGTCGAGTGGAAGGTCGACATGTCCGGTTCCTACTGCAAGGTGTTCTCCGAAGAGGCCGCCTGGGCCACTGCCGAGAAGTTCGACGGCGGCAACACCGGACATCGTCCGACCGTCAAGGGCGGCTACTTCCCGGTTCCGCCGGTCGACAGCCTGCACGACATCCGCTCCGCGATGGTGCTGGCGCTGGAAGATTGCGGCGTGCCCGTCGAAGTGCATCACCACGAAGTGGCGACCGCCGGCCAGTGCGAGATCGGCACCGTGTTCAACACCTTGGTGCGCCGCGCCGACCAGACCCAGGTGCTCAAGTACATCGTCCATAACGTCGCCCATTCGTATGGAAAAACGGCGACCTTCATGCCCAAGCCCATCGTCGGCGACAACGGTTCCGGCATGCACGTGCACCAGTCGATCTGGAAGGACGGCAAGAACCTGTTCGCCGGCAACGGCTACGCAGGTTTGAGCGACTTCGCGCTCTACTACATCGGCGGCATCATCAAGCACGCCCGCGCGCTGAACGCCATCACCAACCCCGGCACCAACAGCTACAAGCGCCTGGTGCCCGGCTTCGAAGCCCCGGTCAAACTGGCCTACTCGGCCCGCAACCGCTCGGCCTCGATCCGCATCCCGTTCGTACACAGCGACAAGGCGCGCCGCATCGAGACCCGCTTCCCGGACCCGTCGTCGAACCCCTACCTGTGCTTTGCCGCGCTGATGATGGCCGGCCTGGACGGCGTGCAGAACAAGATCCACCCGGGCGAGCCCGCCGACAAGAACCTCTACGACCTGCCGCCGGAAGAGGATGCCAAGATCCCGACCGTCTGCTCCTCGCTGGAGCAGGCGCTCGAGTACCTCGACAAGGATCGCGAGTTCCTGACCCGCGGCGGCGTCTTCAGCAACGAGTTCATCGACGCCTACATCGAACTCAAGATGGAGGAAGTGCAGAGGTTTCGCATGACCACCCATCCGGTCGAGTACGACATGTACTTCTCGCTGTAAAACTCGGCGCTGGCAGGACGGCAAGAGGACGGGGCAAGCCCCGTCCTATTACGTTTGCGACAACTCGCGTTACACTGCGCACATGACGAAACGCATCCTCCTGCTGCTTTGTGCCGCCGCCTCGTTGCAGGCGCAGGCCAATACGCTCTACAAGTGCCAGGGGCCGGATGGCCGGACCACTTACACCAACCAGAAAATGGGGAAGGACTGCGAGATCATTTCGCAGGACAAGCCGGTGTCCACCTTCGCTGCCCCGCCGACGCAGAAGCCGAAGCAGGCGACGCCGGCCGATTTCCCGCGCGTCACTGGCGACCAGCAGAAGGCGCGCGACAACGATCGCCGGGCGATCCTCGAGAAGGAACTGGCCAACGAACAGAAAAGTCTCGCCGCGGCGAAGAAGGAACTGGCCGATCAGGAAAACCTC
>CAZPIE010000079.1:0-2275 GCA_964586275.1 uncultured Methyloversatilis sp. | reverse complement strand
AACAAATGGAGCTATACCGGCCACGACTTCGTCGTCGCCCGCGAACACGGTGAAACGAGCGCCGCGCCGATCCACCTCGATTGCACCGTCACGCCGGTCGATACGCCCTATGCCCGGCTGTTGCTGGAGTTCCGGCCGATCGACCAGCAACTCAAGGCCGCGCGCGAAGAGCGCGAGGCGGTGCAGCAGCGCGCCAACCAGGAGCTGATCCGCAACCTCGCCCACGAAATCAAGAATCCGCTCGGCGGCATTCGCGGTTCGGCACAGCTCCTGGACAGCGAACTGGCGCACATGGACAACGCCGCCGAGTTGCGCGAATACACGCAGGTGATCATCGGCGAGGCGGACCGCCTGCAGGATCTGATGCATCGCCTGCTGTCCTCGCACCGCGCGATGCAGCCCGCGCAGATCGGCATCCATGATGTACTCGAACGCGTGCGGCGCCTGATCCTTGCGGAGTTTCCCGGCGTGCGCGTGAGGCGCGATTACGATACTTCGCTGCCCGATCTGACCGGGGATCGCGAACAACTCATCCAGGCGATTCTCAACATCGTGCGCAACGCCGCCCAGGCAATGAAGGGCGACGGCGAAATCGTGACGCGCACGCGCGCATTGCGGCAGGTGACGCTGGCGAAGAAGCGCTACCGGCTGGCATTGGAATTGCGGGTCATCGACAACGGCCCGGGCATTCCCGCCGAGATTCGCGACCGCATCTTCTATCCGCTGGTGTCGGGACGCGAAGGCGGCACCGGGCTGGGGCTGGCGCTGGCGCAGAGTTTCGTGCAGCAGCATCACGGCAGCATCGAGGTGGAATCGCGGCCGGGACGCACCTGCTTCACCCTGCGCCTGCCGCTGCAACACGGAGACGAAAGCAAAAAATGAACGACGCAAGCAAGGCTGTCTGGATCATCGACGACGACCGCTCGATCCGCTGGGTGCTCGAGAAGGCGCTGGGGCGCGCAGGCATCGCCAGCGCAAGCTTCGGTTCTGCCGACGAGGCGCTGGCGCAACTCGCCGCCGGCGAAGCGCCGCGCGTGCTGATCTCGGACATCCGCATGCCCGGGGCGAGCGGCCTCGACCTGCTCAGGCAGGTCAAGCAGGATCACCCCGACCTGCCGGTGATCATCATGACCGCCTATTCCGACCTGGACTCGGCGGTCGCGGCCTTCCAAGGCGGCGCGTTCGAATATCTGCCCAAGCCCTTCGATGTCGATCAGGCCGTCGCACTGGTTCGACGTGCCCTGGAACAGGCCGCGCCCAAAATTGGTGCATCGCCTGCCGAGGCGCTGGTGCCCGAGATCCTCGGGCAGGCGCCGGCCATGCAGGAGGTGTTTCGCGCCATTGGCCGCCTGTCGCAGTCAAACGCGACGGTGCTCATCAACGGCGAATCGGGCACGGGCAAGGAACTGGTGGCGCGCGCTTTGCACCGCCACAGCCCGCGCAAGGACGGTCCCTTCGTCGCCATCAACACGGCGGCGATTCCGCGCGATCTGCTCGAATCCGAACTCTTCGGCCACGAGAAGGGCGCCTTTACGGGCGCCAACACCCAGCGGCGCGGCCGCTTCGAGGAGGCGGCCGGCGGCACGCTGTTCCTCGACGAGATCGGCGACATGCCGGCCGAACTGCAGACACGCCTGCTGCGCGTGCTCTCCGACGGCCAGTTCTACCGCGTCGGCGGCCACCAGCCGATCCGCGCCAATGTCCGGGTCATTACCGCGACCCACCAGAACCTCGAGGAGCGCGTCAAGGAAGGTCTGTTCCGCGAAGACCTGTTCCACCGCCTCAACGTCATCCGCCTGCGGCTGCCGCCGCTGCGCGAGCGGCGCGAGGACATCCCCGCGCTGGCGCGCAACTTCCTCGCGAACAGCGCCCAGCAGCTCGGCGTCGAGACGAAGCGCCTGGCGGATGCCGCGCTCAAATTCCTGCAGGGCGCGGCGTGGCCGGGGAACGTACGCCAGCTCGAAAACCTCTGCCACTGGCTGACGGTGATGGCCCCCGGCCAGACCATCGAAATCGACGACCTGCCGGCCGAAATGCGCGACGCGCCCCAGGCGGGGGGCGCCGCGGACTGGCAGCTGCTGCTGGCCTCAACGGCGGACGAACTGCTGACCAGGGAGCACGGTACTGCTTGGGAAAAGCTTGGCAATGCCTTCGAGGCGACGCTGATCCGCCGCGCGCTGGCCGCCACCGGCGGCAAGCGCATCGAGGCGGCGCAGCTGCTCGGCATCGGCCGCAACACGATCGCCCGCAAGATCCAGGAACTCGGGCTGGACGA
>CAZPIE010000078.1:0-6581 GCA_964586275.1 uncultured Methyloversatilis sp. | reverse complement strand
GCCGCCGCAGTGGCCGCCGCCGGTGCCGTCTTGTCGGCGCCGACTTTCTTGCCGGATTTGCCGAGAAGTTCGCGCGCCTCGGCAATGTTGGCGGTGACGACGCGTTCCTCTTCGGAGCCGGGCGGCAAGCCCTTGAGCAACAATTCCCAGTCGACGATCGCCTTGTCGTAGCGTCCTTCTTCGTAGAACGCGGTGCCGCGCAGCCAGAGGCCCTGCAGGTTGGTCGGCTCCAGCTTGAGCGCCTTGTCGATCAGCGCCAGCACCTCGGGAGTGAAGCCCTGTTTTACTGCCGCCAATGCGTCGGCGTAATCGACCAGCAGTTCGGCGCTGCTGTCGAGCATCGGGCCGGTGCGCGCGTAGGCGCGCACCGCCTCGGGATAACGGTTCATGAACTTGTAGGAACGCGCCAGCATGGCCCAGCCCTGGTAATTTTCGGGCTCCTTCTCGAGCCTGGCCTCCATCTTAGCTACCATGCGTTCGATTTCGGCATCGCCGATATTGTGGGCGTCCTGTACCGGCGGGTTGATCGCCAGCGGGTTGCCGAGTGCCATGTAGCCGATGGCGCCGCCAATGAGCAGGAAAGCGCCGAGCGCGATCGGCAAGGCGCGGCTGACGGACGCGGGGGCGGCTGCTGCAGCTTTTTCCCCGGGGGCCGGCTCGCCGGCGGCGTCCTCGAGCATGCGGCGCTGCAGTTCGGCCTTGGCCTGCTCGTAATCCGCTTGCGACAACGAACCTTCGCCGCGGTCGCGCTCCAGTTCGGCGAGCTGGTCGCGATAGATCGCCGTGTTCAGCTGCAGGCGCGAACAGTCGGCGCTGGTGGGACGGCGCAGGAAGGGCCAGACGACCAGCGCGATGGCGACGAGCGCGAGAAGGGAGGCGCCGACGAGGAATCCGCTCATGACTGGGCATCCTTCAGCAGGGCTTCGGCGCGTTTCTTTTCCTCATCCGAAAGCGGGGTATCGACGATTTTCTCGCTGCGCTGCTTCAGAAAGCGCACCAGTGCGAACAGGCCGATGAACAGCAGCAGGAAGGGGCCGGCCCAGAGCAGGTAGGTGGTGGGCTTGAGCTGCGGCCGGTAGAGGACGAAATCGCCGTAGCGGCTGACGAGGAAGTCCTTGACCTCGCTGTCGCTCTTGCCTTCCTTGATCAGCCCGCGCACTTCCTCGCGCAGATCCTTGGCCAGCTCGGCCTGCGAGCCGGCGAGCGATTCGTTCTGGCAGACCAGGCAGCGCAGTTCTTCGGAAATCTCGATCAGGCGCTTTTCCACCACGGGGTCTTCGGCCAGCGGCGCGGCTTCCCTGGCGTGCAGGGGCAGGGCGAGGGATAGCGCGGCGGCGGCGGCAAGCAGGAGTTTCAGTGAGGCATTCATTTGTTCAGTTCCTTGACCAGGGGCAGGATTTTCTCTTCCAGCACCTTGGGGGTGATGGGGCCGATCTGCTTGAAGCGGATCACGCCGGCCTTGTCGATCAGATAGGTTTCGGGCACGCCATAGACGCCGTAGTTGATGCCGACGCGGCCGTCGAGATCGAAGGCCGACAGCACGTAGGGGTCGCCGAAGCGCGTCAGCCAGCGCAGGCCATCCTCGCGCTTGTCCTTGTAATTGAGGCCGATGACCGGAATCGCGTCGGGGCGTTGGGTGTATTCGACGATGATCGGGTGTTCCTCGCGGCAGGAGACGCACCACGAAGCCCAGACATTGAACAGCCAGACCTTGCCGAGCATCTCCTTGGGCGAGAAGTTCGCGCCGGGATCGTGCAGTTGCGGGACGCTGAAATCCGGCGCCGGCTTGCCCACCAACGGCGAGGGCACTTCGCGCGGGTTGAGGTTGAGGCCGACGGCGAGCAGGGCGATCAGTGCGACGAACGCGATCAGGGGGAGCGTGAACTTGTTCATGCGGTAGCTCCGGCCGCATTGGCAGAGACGGCAGCAGAAGATTTCGCCCGGATGCGGTAACGGCGATCCGCGGCGGCGAGCAGGCCGCCGAGCGACATCAGCAGGCAGCCGCCCCAGATCCAGTCGACGAAGGGCTTGAAGTAAACGCGCACCGCCCAGGGGCCGTTTTCCTTGTCCGGCGAGAGCGCTTCGCCGAGCGAGACATAGACGTCGCGCGTGAAGCCGGCGTCGATGGCGGCTTCGGTCATCGGCATCTGCGATGTATCGTAGTCGCGCTTCTCGGGGTGCAGCAGGCGCAGCAGTTTGCCGTCCTGCGACAGTTCGAACCTGCCGACATCGGCCGTGTAGTTGGGGCCGCGCGATTCGCGCACGCCGAGGAACTTGAAGGTGTGGCCGCCGACGCTGACGGTCTCGCCCGGTTCCATGCGCACGTCGCGCTCGTCCTGGTAGGCGCTGACCATCGCCACGCCGACGACAAACACGGCGAGGCCGAAGTGGGCGAGCTGCATACCCCACCACGAGGCGGTGGGCGATCCTGCCTTGAGGCGTTCGACGGTTTGCAGCACCAGCGCGGCGGTCATCCAGCCGACCAGCGCCAGCGCCAGGGCGACATAGGCGTGCCATTCGCCGGCGAGCATGGGGAGCACGATTCCGGCAGCCACGGCAGCCACCGCGGCGGGCCACAGCTTCTTCAGCATCGCCGGCAGGTCGGCCTGTTTCCAGCGCGCCACCGGGCCGAGGGCGACCAGCACCAGCAGCGGCAGCATGATCGGGATGAACACGGCGTTGAAGTAGGGCGGGCCGACGGAGATCTTGCCGCCGCCGAAGGCGTCGACGATCAGCGGGTAGAGCGTGCCGAGCAGCACCGCGCCGCAGGCGACCACCAGCAGCACGTTGTTGATCAGCAGGAAGGTTTCGCGCGAGACCAGTTCGAAGCGGCCGCCGAGGCTGACCTTGGGGGCGCGCGCGGCAAACAGCAGCAGCGAGGCGCCGACCACGACGGCGAGCAGGATCAGGATGAACAGGCCGCGCTTCGGGTCGGTGGCGAAGGCATGCACCGAGGTGAGCACCCCGGAGCGCACGAGGAAGGTGCCAAGCAGCGAGAGCGAGAAGGCGGCGATCGCGAGCAGCACCGTCCAGTTCTTGAAGCTGCCGCGTTTTTCGGTGACGGCGAGCGAGTGGATCAGCGCGGTACACACCAGCCAGGGCATGAAGGAAGCGTTCTCGACCGGGTCCCAGAACCACCAGCCGCCCCAGCCGAGTTCGTAGTAGGCCCACCACGAGCCGAGCGCGATGCCGAGGGTCAGGAACACCCAGGCCACCGTCGTCCAGGGACGCGACCAGCGCGCCCAGGCGGCGTCGAGCTGGCCGGCCAGCAGGGCGGCCATGGCGAAGGCGTAGGCGACCGCCATGCCGACATAGCCCATGTAGAGCAGCGGCGGGTGGTAGATCAGGCCGGGGTCCTGCAGCAGCGGGTTGAGCGAGCGGCCTTCGGCAGGCGGGGAGAGCAGGCGGTCGAAGGGGTTGGAAGTCAGTATCACGAAGGCGAGCAGGCCGACGGTGACCAGACCGAGCACGCCCAGCACGCGCGCCACCATGGCGGCGGGCAGTTGGCGCGAGAAGGCGGCGACAGCCGCCGCCCAACCGACCAGCATGAACACCCAGAGCAGCAGCGAGCCTTCGTGGCCGCCCCAGACTGCCGACAGGCGATACATGAGCGGCAATTGGGTGTTGGAGTGACCCGCCACGTACTCCACGGAGAAGTCATTGACGTAGAAGGCCCAGGTCAGGCAGGCGAAGGACACCCCGACCAGCAAGAAGGCGGCGGCGGTGGCCGGCCGCGCGACGGCGATCCAGTCGGCGCGGTTTTTCTGTGCGCCGACCAGCGGCAGGACGCCTTGCACCAGCGAGACGAAAAAAGCGAGGATCAGGGCGAAATGGCCGAGTTCGGGGATCATGGTGGCGTCCTGCTGGAGGTTTGTTGTTCGAGCGTTATTGCTTGAGCGTTTTTTGGGCTTTTTGCGCCTGGTCGACGGCGTGCTGCGCTTCAGGCGGCATGTAGTTCTCGTCGTGCTTGGCAAGCACCTCGGTGGCGAGGAAGCTGCCGTCCGGCTGGATGCGTCCCTGCGCCACGGCGCCTTTGCCTTCCTGGAACAGGTCGGGCAGGATGCCGGTGTAGGTGACCGGAATCTCCCTGGCGGTGTCGGTGATGGCGAAATGCACGGTCAGGTTGTCGCGGCGGATCGAGCCTTCCTTGACCACGCCGCCGATGCGGAAGATCTTGCCCTGCGGCGCCTTGCCTTCGGCCACTTCGGTGGGCGTGACGAAGAAGGCGATGTTGCTGTCGAGGGCGTTGAGCACCAGGGCGGTAGCGATGCCGATGGCGGCGAGGCCGCCGCCGATCAGGGCGAAGCGTTTATGACGAGGTTTCAATTGATGGCTCTCACTGAGTGTCCAGGGTTTCAGCCAATCGCTCGCGGCGCAGGCTGCGCAAAATATCCTTACGACGCCGGCTGGCCAGGATTGGTTCCACGATCATCAGCAGGGCGCAGACGCCGAAGCTGCCCCAGACGTAAAAACCATAGCCGCCCATGGCGAAGAAGGCGGCGGGAGATTCCCAGTTCACTGTTCCACTCCTTGGACCTCGGGCAATTCCTTGACCCATTCGGTATGCGCTTCGCGCTCGAGGATGATGGCCCGTACCCGGGTCAGGGCGACGGCGATGGAATACATCCAGAAGGCCAGCGCCATGATCAGCATGCCCCACAGCATGGTCGTCGCCATCGAGGGGGCCTTGGTCAGCGAAACCGAGGCGCCCTGGTGCAGGGTGTTCCACCACTTCACCGAGAAATAGATGATCGGCACATTGACGACGCCGACCAGCGCGAGGATCGCGCCCGCCTTGTCGGCGCGCCGGGCGTCGTCGATCGCCGCCTGCAGCGCGATGAAGCCGATGTAGAGGAAGAACAGGATCAGCGCCGAGGTCAGGCGTGCATCCCAGACCCACCAGGCGCCCCACATCGGCTTGCCCCACCAGGCCCCGGTCCACAGGCTGAGGAAGGCCATGATCGCACCGGTGGGCGCCAGCGCCTGCGCCATCATGCTCGACAAGCGCGTGTTGAGTCCCAGACCGATGCCCGCCCAGAAGGCCATGACCAGGTAGATGAACATCGACATCCAGGCGGCCGGCACGTGGATGAAGATGATGCGGTAGCCCTCGCCCTGCTGGAAATCGGTCGGCGCCACGAAGAAGCTGATGTAGAGGCCGACGACGAAAAAGATGGCCGCCAGCCCCCAGAACCAGGGAATCATCCTGCCGGCGAGCGGATAGAAGCTCTGCGGCGAGGCGTATTTGAACCAGTTGATCAGTCGGTTACTCAAGTGCGATCCTCAAGGCGGCCGTGGTCGCCCACGGCGCGAAAAATACGGCCAGCGCCAGCAGCGCGGCCAGCAAAGACAAATGCCCGCCGGCGCCCAGCCCGGAAATATGGGCCTCCACCGCGCCGGCGCCGAAAATCAGCGCCGGCACGTAGAGCGGCAAGACCAGCAGCGACAGTAACACACCTCCACCGCGCAAGCCCAGCGTCAGCGCCGCGCCGATCGCGCCGATCAAGGACAGCAGCGGCGTTCCCAGCAGCAGCGCGACGACCAGAATGCCCAGTGCACCGGGTTCGAGATCGAACTGGATGCCCAACACCGGCGCCAGGAGCACCAAGGGCAAGCCCGTGGTGATCCAGTGGGCGACGATTTTACCCATGACGAGCAATCCGAGCGGAGCGGGGGCCAGCACCATTTGTTCGAGCGTGCCGTCGGCGTGATCCGGGGCGAACAGGCGCGCCAGGCCGAGCATGGTGGCAAGCAGCGCCGCCACCCACAGGATGCCGGGCGCGATCTTGCGCAGCAGCGCCGTTTCCGGACCGATGCCGAGCGGGAACAGGCTGACGACGATGATGAAGAAGAACAGCGCGGTCAGCACCTCGCTCTTCCTGCGCATGGCCAGCAGCAGGTCGCGGCGGACGATGGCCATCACCGCATTCATGTGCCGACCTTCAGGGCTTTGCCGTTGGGCAGGGGAATCGCCTGGTGGCTGGTCAGGATCGCGATCCCGCCGTTCGTGACATGTTCGACGATCAGCCCCGAGAGCAAGTCGACCGCCTTGACGTCCAGCGCGGTGAAGGGCTCGTCGAGAATCCACAGCGTCGCCTGGCGCACCGCGAGGCGGGCGAGCAGCACGCGGCGTTTCTGGCCGGCGGACAGGAAGCGCACCGCCAGGTCTTCGCGGCCGCGCAGGCCGAAGCGCGCCAGCGCCTTGAGCGCCTCCGCTTCTTCGAGCGCCGCGCCGTCGAGCCGTGCCGCCAGCGTCAGGTTTTCCAGCGGAGTCAGTTCTTCCTTGACCGCGCCGTGGTGGCCGAGGAACAGCAGGTGGCGGCGATAGTCCTCGGCCAGGGCTTTGATCGGTTCGCCCCGCCAGCGGACCTCGCCCTCCGCTGCGGGCGACAGACCGGCGAGGATGCGCAACAGGCTGGTCTTGCCGGCGCCGTTCTCGCCCTGCACGTGCAGCCATTCGCCCGCGCCGACCGCGAGATCGAGCCCGGTGAAGAGGCAGCGTTCGCCGCGAACGCAGGAAAGGCCGGTGGCAGTCAGCATGGGGGGCGAATTTTGCCTGAATGCGGGCAAAAAGGCTTAAT
>CAZPIE010000077.1:0-6787 GCA_964586275.1 uncultured Methyloversatilis sp. | reverse complement strand
GCCGATCACGCAGGCGACGAGCAGCCAGTGGAACAGCCGTGTCGGAATATCCCAGACGTAGGCCTGCATGACGTGCTCAGACGCAGGCGCCGTCTTCCGTGGCGCCTTCCGGCTTTTCCTTCTTCGGCTTGACGAATTGCTCGCGCGTCACGCCCAGCCACATCACCAGCGGGCTGGCGACCAGCACCGAGGAGTAGATGCCGAACAGGATGCCGATGGTCAGCGCGAGCGCGAAATAGTGGAGCGCCGGGCCGCCGAAGATCAGCATCGAGGTCACCATCATCTGTGTCGAACCGTGCGTGATGACGGTGCGCGAGATGGTGCTGGTGATGGCGTGGTTGATGACCTCGGGGGTGGTCAGGCCGCGCTGCTTCTTGAAGGTTTCGCGCACGCGGTCGAAGACCACCACCGATTCGTTGACCGAGTAGCCGAGCACGGCCAGCACGGCGGCCAGCACCGGCAGCGAGAACTCCCACTGGAAGAAGGCGAAGAATCCCAGGATGATGATCACGTCGTGCAGGTTGGCGATGATGGCGGCGACCGAGAAGCGCCATTCGAAGCGAAAGGCCAGATAGATCATGATGCCGATGATCACCAGCAGCAAGGCCATGGCGCCATCCTCGGCGAGTTCCTTGCCGACCTGCGGGCCGACGAACTCCACCCGTTTGATCTGCGGATCGTCGCCCAGCGCCAGCAGGCTGTCGCCGACACGCTGGCTGACGCGGTCGGTATCGCCGGCCTTCAGCGGGACGCGGATCAGCACGTCGCGGGACGAGCCGAAGTTGATCACCTGCGTGTCGGTGAAGCCGTCGGCCTCGAGTTTGTTGCGGATCTTGTCGAGATCGGCCGCCTGGCTGTAGCCGACCTCGATCAGGGTGCCGCCGGTGAACTCGATCGACAGGTGCAGGCCGCGGGTGGCGAGGAAGAAGACCGCCAGCAGGAAGGTGACCAACGAAATGACGTTGAACACCAGCGCATGGCGCATGAAGGGAATGTCTTTCTTGATGCGGAAGAATTCCATCGTTTTATCCCTTGAAGCCCGGCTTCCAGACCTGGCCGATGCTGATCTTTTCCAGCTTGCGGCGGCTGCCGTAGATCCAGTTCACGAGCGCGCGCGAGACCACCACCGAGCTGAAGATCGAGGTGAGGATGCCGAGACAGTGCACCACCGCGAAGCCGCGCACCGGACCGGAGCCGAAGATCAGCAGGGCGACGCCGGCGATCAGCGTGGTGATGTTGGAGTCGAGAATCGTGCCCCAGGCGCGCTCGTAGCCGGCGGCGATGGCGGCATGCGGTGTCGCCCCGTTGCGCAGTTCCTCGCGGATGCGTTCGTTGATCAGCACGTTGGCGTCGATGGCCATGCCCAGCGTCAGCGCCACGGCGGCGATGCCGGGCAGTGTCAGCGTCGCCTGCAGCAGCGACAGCAGGCCGACGAGGAATAGCAGGTTGGCCGACAGGGCGGTGACGGAAACCAGTCCGAACAGCAGGTAGTAGCTGATCATGAAGGCGGACAGGACGACGAAACCCCAGAGGGTCGAGTTGAAGCCCTTCTCGATGTTGTCGGCGCCGAGGCTCGGGCCGATGGTGCGTTCCTCGATGATCTCCATCGGCGCGGCCAGCGAGCCGGCGCGCAGCAGCAGCGCGACGTCGTTGGCCTCGACGGTGGTCATGCGGCCGGAAATCTGCACGCGGCCGCCGCCGATCTCGGTGCGGATCACCGGCGCGGTCACGACCTCGCCCTTGCCCTTTTCGATCAGCAGGATCGCCATGCGCTTGCCGACGTTGTCGCGCGTCACGTCCTTGAAGATGCGCGCGCCGGCCGCGTCGAGCGTGAGATGCACCGCCGGTTCCTGCGTCTGGCTGTCGAAGCCGGCCTGGGCGTCGGTGAGCCGTTCGCCGGTCAGCACCACCTGCCGCTTGACCAGCAGGCCGCGACCGCCGCGCTCGATGTAGTAATCGGTGCCGGCGGGCGGCTGGCCGTTTGCCGCGGCTTCCATGATCGTCGGGTTGGCGCTGCCCTCGTCGTCGACCATGCGGATTTCCAGCGTGGCGGTGCGGCCGAGGATGTCCTTGGCCTTGGCCGTGTCCTGCACGCCCGGCAGCTGCACGACGATGCGGTCGGCGCCCTGCTGCTGGATCACCGGCTCGGCGACGCCCAGCTCGTTGATGCGGTTGTGCAGCGTGGTGATGTTCTGCTTGAGCGCGAATTCCTGGATGCGCAATTGCGCGGCCGGCTTGAGCGTGGCGACCAGTTTGAAATCGGCGCCATCCTGTCGTTCGACGAGATCGAGGTCGGGCTGGTTGTCGGCCAGTACGGCGCGCGCCTTGTCGCGCGTTTCGGCATCGCGGAAGCGGATTGCCAGGGTGTTGCCCTCGCGCTGGATGCCGCCGTGGCGGAGGTTCTTGTCGCGCAGCAGCGTGCGCAGGTCGGCGCCGATGGAGTCGAGGCGCTTGGTCAGCGCGCCCTTCATGTCGACCTGCAGCAGGAAGTGCACGCCGCCGCGCAGGTCCAGACCGAGATACATCGGCAGGGCATTCAGTCCGGTCAGCCAGTCGGGCGTGGCCGAGAGCAGGTTGAGCGCGACGCTGTAGGAAGCATCGGCGGGGTCGGGATTCAATGCCCGCTCGATCGCATCCTTGGCCTTGAGCTGGGTGTCGGTATCGGCAAGGCGGACGCGGATGCTGTTCGGCTCGAAGAACAGGCCGGTCGGCTGGATTGCCGCGGCGGCCAGGGCTTCCTCGACGCGTGTTTGCAGCCGGGCGTCGAGCTTGACGGTCGCCTTGACGCTACTGACCTGCACGGCAGGCACCTCGCCGAAGAAGTTCGGCAGGGTGTACAGCAGGCCGAGGATCAACGCCACGATGACCGTGGCGTTCTTCCAGAGGGGGTATTTGTTCATCAGCGGGATTACAGGTTCTTGAGGGTGCCCTTGGGCAGCAGCGCGCCGACGGCTTGTCGCTGGATCTGCACTTCGACGGGAACATCCTTGAGGGTGGCGATTTCGAGGGTGAGGTAGTTATCGCCGACCTTGCTGATCCTGCCGGCCATGCCGCCCTGGGTGACGACTTCGTCGCCCTTCTGCAATTCGCTGACCAGTTTCTGGTGTTCCTTGGCCTTCTTCATCTGCGGGCGGATCATCAGGAACCACAGCACGATGAACATCAGGATGATGGGCAGCAGGCCCATCAGGCCGCCGGTCGGGTCCTGCGCGGCGGCGGCTTGGGCATAGGCATTGGAAATCAGCATGTTCGGATCGCTCCAAAGAGGTGGACAGGGTGAGAAATGAAGTCGCGCATTATACCTTCGCCGCCTGACGATCCCGGTGGAAGCCGGCGACGCAGGCGGCGAATTTCCCGGCGCCGATGGCAGTGCGCAGTTCGCGCATCAGCGTCTGGTAATAGTGCAGGTTGTGGATCGTGTTGAGCCGGGCGCCGAGGATTTCCTTGCAGCGGTGCAGATGGTGCAGGTAGGCGCGGCTGAAGTGGCGGCAGCAGTAGCAGTCGCAGGTCTCGTCGAGCGGCCGGGTGTCGTCCTTGTAGATGGCGTTCTTGATGCGGATGTCGCCGAAGCGGGTGAACAGGTGGCCGTTCCTGGCGTTGCGGGTCGGCAGCACGCAGTCGAACATGTCGATGCCTTGCCCCACGGCATAGACGATGTCCTCCGGCGTGCCGACGCCCATCAGGTAGCGCGGCTTGCCGGTCGGCAGGCGTGGCGCGGTGTGGGCCAGGATGCGCGCGAAGTCTTCCTTCGGTTCGCCCACCGACAGGCCGCCGATCGCCATGCCATCGAAACCGATCGCATCGAGGCCCGCCAGGGACTCGTCGCGCAGGTTTTCGTGCATGCCGCCCTGCACGATGCCGAACAGGGCGTTGGCGTTGCCGAGGCGATCATGCTCGGCGCGCGAGCGGCGCGCCCAGCGCAAGCTCAGCCGCATCGAGTCGGCCGCTTGCTTGAGGTCGGCGGGGTAGGGCGTGCATTCGTCGAAGATCATCGCGATGTCCGAGTTGAGGACATGCTGGATCTGCATCGAATCCTCGGGCCGCATGAACAGCCGGTCGCCGTTGATCGGCGAGGCGAATTTCACGCCGTCCTCGCCAATCTGGCGCAGTTCGCCGAGGCTGAACACCTGGAAGCCGCCCGAGTCGGTGAGGATCGGCCGGTCCCAGCCCATGAAGCGGTGCAGCCCGCCGTGGGCGCGGATCACGTCGAGGCCGGGCCGCAGCCAGAGGTGGAAGCTGTTGCCGAGCACGATCTGCGCGCCGCTGTCGACCAGCTCGTTCGGCGCCATCGCTTTCACCGAGCCGTAGGTGCCGACCGGCATGAAGACGGGCGTTTCGATCGTGCCGTGGGCGAGGGTGAGATTGCCGCGCCGGGCGGCCCCGTCGGTGGCGAGAAGGTCAAACCTCATCGTGGCGGTGAATCAACATGGCGTCGCCGTAACTGAAGAAACGGTAGCCGGTGTCGATGGCGTGGCGGTAGGCGGCGCGGATTTCCGCCATGCCGCCGAAGGCGGAGACCAGCATCAGCAGCGTCGATTTCGGCAGGTGGAAATTCGTGATCAGGAGGTCGACGACCTTGAAGCGGTAGCCCGGCGTGACGAACAGTGCCGTCTCGCCGGCGCCGACTTTCAAGCTGCCGTCCGGCTGGGCGGCCGCCTCGAGGGTGCGCAGCGAAGTGGTGCCGACGGCGACGATGCGCCCGCCGCGCCGCCGCGTGGCCGCGACCGCTTCGGCGGTCGCTTGCGGCACCTTGTAGCGTTCGGCGTGCATCTTGTGCCGGTCGATCTCGCGCACCCGCACCGGCTGGAAGGTGCCGGCGCCGACGTGCAGCGTGACCTGGGCGATGCCGATGCCTTGCGCCCGCAAGCGCTCGAGCAGTGGCGCGTCGAAGTGCAGGCCGGCGGTGGGCGCGGCGACCGAGCCGTGTTCCCGTGCATACACGGTCTGGTAGCGCTCCTCGTCCGCGCTGGCGGCGCTGCGTTCGATGTAGGGCGGCAGCGGCAGGCGGCCATGCCGCTCGATCAGTTCGAGCGCGTCGCCCGGAAAGCGCAGCCGGTAGAACTCGCCTTCCCGGCCGAGCACCTCGGCGTCGAAGGCATCGGCGAGCCGGATCCGGCTGCCGGGTTGCGGCGCCTTGCTGGCGCGCACCTGCGCCAGCACGCTGTCGTCGCCCGTGACGCGCTCGACCAGCACTTCGACCTGTCCGCCGGTTTCCTTGTTGCCGAGCAGGCGCGCATGCATTACCCGGGTGTCGTTCATCACCACCAGGTCGCCCGGCAGCAGCAGATCGGGCAGGTCGGTGAAGCTGCGGTCGTCCAGGGATCTTCCCTTCATGACGAGCAGCCGGCTGGCGCTGCGCTCAGGCAAGGGCGCCTGGGCGATGCATTCGGGCGGAAGTGAATAGTCGAAATCGTCGAGAGTGAGGGACATGGCTTGCCGGTGCAGGGTTTGCGGATAGAATGCGGCCTCGATCGCCGCGGGCGGCACGCATTGTACGTTGAACGTGTGCGCGCCCGATTGCCCCAGCCGGGATGGCGGAATCGGTAGACGCAGCGGACTCAAAATCCGCCGGTGGCAACACTGTGAGGGTTCGAGTCCCTCTCCCGGCACCAGCCTCCTCCCCCCTCCCTGTCGGACTGATTGCCTTGTTTCCGCAATGGTTTGGGGCTATATTGCTCTCGCTAGATTACAGCGGATGGGGGAGATGGCCTCGATTTCATCGACAAGCGGACTGCAAGCCGTAACGCAGGCTGCTTTCCAGCAGTTGAAGCTGCAGCAGGCCAGGCGGAATGCCGACCGTGCCGAGCAGATCGCCCGCAGCCTGCAGAGTCAGGCGGCCGATGCCCAGCGCGAAGCCGATCGGGCGCAGGAAAATGCCCGTGATCTGTCGCTGCGCTCGAGTCGCGCACAAGACGAAGCCGGCCGGGCACGGCAGGGATTGGCGATGATCCGGTCGGTCAGCGAGATGAAGGCTGGCCTCGCCGCGCGGCTGACGCGGGTGGAAGCGTCAGCGAATGAAGCGGAAACCGGATCGATCACCCCGGTGGCCGCAAAGGTCGCAGCGCCGGTGGTCAACACTTCCGGTCAGCTGACCGGCACGACGATCAATACGGCTGTCTAAGGATCGCAGGACGGAAAGGAAACGTCATGGAAATCGGTTCGGTCGGCACGGCGGGAGCGGCACTCCAGCAGCAGTTTGCGGCGGCGAGGACCCCGCAGCAGGAATACCCCGATCAGGCGCGGGTGCGCGAAGAGCCGTCGCCTGCCAGCGAGGCGCAGACCGCGCGTACCGAAACCGATCGGCCACCTACCCCGCAGGCGCCGGAAGCTGCGGAACGGCAACGGCAAACCGAGGCGCCGAAGGTTTTTGTCAATGCACAAGGGCAAAAGACGGGTACCATAATCAGCGTGACCGCCTGAGGGGCGGTCTGTTTTCATCCAGTCGTAGTCAAACAACCGAGGAGCGCATATCCATGAACAAATCCGAACTGATTGAAGCTACCGCGAAAGCTGCCGACATCTCCAAGGCGGCTGCCGATCGTGCCCTTTCCGCCGTCATCGATGCGATTGTCAAGGCGGTTGCCAAGGGTGACGCGGTCACGCTGGTCGGCTTCGGTTCCTTCAAGCCTGCCCAGCGCGCCGCGCGTACCGGCAAGAACCCGAAGACGGGCGCTCCTCTGAAGATCGCCGCCACGACCGTGCCGAAATTCACGGCCGGCGCGAGCTTCAAAGCCGCGGTGGCCGGCAAGAAAGCCAAGAAGAAGTAGCAACCGGAATAGCCGATAAA
>CAZPIE010000076.1:5027-6868 GCA_964586275.1 uncultured Methyloversatilis sp. | reverse complement strand
GTAGCGATAGGCCAATACCTGCTGCTCGGTGAGCAGCGCGGAGATCGCGTCGGTCAGCTGGATCTCGCCGCCGGCGCCGGCCTGCGCCTTTTCCAGATGGTCGAAGATGCGCGCGGTCAGCACGTAGCGGCCGACGACGGCGAGCGTCGAGGGCGCGGCCGCGGGCTGCGGCTTCTCGACGATGGCGTCGATGCGCTCGACATGTTCCGACAGCGGCCGGGCGGCGACGATGCCGTAGCTGGCGGTGTCCGCGCGCGGGACATCCTGCACGCCGAGCACCGAGCAGCGGTAGTAGTCGTAGGCATCCACCATCTGCTTCATGACCGGAACATCGCCATCGAGCAGGTCGTCGGCAAGCAGCACGGCGAAGGGTTCGTCGCCGACCGCGGGCCGGGCGCAGAGCACGGCATGGCCGAGGCCCAGCGCTTCGGCCTGGCGGATGTAGATGCAGTTGATGTGCTTCGGCAAGAGCTTGTGCACGAACTCGAGCAGCTGCGTCTTGCCGCGCCGCTCCAGCTCGCTTTCGAGTTCGTAGGCCTTGTCGAAATGGTCCTCGATCGCGCGCTTCGAGCGGCCGGTGACGAAGATCATGTCGGTGATGCCGGCGGCGACCGCCTCCTCGACGGCGTACTGGATCAGCGGCTTGTCGACGATGGGCAGCATTTCCTTCGGGCTGGCCTTGGTGGCGGGCAGGAAGCGCGTGCCCATGCCGGCGACGGGAAACACGGCTTTGGTGACCTTGCTCATGCTCGAACTTTCAGTGCGTTGGAAAGAATTGCGACGATGCGTTCCGCCGCCCTGCCGTCCCACAGGTGCGGCCGGCGGCCTTGCTTGCCCGCGCCGCGCAGCACCTTGCGGGCTTCTTCGACGATGCGCCGGGGATCGGTGCCGGCGAGAACATTGGTGCCCTCTGCCACCGTGATCGGCCGCTCGGTATTCTCGCGGATGGTGATGCAGGGCACGCCGAGCGCGGTGGTTTCTTCCTGCAGCCCGCCGCTGTCGGTGAGCACGACGGCGGCGTCCTTCCAGACATTGAGGAAGGCCATGTAGGCCTGCGGGCCGACGAGGCTGACATGCGGGCCGAGGTCGATGCCGAATTTTTCGAGGTTGCCGCGCGTGCGCGGATGCACCGGGAAGAGCAACGGCAACTCGGCGGCGATCTCCTTCAGCGCCCCGGCGATGCGCCCCATCATCTCGGGGCTGTCGACGTTGCTCGGCCGGTGCAGGGTCACGACGCCGTAGCGCGGGTGCCGGCGCTTGAAGTCCGCGGTTTCGAACTCCGTGCCGGATTGCGCCAGCTTGTCGGCCTGGTAGAGCACGTTGTCGACCATCACGTGGCCGACGTGATGGATCGCCCCCTCGGCCTTGCCCTCGCGGCGCAGATGCTCGACGCCGCTGGGCTCGGTGACGAAGAACCAGTCGGAAATGCTGTCGGTGACGAGGCGGTTGATTTCCTCCGGCATGGACATGTCGCCGCTGCGCAGGCCGGCTTCGACGTGCGCCACGGGAATATGCAGCTTCTTGGCGACGATCGAGCAGGCCAGCGTGGAATTGACGTCGCCGACGACCAGCACGGCATCCGGCTTGTTCGCCTGGCAGAGCGCCTCGAAGGCGGTCATGATCTTCGCGGTCTGCTGGGCATGGCTGCCGCCGCCCGCGCCCATGAAGACGTCCGGCTGCGGAATGCCGAGTTCCTCGAAGAAGACCTCGTTCATTTCGCGGTCGTAGTGCTGGCCGGTGTGGATGATCTTGTAATCGAGACCGCCGTGCGCCTGCAGCGCGCGCACGATGGGCGCGATCTTCATGAAGTTGGGCCGCGCGCCGGCGACGAGGTAGAGGGT
>CAZPIE010000076.1:0-4927 GCA_964586275.1 uncultured Methyloversatilis sp. | reverse complement strand
CGATGGGCGCGATCTTCATGAAGTTGGGCCGCGCGCCGGCGACGAGGTAGAGGGTAGGCACGGGAAAGGCTTTCTTCATGCTGCAAGTTCGCGCGCAGCTTCGTCCAGAACAGTTTCAGGGACGCCACGCTTCTTCAATGCCTCGATCAGCCTGGCCGTGGCACCAGAGGCATATTGCGCCTCGTCGCGCCGCAACCCTTCGCTGATATACGATTTCAGCAAGGCCTGATATCCGGAGAAACCACGTCTTGGCGCAATATCCTTCATCAATGCCACGACATCTACCGGAATGCGCAAGGTAATCGAGGTCATCGGCCGATCCTTGGTCAGACGGGTTTTCAAGCGTTCAGTCAGCATAGCGTTGCTCCTCGTCGGGCTCCGCCCGTCTGGCGGAGATGATTCGAATGAATTCATCATGCACTTCGATGTGTACCACATACAGCAGGCGACCCGAGATGTCGAAACCGATCGCTGCATCGCGTGCCTCGTCTTTCCGTGAGGCATCGACAAGTACGAACAAGGGATCCGAGAAAACCGTCGCCGCCTCCTCGAAACGGACACCGTGCTTGCGCAGGTTCTGTTCTGCCTTGCTCGAATCCCAGACGAACAGGTCACCGTTCAATTCGCAGCGGATGTCCATGGCGGATTGTCGATCCAATGTATTGTCTTTGTCAATACACTTGAAACTCAGGGGCTCTGGCTCGAACCGTTGTTTCTGAGGAAGGCATCGAACATCAGCAGCACCCAGATCGGCGTGCTGTGGTCGCTGCGCCCGGTTTCGTGCTGTTCGACGATGCGGCGGATCGTGTCGCGGTCGAACCAGCCCGTCTCGAGCAGCGGACCGCCGAGCAGCTCGTCGCGCACGCGCTGGCGCAGCGGGCCGCGGAACCAGCGCGCCAGCGGCACGGCGAAGCCCATCTTCGGACGATACATGATGTCGTGCGGCAGGTGCGGCTCCATGGCCTTCTTAAGCAGGAACTTGCTTTCGCCGCCGCGAATCTTGAGGGATGTCGGCAGCGTCGCCAGCCATTCGACGAGCGGATGGTCCATCAGCGGCTCGCGCACCTCGAGCGAATGCGCCATGCTGGCGCGGTCCACCTTGGTGTTGATGTCGCCGATCAGGTAGGTGTGCAGGTCGATGTACTGGATCAGCGCGAGCGGATCGTCGGTGCCCGCGCGCGCGGCGTGCCGGTCGAACACCGCCTGCGCGTTGTAGCCGCCCAGCTCGGCTTTGAAGGCAGCGCTGTAGAGCTGGTTGCGCTGCCCGTTGCGGATCACCGAGACGCTGTGGAAGTAGGCCTCGACCGGGGTGCGCGCAAGGCCCTCGAAGGTGGTCTTGGCGCGGAAGACGCGCGGCGCCCAGTCGGCCTTGGGATACAGCTTGCCGAGCGTGCCGAACAGCGGGCGGCGCAAACCGAGCGGCAGCGCGGCGCGCATCCGCTCTTCCATCAAATGCAGCGCATAGCGGCGATAGCCGCCGAAGCTTTCGTCGCCGCCGTCGCCGGAGAGCGCCACCGTCACATGCTTGCGCGCCAGCTGGCAGACGCGGTAGGTGGGAATGGCCGAGCTGTCGGCGTAGGGTTCGTCGTAAAGATTGGCGAGCGTGTCGATGAGATCGAAGTCGTCGCTTTCGACCCGGTCGACGAAATGCCGGGTCTGGTAGCGATCCGCCACCTGTTGCGCGAAGCGGGCCTCGTCGTAGGCGGGATCGGCGAAGGAAATCGAGCAGGTGTTGACCGGCTCGTTCGAGAGGCCGGCCATCATTGCCACCACGGCGCTGGAATCGACGCCGCCCGAAAGGAAGGCGCCGAGCGGCACTTCGGCAATCATGCGCAGGCGGATCGATTCGTCGAGCCGGCGTTCGAGTTCGTGGCAGGCCTCGTCGATGCCGAGGCGGGCATCGAGCGTGAAGCGCACGTCCCAGTACTCGCGCGGTTGCAAGGTGTGCAGTGCCGTCTCGCCACGGCCGACTTTCAGCGTGCAGGCCGGCGGCAGCTTCCTGGCCTGCCGGAAGATGCAGCGCGGTTCGGCGACGTAGCCGAGGGCGAAATATTCCTCGACGGCCAGCGGATCGATGTCGCGCGGCAAGCCGCCATGCGCGACGAGGGATTTGAGCTCGGAACCGAAGAGGAAGCTGCCGTCGTCGAGCAGCGCGTAGAACAGCGGCTTGACGCCGAGCCGGTCGCGCGCGAGAAAGAGCAGGTCGCGATTGCGGTCCCACAGCGCGAAGGCGAACATGCCGCGGAAGCGCTCGACGCAGGCCTCGCCCCAGGCTTCCCAGGCATGGACGATGACCTCGGTGTCGCTGCGCGTGTGGAACACGTGGCCGAGCGCCTGCAGCTCGGGAATGAGTTCCCGGTAGTTGTAGATCTCGCCGTTGAAGACGACGCAGACCGTCTGGTCCTCGTTGTAGAGCGGCTGCTGGCCGGTCGACAGGTCGATGATCGAGAGGCGGCGATGGCCGAGGCCGACGCCCGGCTCGACATGCAGCCCGCCTTCGTCCGGCCCCCGGTGGAACTGGGTTTCGTTCATGCGGTGCAGCACGGCGCGATCGATGGCGCGCCTGCCGCGGGTATCGAAAATGCCGGTGATGCCGCACATGATTATTGGTTTTTCCTGTCTGGATGCGGCCCGAATAGTAACCGATCGTAAACGCTCCGATAGGCTCCGACCATCGCGTCGAGGCTGAAGCGTCGCTCGACCTCCGCCCTGCCCTGCCGGCCTACGGCTTGCGCTTGCTCCGGATCCTGAGCATAGGCAATGATGGCCCGCGCCATGGCTTCCGGGTCGCTGGCCGGCACCAGTGCGCCGGTCCGCCCTTCGGTCACGAGTTCCGGGTTGCCGCCGACATTCGTGGCAATCACCGGCAGTCCGGAGGCCATCGCCTCGAGGATGGTGTTCGAGATACCCTCGGCCAGCGAAGGCAGGACGAAGCAATCGAGGCCGCGCAGCACATCGGGGACGTCGTGGCGCTCGCCGGGCAGCCAGGCCAGTGCGGCGACGCCGGCGGCAGCGAGCAAGTCCTGCGCCTCGGCGCGCAGCGGGCCGTCGCCGACCATCACCAGCCGCAGGCGCGGCCGCAGCTCGGGAGCAATCTCCAGCGCCCGGATGAAGGCCCTGGCGAGCAGGGTCTGATCCTTGACCGTCTGCATGCGCCCCACCGTGCCGACCAGCCAGTGTTCCGGCCGGCGGAAAGGACAGCCGCCAATAGTCGGCGCTGGCAGGACGGCAGGATGGAAGCGTTCGGCGTCGACGCCGTTGTAGATTTGGATCACCTTGCGCGCGGGGATGCCGACGCGTCCGGTCAAATAGGTTGCCAGGTCGCGGGAAAGCGCGATCCAGTGGCTGACGAAGGGGTTGTAGGCGCGCCGCACCCACTGGTAGGTTTTGTTGGAGCCATCGAGGTCGCCGACGTCGCGGCCATGCTCGCCGTGGATGCGCACCGGCACCCGCGCGAGCCAGGCCGGCACGGTCACTTCGAGCGCCGCGAGGTTGCGGCTGTGGACGATCGCCGGCCGGAGTTCGCGGAAGAGGCGCACCAGGCGCGGAAACAGCTTGAACAGGTGGCCCGGCGGCTTGCGCAGGCTGATGTATTGCACGTCGTCGCGCCGGATGCGCTGCCGGAAGTCGGTGACTTCGGTCAGGGCAAGGATGGCATGCCGGCAGGCATCCGCCGGCATGTGGTTGATCAGGTTGACGACGCCGTTTTCGAGTCCGCCGACATCGAAACGATAGAAGACGTGCAGGACCAGCGGCCGGGCATCCGCTTGCGCAGCCATCAGAGGTGGTCGATGTACCAGGCCATCGATTCCCTGAGGCCGGCGTCGATGCGGTGGCTGGGCGCGTAGCCGAGCAGCCGTTGCGCCTTGCCGATGTCGGCGAGGGAATGCCGCACGTCGCCGGCGCGGAAGTCGCGATGCACCGGCTTGAAGTCGCGCAAATGCGGATAGCGCTCGGCCAGATGCCGTACGAGGAAGGAGCAGAGCTCGTTGAGCGTGGTTCGCTCGCCGATCGCCACGTTATAGACCTGGTTGGTCGCCTCCGGATTCTCGGTCGTGGCGGCCAGCAGGTTCGCCTGGATCGTGTTGGCGATGTAGCAGAAGTCGCGGCTGGTCTCGCCATCGCCGTTGATGAAGACCGGCTGGTTGGCGACCAGCGCGGCGATCCACTTGGGAATCACCGCCGCGTAGGCGCCGTTGGGGTCCTGGCGCTTGCCGAAGATGTTGAAGTAACGCAGGCCGATGGTCCGGAAGCCGTAGGTGCGCGCGAAGACCTCGGCATAGAGTTCGTTCACCAGCTTGGTGACGGCATAGGGCGAGAGCGGCTTGCCGATCTTGTCCTCGACCTTGGGCAGGTCGGGATGATCGCCGTAGGTCGAGCTGCTCGCGGCATAAACGAAGCGGGCGACCCGGCCGTCGCGCGCGGCGACCAGCATGTTGAGGAAGCCGTCGATGTTCGCCTGGTGGGTGGTGACCGGATCTTCGATCGAGCGCGGCACGCTGCCGAGCGCGGCCTGGTGCAGCACGTAATCGACTGCATGGCGGGGCGTGCCCTGCTGCCACCACATCGCCGCGCGGCAAGTATCGAGGTCGCGGATGTCCCCTTCGATGAAATGGAACAATCCTTCGAGCTCTGCGCGCGGCCGGCCGCTGGCGGCACTGGCATCCGCCAGGGCAGCATCGAGGTTGTGGCGGTGGCCGGTGGCGAAATTGTCGAGGCCGACCACGCGCTGGCCGAGCGTCAGCAGGGTTTCGAGCAGGTTGCTGCCGATGAAGCCCGCGACGCCCGTGACCAGCCAGGTGCGCGGATTGGCCTGCAGCTGTTGTTTGAGATCTTCGTAAGTCACCGCATCACACGCGCCAGAGCTTGAAGCCGGCCTTGGCGACCGCCTTCGGATCGTAGGCCGACTTGACGTCGACGAACACCC
>CAZPIE010000075.1:1449-7015 GCA_964586275.1 uncultured Methyloversatilis sp. | reverse complement strand
TTAAGCGAGAAAGTCCAGCAGCAGGCGGATGAAGGTTTCGGCCTGCTCGATCACGAGCTGGTGAGAGGCATTGGAGACGATCTCCAGCCGCGCGCCGGGAATCGCTTCCGCGATGGCCCGGTTGGCGGCCGGCGGGGTGCCGGGATCGTCGGCACCGCAGACCACGAGCGTCGGCGCCTTGATGGCGCGGAGCCTTTCCGTCAGGTCGAGCGTGCAGATCGCCGCCCCCCAGCCGGCGAAGCCCGCCACCGGCGTCGCCGCGACCAGCGCGCCGATGCGCGCCATCGCCTCCGGGTGCGCGGCCCGCCAGGGCGCGGTGAACCAGCGTGCCAGTGTCGACTCGACATGCGCCTGCATGCCCTGCGCGCGGGCGACCGCGATGCGCTCGTCCCACAGACCCCGCGCTTCGGGCGGCACGCGACTCGTCGAGCTGGCGATCAGGAGTTTGCCGAGCCGTTCAGGATGGGCCAGCGCGAAATGCTGGCCGAGCATGCCGCCCATCGACAGGCCGACGAAATGCGTGCGCCCGATCCGCAGTGCGTCGAGCAGGCCGACGAGGTCGCCGACGAGCATCGGGAAGTCGTAAGGCCCTTCCGGCGCGCCGCTCCGGCCATGGCCGCGCGCGTCGTAGCGCAGCACCGTGAAATGCGGTTCCAGCGCCGCGGCCAGTTCGTCCCAGAGCGTCAGGTCGGTGGCCAGCGAATGGGCGAGCGTGACGACGGGACCGCTGCCTGCGATGGCGTAATGGATGTCAATGCCGTTGGCGTGGACTTTCATGCGGGCTCCAGTTTGGCGACCGACAATGCAAGCCACTTCATGCCGGCGTTGCCGAAATTGATCTGCACGCGCGCGTCGGCCCCGCCGCCCTCGGCATTGACGATCACGCCGAGGCCGAACTTGGCATGCCTCACCGTCTGGCCGATGCGCAATTCCCCGCTGCGCTGCGGCCGCGGCGCTGAACCAAAAGTCGGCGCTGGCGGAGCGGCGCCATAGCCGGTTTTCGCAGGCCGTGCGTTGAGGAACTTGAGCAGGGCGGCGGGTATCTCGTCGATGAAGCGCGAGGGCAGGTTGTAGCGCGTCTGGCCATGCAGCATGCGCGTCTGCGCGTGGCACAGGTAGAGCCGCTGCCGCGCGCGCGTCACGGCGACGTACATCAGCCGGCGCTCCTCTTCGAGTCCCTTGTCCTCCGCGATGGAATTCTCGTGCGGGAACAATCCTTCTTCCAGCCCGCAGATGAAGACGACGTTGAACTCGAGTCCCTTGGCCGAATGCACGGTCATCAACTGCAGCGCGTCGTCGCCCTCGCCGGCCTGGTGCTCGCCGGCTTCGAGGGCCGCATGGGCGAGGAAGGAGGCAAGGTCCGACGACAGTTCTCCCTCCTCACCAACCGCGCCTTCCTCGGCGACGAAGCCGATCGCCGCATTGACGAGCTCGTCGAGGTTGGCGAGCCGCTCCTGGCCTTCCTTTTCGTGCTGGTAGTGGGTGCGCAGGCCGGACAGGTCGAGCGCGTGCGTGACCAGTTCGGGCAGCGGCAGGGCTGCCGCTTCGCGCAGCTCGACGAGCAGCGCGGCGAAGGCGGCGAGCTTGGCGCCGCCCGCGCCCTTCACCAGCGGAATTGCGGCTTGCAGGCTGCATCCTGCGCCCCGCGCGGCATCGGACAACTGTTCGATGCTGCGCGCCCCAATTCCGCGCGCCGGGAAATTCACCACGCGGGAAAAGGCGGTGTCGTCGTCCGGGTTGGCGATCAGGCGCAGGTAGGCGAGCGCGTGCTTGATTTCGGCGCGCTCGAAGAAGCGCAGCCCACCATAGACGCGATAGGGAATGCCGGCGTTGAACAGCGCGTGTTCCAGCGCTCGGCTCTGGGCGTTGCTGCGGTAGAGCAGCGCGATCTGGCTGCGCGCATGGCCCTCGTTGGCAAGCGCCTTGACCTCCTCGACGATGAAGCGCGCCTCGTCGCCGTCGGAGTAGGACTCATGGACGCGGATTGGCTCGCCGCTGCCGGCTTCGGTCCACAGGTTCTTGCCGAGGCGCGACGGATTGTTCTGGATGATCGCGTTGGCGGCGTCGAGGATGTTGCCATGCGAGCGGTAGTTCTGTTCGAGGCGGATCAGGTTCGCCACCTTGAACTCGCGCTCGAAGTCGCGCATGTTGCCGACATCGGCGCCGCGGAACGCATAGATGCTTTGATCGTCATCTCCTACGCAGAACAACGCGGCATGCTCGCCGGCCAGCAGCTTCAGCCAGCGGTATTGGAGCTTGTTGGTGTCCTGGAACTCGTCGACGAGGATGTGGCGGAAACGTTCCCGATAGTGCCGGCGCAGCGGCTCGTTACGTTCGAGCAGCTCGTGGCAGCGCAACAGCAGCTCGGCGAAATCCACCACGCCTTCCTTCTGGCACTGCGTCTCGTAGGCTTCATAAAGCTCGACGCGCTTCCTCGTCCAGTCGTCCCAGGCTTCGACCGCCGCCGGACGCAGACCGGCTTCCTTCTGCGCGTTGATGAACCAGGTGAGCTCGCGCGGCGGGAACTTTTCGTCATCGACGTTGAGCGACTTCAGCATTCGTTTCACGGCGGCGAGCTGGTCGGCGGAATCGAGGATCTGGAACAGCTGCGGCAAACCGGCGTCGCGATGGTGGGCGCGCAGCATGCGGTTGCACAGGCCGTGGAAGGTGCCGATCCACATGCCCCTTATCGTGCCAGTGTTGATCGGCAGCATCGCAGAAAGGCGCGCAAGCATCTCCTTCGCCGCCTTGTTGGTGAAGGTGACCGCCAGCACGCCCTGCGGCGGGACCTGCCCGGTCGAAATCAGCCAGGCCAGGCGGGTCGTCAGCACCCGCGTCTTGCCCGAGCCGGCCCCGGCGAGGATCAGGGCATGCTGGGGCGGCAGGGTGACGGCGGCGAGTTGGCGCTCATTCAGACCATGCAGGAGATTGGACATGTGGCGATTATAATTACCGGTCTTGCTTTCCCTTGCCCGCACCGGCCTTCCGCACATGCAGGAAAAATACAACCCCGCCGAAATCGAACAGGTCGCCCAGGCCCACTGGAAAGCGACGCGCGCGTTCAATGTCGACGTCGATGAGGCGAAGCCGAAATACTATTGCCTGTCGATGTTCCCCTATCCGTCGGGCAAGCTGCACATGGGCCATGTGCGCAACTACACGATCGGCGACGTGCTGGCCCGCTCGCACAAGATGCGCGGCTTCAACGTGCTGCAGCCGATGGGCTGGGACGCCTTCGGCCTGCCCGCCGAGAACGCGGCGATCCAGAACCGGGTGCCGCCCGCCAAGTGGACCTACGACAACATCGCCTACATGAAGCAGCAGCTCCAGTCCCTGGGTTTCGCCATCGACTGGGAGCGCGAGCTGGCGACCTGCAAGCCCGAGTACTACAAGTGGAACCAGTGGCTGTTCCTGCGCATGCTCGAAAAGGGCATCGCCTACAAGAAGACGCAGGTCGTTAACTGGGACCCGGTGGACCAGACCGTGCTCGCCAACGAGCAGGTGATCGAGGGCCGCGGCTGGCGCACCGGCGCGCTGGTCGAGAAGCGCGAGATCCCCGGCTATTACCTCGGCATCACCCGGTACGCCGACGAACTCTTGTCCGCGCTGGACACGCTGCCGGGCTGGCCTGAACGAGTAAAGCTCATGCAAGCCAACTGGATCGGCAAGAGCACCGGCGTGCGTTTCGCCTTCCCCTACGAACTCGATGGCAAGCAGGACAAGCTCTGGGTGTTCACCACCCGCGCCGACACCATCATGGGCGTGACCTTCTGCGCCGTCGCCGCCGAGCACCCGCTCGCCACGCACGCGGCGAGAAACAACCCGCAGCTCGCCGCCTTCATCGAGGAATGCCAGCACGGCTCGGTCATGGAAGCCGACCTGGCGACGATGGAGAAGAAGGGCATGCCGACCGGTCTCTTCGTCGAGCACCCGCTCACCGGCGCGAAAGTCGAAGTCTGGGTCGGCAACTACGTGCTGATGAGCTACGGCGACGGCGCGGTGATGGGCGTACCCGCCCACGACGAGCGCGACTTCGCCTTCGCGAAGAAATACGGCTTGCCCATCAAGCAGGTGATCTCGGTGCCCGGCCAGAGCTTCAGCCTCGATGCGTGGCAGGAGTGGTACGCCGACAAGCAGCGTGGCGTCTGCGTCAATTCCGGCAAGTACGACGGCCTCGGCTGCGAAGCGGCCATCGACGCGATCGCCGCCGACCTCGCGGCCAAGGGCCTCGGCGAGAAGAAAGTGCAGTTCCGCCTGCGCGACTGGGGGATTTCCCGCCAGCGCTACTGGGGCTGCCCGATCCCGATCATCCACTGCGACAGTTGCGGCTCGGTGCCGGTGCCCGACGACCAACTGCCCGTCATCCTTCCCGAGGATTGCGTGCCCGACGGCGCCGGCAATCCGCTGGGCAAGCGCGCCGATTTCCTCAACTGCAGCTGCCCCAAGTGTGGCAAGCCCGCCCGGCGCGAGACCGACACGATGGACACCTTCGTCGATTCGTCGTGGTACTACGCGCGCTACGGCGTCGATGCCGCGACACGCGAGAAGAACGACAAGATGGTCGACGCCGGCACACAGTACTGGATGCCGGTCGACCAGTACATCGGCGGCATCGAGCACGCGATCCTGCACCTGCTCTATTCGCGCTTCTGGACCAAGGTGATGCGCGACGTCGGGCTGGTCAGGCAGGACGAGCAAGGGGAACCATTTGCGAATCTCCTGACGCAGGGCATGGTGCTCAACCACATCTTCAGCCGGCGCACCGCCAAGGGCGGCATCGAGTACTTCGCGCCCGAGGAAGTCGATCTCGTGCGCGACGAGTCAGGACACGTGACAGGCGCCATGCTCAAGGCCGACGGTTCGCCGGTCGACTACGGCGGCGTCGGCACCATGTCGAAGTCGAAACGCAACGGCGTCGATCCGCAGGCGCTGATCGAAACTTACGGCGCCGACACCGCGCGCTTCTTCATGATGTTCGCGAGTCCGCCGGAGCAGACCCTCGAATGGTCGGACTCGGGCGTCGAGGGCGCCTACCGCTTCTTGAAGCGCGTCTGGTCTTTCGGCCATGCGCTGAAGTCGCAAGCGTCGACGGGAGAGGCTGGAGGACTGCGGCGGGAAATCCACTTGCTGCTCAAGCAGGCCAACTACGACCTCGGCAAGCTGCAGCTCAACACCGTCGCATCAAGCTGCATGAAGATGTTGAACGCCTTGGAAAAGGCGCCCGCCGACCCGCATGCGCGCGAGTGTTTCGGCATCCTGCTGCGCGTGCTCTCCCCGATCGCCCCGCACATCGCCCATGTGCTGTGGATCGAGCTGGGCTACGGCCCCGACATCCTGCAGGCCGCCTGGCCCGAGCCGCTCGAAGAAGCGCTGGTGCAGGACGAGGTCGAGCTTGTGCTGCAGGTCAACGGCAAGCTGCGCGGCAGTCTCAAGGTCAAAGTCGGCGCTGAAAGGACGGCAATCGAGGCCGCCGCCCTCGCCAACGAGGCCGCGCAGAAGTTCATGGCAGGCAAGCCGGCGAAGAAGGTCGTCGTCGTCCCCGGTCGTCTCGTCAATATCGTGGTCT
>CAZPIE010000075.1:0-1349 GCA_964586275.1 uncultured Methyloversatilis sp. | reverse complement strand
CTCTCCGCCTGCGGCTTCCAGCTGCGCGGCAGCTATTCCCTGCCCTGGGAAACCCTCGCCATCAGCGGCGTGCCGGAAAACAACGAGCTCTACTTCCAGATCAAGCGCAGCATCGAAGCCGGCTCGCTGACGAAAGTGGTTCCGGGTGCGAAGGAAGCCACGGCAACGCTCGTCATCCTGCAGAACCTCCAGCACAAGGCCATCCTGTCGCTGTCCGCCAAGGGCCACGTGCGCGAATTCCTGCTCACCCGCAGCTTCCAGTACCGCATCCAGGATGCGCAGGGCAAGGAGTTGCTGCCCGCCAGCCAGATCGTCCTGCAGCGCGACATGACCTTCGACGACGAGCGCATCTTCGCGAAGGAGGCCGAAGAGGCGATGCTCTGGCGCGAAATGCAGCAGGACATGGTGCAGCAGCTGCTGCGCCGCCTCGCCGCCAGCAGCCGCTCGCTCAAGGGCTAGAGGAGCGCCCGGGCCATGCAGCTGCGTCCCGAACAGCTGGCCGCGCATCTGGCGAAGCCCCTCGGCCCACTCTACGTGCTGCACGGCGACGATCCGCTGCTGACCGTCGAGGCCGGCGACGCGCTGCGCGCTGCTGCCCGCAAGCAAGGCTTCGACGACCGCACGGTGCTGGTGGTCACGCCCTCGTTCAAGTGGGAAGAGTTGTTCCAGGCGTCCGGCAACCTGTCGCTGTTCGGCGGCCGCACGCTGGTCGATCTGCGCATCCCGACCGGCAAGCCGGGCCGCGACGGCGGCGAGGCGCTGCAGCGCTATGCCCGCGACCTGCCCGCCGACACGCTGACCCTCGTGACCCTGCCGGAGATGGACTGGCGCGCCAGGAAGGCCGCGTGGTTCGCCGCCCTCGTCGAGGCGGGTGTCGGCATCGAGTGCAATGCCCCGCCGCTCGCCCAGCTGCCGCAATGGATCGCGCGCCGTCTGGCCACCCAGCAGCAGACCGCCCCTGCCGAAGCCCTCGAATTCATCGCGCTGCACGTCGAAGGCAACCTGCTCGCCGCGCACCAGGAGATCCAGAAACTCGGCCTGCTCCATCCGCCGGGCGCTCTGACGCTGCAGCAGGTCTCGGCCGCCGTGCTCAACGTCGCGCGCTACGACATCGACGACCTGAAGAACGCCCTGCAGGCGCGCGACGCCGCGCGCTGCGCACGCACGCTCGAAGGCCTGCGCGCCGAGGACGCCGCGCCGCCGCTGGTGCTCTGGGTGCTGGCGAACGAGGCGCGCCAGCGCATGCAGCGCGCCGCCCTCTTGCATGCCGCGCGGATTGATCGCATCATCAAGGGCCTGAGCCGTGGCGACCTCTGGGACGAATGCCTGCAGCTCGCCCTGCGATTGAC
>CAZPIE010000074.1:0-7113 GCA_964586275.1 uncultured Methyloversatilis sp. | reverse complement strand
CCACGAACTATTCAAGCCGTGCATTGTACAAGTCTTTGCGCGGCAAAGCAATTTTAATCGCTCTTTTTATCGCTCTTTTTCGTCCGGCTTTCCCTCCAGGACCTTCAGCAGGGCCTGGACCTCTCCAGGCTCGAGTTCACGGCATTGCCCCCGCTTCAGGTTGGCCGGCAGGACGATCGGCCCGTAGCGGACCCGCATCAGGCGGCTGACGGTCACGCCGACCGCCGCGAACATGCGCCGCACTTCGCGGTTCCTGCCCTCTTCCAGCGTCACGCGATACCAGTGGTTGGCTCCCTCGCCGCCGGCCGGTTGCAAGCGGATGAACTTCGCGAAGCCGTCCTCGAGTTCGATGCCCTCGGTCAGTTTGGCGAGCGATGCCTCGTCGATCTCCCCCAGCACGCGCACCGCGTATTCGCGTTCCAGCCGGTAGCGCGGGTGCATCAGCCGGTTGGCCAGCGCCCCGTCGGAGGTAAACAGCAGCAGGCCGCAGGAATTGAAGTCGAGCCGGCCGATGGCGATCCAGCGGCCGCCGCGCAAGCGCGGCAGGGCATTGAAGACGGTCGGACGGCCCTGGGGGTCGTCGCGCGAGACGATCTCGCCCTCGGGCTTGTGGTAGAGCAGCACGCGGGGCACGCGCGCGGCGAAATGCAGGTTGACCAGCCGGCCGCCGACCTTGACCTTGTCGGTGACCGCGACGCGCTGGCCCAGGTGCGCCGGCTCGCCATTAACCTGCACGCGCCCGGCGGCGATCCATTCCTCGATCTCGCGGCGTGCGCCGAGACCCGCGTCCGCCAGCGCCTTCTGGAGCTTGACGGTCGGGGCGGCGCCCGGGACGGCCGCAGCGGGGGCAGCCGACCTGGCCTGGCTAGGCGGCTTGCTCGGCGGCCGGAAAGGCGTCGCTTTGCGCCGGGACGGCTTCCGCCCCGTCCGTTCCGCTTGCGGCTGCGTCGCGGCTGGCCGCGACGGCCCCTGCCGGGGCGTTTTCCGTGGTTTCGTTGGTTTCGTTGGGCTGGGCATCGATCATCCGTTCGATCTCGGCCAGCGGCGGCAGTTCGGAGAGGCTGCGCAGACCGAGATCATCCAAAAACTTCCGGGTGGTGGCGTACAGGGCGGGACGCCCGGGGGAGTCCCGATGGCCGACGGCATCGATCCAGCCCCGGCCCTCGAGGGTCTTGATGACGTTGGGCGACACCGCCACGCCACGGATATCCTCGATGTCGCCGCGCGTCACGGGCTGCCGGTAGGCGACGATCGCCAGCGTCTCCATGACGGCGCGCGAGTACTTCGGCGGCCGCTCGTTCTTCAGGCGGTCGAGGAAGACCTGATACTCCGGACGCGTCTGGAAACGCCAGCCGGAGGCCAGCTGGACGAGCTCGACGCCGCGCTCGGCCCAGTCGCGCCGCAGGTCGTCGAGCAGCGTGCGCCAGGTATCGTCGTCGAAGGGGTCGTCGAAGAGCTTCTTCAGCTCGGCCAGCGGCAGGGGCTCGACCGCCGCAAGCAGCGCCGTCTCGAGCACGCGCTTGTAGTCTTCAGGCTTGTAAAGTTGCAACATCGCGCAATTTTACATAGATGGGCGCCAGCGCCTCGCTCTGCGTCAGTTCGACGAGGTTTTCGCGCGCCAGCTCGAGGATGGCGAGGAAGCTCACCACCATGCCGGCAATTCCGGCATGTCCCGCCATCGGCTCGAACAGGTCCTCGAACACCACGTAGCCGCGTCCCTGCAGATGGCGCAGGATCAGGCCCATGTGCTCGCGCACCGACAGCTCCTCGCGCCGGATGCGGTGGTGCTGCTTCATTTTCGCCTGGCGCATCAGCGCCAGCCAGACCACCT
This sequence comes from uncultured Methyloversatilis sp., assembly GCA_964586275.1. Taxonomy (GTDB): domain Bacteria; phylum Pseudomonadota; class Gammaproteobacteria; order Burkholderiales; family Rhodocyclaceae; genus Sulfuricystis. The sequence continues at coordinate 5,282 of CAZPIE010000074.1, read as the reverse complement.
GCAGGTCGTGCACGCTGACGTCCGGCTGGCGCGCGGCGACCTTCTCGGCGATCCACACCGAGGCCCACTCGTAGTCGCGGTGCGCCTGCGGCAGGGCGTCGAGGCGTGCGGCGGCCAGCTTCATGCGTTCATACTCCATGAGGCGGCGCACCAGTTCGGCGCGCGGATCCTCGGGTTCGCCGCTGTCCGCCTTGGGCGGGCGCGGCAAGAGCATGCGCGACTTGATCTCCAGCAGCATCGCCGCCATCAGCAGGTAATCGGCCGCCAGTTCCAGATTGGAGCGGCGCATCGCCTCGACATAGACCAGATATTGCGCGGTCAGCGGCGCCATCGGAATGTCGAGGATGCTCAGGTTGGCCTTGCGGATCAGGTAGAGCAGCAGGTCGAGCGGCCCCTCGAAGGCGTCGAGGAAGACTTCCAGCGCGTCGGGCGGGATGTAGAGGTCGCGCGGCAGCTCCGGCAGCGGTTCGCCGTAGAGCTTGGGGATGCGATGCTCGACGACTGCCGGGATGATCGCGAGCAGCTTCGCCTCATCGGCCGTCTCCTGCTCCGCCGTCTTTCTCACGAGTAGTCCAGTCCGATCGCCTCGCGCACGTCGCGCATGGTTTCCTGGGCGAGCTTCCTGGCCTTCTCGCAGCCGTCGGCGATGATGTTCTTGACCAGCTGCGGGTCTTCCTCGTACATGCGGGCGCGCTCGCGCATCGGTTCCTGTTCCTTCAGCACGCCCTCGATGACCGGCTGCTTGCATTCGATGCAGCCGATGCCGGCCGAACGGCAGCCCTGCTGCACCCAGCTTTTCACCTCGTCGTTCGAATAGATCTGGTGGAACTGCCAGACCGGGCACTTGTCCGGATCGCCCGCATCGGTGCGCCGCACGCGCTGCGGATCGGTCTGCATGGTCCTGATCTTCTTGCGGATCGACTCCTCGTCCTCGCGCAGGGCGATCGTGTTGCCGTAGGACTTCGACATCTTCTGGCCGTCGAGGCCGGGCATGCGCGAGGCCTCGGTGAGCAGCGCGCCCGGCTCGGCGAGGATCATCTTGCCGCTGCCCTCGAGGTAGCCGAACAGCCGCTCGCGGTCGCCGTGCGACAGGCTCTGCGCCTCGTCGAGCACCGCGTGCGCCTGCTCGAGCGCCGCTTCCTCGCCCTTTTCCTGATAGCGCGTGCGCAATTCCTCGTAAAGCCTGGCGCGCTTGCTGCCGAGCTTCTTCACTGCCTCCTTCGCCTTCTCCTCGAAACCGGGCTCGCGGCCGTAGAGGTGGTTGAAACGGCGCGCGATCTCGCGCGTGAACTCGATGTGCGGCACCTGGTCCTCGCCGACCGGCACCTTGTCGGCGCGGTAGATCAGAATGTCCGCCGCCTGCAGCAGCGGGTAGCCGAGAAAGCCGTAGGTCGTCAGGTCCTTGTGGGTCAGTTTCTCCTGCTGGTCCTTGTAGGTCGGCACGCGCTCCAGCCAGCCGAGCGGCGTCATCATCGACAGCAGCAGGTGCAGCTCGGCATGCTCGGGCACGCGCGACTGGATGAAGATGGTCGCCTGCGCCGGGTCGACGCCGGCGGCCAGCCAGTCGACCACCATGTCCCAGGAATTCTGCGCGATGGCGCCCGGCTCGTCGTAGGCCGTGGTCAGCGCATGCCAGTCGGCGACAAAGAACAGGCAGGGATACTCGTGCTGGAGCTTGATCCAGTTGGCCAGCACGCCGTGATAGTGGCCCAGATGGAGGCGGCCGGTGGGGCGCATGCCGGAGAGAACGCGTTCGACGAACATGACTAGAGGGAAAACAGGTTTTTGATGAAGGAAAGGAAGATGCGCATCATGGGGGTGAGGATCAATTCCAGCCCGCCGAGGAACATCAACGCCAGCAGGATGACGAAGCCGAAAGGCTCGATCCGCGCGAACTTCCAGGCCAGCGGCGGCGGCAGCAGGCTGACGGCGATGCGGCCGCCGTCGAGCGGGGGGATCGGCAGCAGGTTCAGCAGCATCAGCACGCCATTGACGGTGATGCCGGCGCGCGCCATCTCGGCCAGCGGCAGACTATACGCGTTGTCCGGCATGAACACCGCCAACTTGAGGATCAGCGCCCAGGCGAAGGCCATGAACAGGTTGGCGCCCGGACCGGCGGCGGCGACCCAGAGCATGTCCTGCTTCGGTCTGCGCAGGCGGCCGAAATCGACCGGTACCGGCTTGGCCCAGCCGAACAGGAAGGCCCCCTTCGTGAAAAACAGCAGCAAGGCCGGCACCAGCAGGGTGCCGACCGGGTCGACATGCTTGACGGGATTGAGCGTGATGCGCCCCAGCTGCCAGGCCGTCGGGTCGCCGAAATGGCGGGCCACGTAGCCGTGCGCCGCCTCGTGCAGCGTGATGGCGAAAATGACCGGGATGGCGTAGATCGCCAAGGTCTGGATCAGGTTTTCCATGAAGGGGGGATTTTAAGCGACGCTCTCCAGCCCGAAGGGTTCGAGCGGGCCCTTGCCGGCCCGCAGCAGTTCCGGAGCACCCCCGACCAGGTTGATCACGGTCGTCGCCCCGCTGCCGCAGGCGCCGGCATCGATGATCAGGTCGACCTGGTTCTCGAGCCGGTTGCAGATTTCCTCGGAATCGCTCAACGGCCCCTCGTCGCCAGGCAGAATCAGGGTCGAACTCAGGATCGGCTCGTCGAGTTCCTTGAGCAGCGCCAGCACCACCGGATGATCCGGCACGCGCAGGCCGATGGTCTTGCGCTTCGGATGCAGCACCCGGCGCGGCAGCTCCTTGGTGCCCTCGAGGATGAAGGTATAGCTGCCCGGCGTCGCCGCCTTGAGCAGGCGATATCGGACATTGTCGACGCGCGCATAGGTGGCGATTTCCGACAGGTCGCGGCACATCAGCGTGAAGTGGTGGCGTTCATCGACGCCGCGGATGCGACGGATGCGCTCGAGCAGCGCCGCGTCGCCGAGATGCCCGCCGAGCGCATAGGCCGAGTCGGTCGGGAACACCACCAGTCCCCCCCTGCGGATGATCTCCGCCGCACGCGCGATCAGCCGCGGCTGGGGGTTCTTCGGATGGATTTCGAAGTAGTCGGCCATCGGTGCATCAGTTCCAGTCGGCCCAGACCGGCTTCAGGTCGGCCGGCAGTTGCACAGTACGCCCGAGATCGGCATAACTCTCGCCCGGCCCGTGGAAATCCGAGGCGCGCGAGGCGAGGAAGCCGAACTCGCGCGCGATGCCGGCGATCTCGCGGATTTCCGCTTCGTTGCTCGAGCCCGACACCACCTCGATGCCCGCGCCGCCGCAGTCCTTGAATGCGCGGTACAACTCGCGCCGCTCGGCGGGCGTGAGCCGGTAGCGGCCCGGATGGGCGATCACCGCGACGCCGCCGGCCGCCCGGATCCAGTCCACCGCTTCCGGCAATTCCGCCCAGGAATGGCTGACATAGCCCGGCTTGCCCTTGGCCAGCCAGTGGTCGAACACCGTTTTCACGTCCGGCGCGAAACCGCGCTCGACGATGTAGCGGGCGAAGTGCGAGCGCGAGATCAGCGCCGGGTTGCCGACGTACCTGAGCGCGCCTTCATAGGCGCCGTCGATGCCGACTTTCGCCAGCTCTTCGGCCATCAGTCCGGCGCGCGCGTCGCGTCCGCTGCGCACGCGCGCCAGTCCGGCGACCAGATCGGGGTGGCGAGGGTCGAGGTTCAGGCCGACGATATGGACCGTCTGGTCGTCGCCCCAGGACACCGAGATCTCGACGCCGGTGACAAAACGCAGCCCCAACGCCTGCGCGGCAGCCGCGGCCTCCTCGAGCCCGCCGACCTCGTCGTGATCGGTCAGCGCGAGCAGATCGACGCCGTTGGCGAGGGCGCGCTCCACCAGCGCGGCGGGCGCGAGCAGGCCGTCGGATGCGGTCGAGTGGCAGTGCAGGTCGGCATTGGCGGGATTCATGCTTGCTCCAGTAGCGCCATCAATTGCGCTTCGTCGAGTATGGTAACGCCCAATTCCCGGGCTTTCGACAGTTTCGCGCCCGCCTCGGCGCCGGCGACCACGTAATCGGTTTTCTTCGACACCGAACCGGCGACCTTGCCGCCGCGCGCCTCGACCAGTTCCCTGGCCGCATCGCGCGTCAGGGTTGGCAGCGTGCCGGTCAGCACGAAGGTCTTGCCCGCCAGCGCGGCAGTCGCGCCGGCCGCCGGTTCCCCTTCCTGCCAATGAACGCCGGCCGCGCGCAACTGCTCGATCACCTCGAGGTTGTGGCGCTCGGCGCAGAAGCGCGCGATCGACGCGGCCACGACCGGGCCGACGTCGGGAACCCGTTGCAGGGCATCGAGATCCGCTGCCATCAGGGCGTCGAGCGAACCGAAATGGCGGGCCAGGTCCCTGGCCGTCGCCTCGCCGACGTTGCGGATGCCCAGCGCGTAGATGAAACGCGCCAGCGTCGTCTGCCGGCTGCGTTCGATGGCCGCGAGCAGGTTCGCCGCCGATTTCTCGGCCATGCGCTCGAGGTTCGCCAGCGCCGGAATGCCGAGCTTGTAGAGGTCCGCCGGGGTCTTGACGATGGCGTTGTCGATCAACTGGTCGACCAGCTTCTCGCCGAGCCCCTCAATGTCCATGGCGCGGCGCGAGGCGAAGTGCAGCAGCGCCTGCTTGCGCTGCGCCGGGCAGAACAGGCCGCCGCTGCAGCGCGCGATCGCCTCGTCCTCCGGGCGCTCGATCGCCGAAGCGCAGACCGGGCAGGCCTTGGGCATGACGAATTCGGGCGCCAGGATCGGGCGGCGTTCCGGCACGACGGCCACGATCTCGGGAATCACGTCGCCGGCGCGGCGCACGATCACCGTGTCGCCGACGCGCACGTCCTTCCTCCTGACCTCGTCCTCGTTGTGCAGCGTCGCGTTGGTGACCGTCACGCCGCCGACGAACACGGGCGCGAGGCGGGCCACCGGGGTGATCGCGCCGGTGCGGCCGACCTGCACGTCGATGGCCTCGACGGTCGTCAGCGCCTCCTCGGCAGGAAACTTGTGGGCGAGGGCGAAGCGCGGCGCGCGCGAGACGTAGCCCAGTCGTTCCTGGTCGGCGAGGCGATCGACCTTGTACACCACCCCGTCGATGTCGTAGGGCAGCGCGCGCCGCGCCGCGCCGATGCGCGCGTAATAATCCAGCAGTCCCTGTGCGCCCCGCACCACTTCACGTTCCCTGGCGACCGGGAAGCCCCAGCCGGCAAGCCGCGACATCAGCTCGGAATGCAAAGTCGGCGCAGGGCCGCCCCAAGCCGACGCCCCCCCTGTGGGGGGCAGCGAGCCGGGGTTGCGAGCGTGGGG
>CAZPIE010000073.1:0-7325 GCA_964586275.1 uncultured Methyloversatilis sp. | reverse complement strand
CCAGCCAACCCAGCAAGCACCTACACCTATCGGCTGTTAGCTTGTTAAAGAACGCGCTGCATCAGCAGCAAAGAGCGGCGCATTATACATACCGACTTTCATGCGTCAACTGATTCGCAAAAATTCGCAAAATATTTTGCGATGCGGCGCAAGCAGGTCAAGACAGGGCGATGCGGGCGAACTTACGCTTTCCGACCTGCAGTACAACGGTACTCCCTGCGGTTAGCCTCAAAGCCTTGTCGGAAACTCTTTCACCATCGATACGAACACCGCCCCCATCAATCATCCGCAAGGCTTCAGAGGTGCTGGCAACCAATCCGGATTGCTTCAACACCTGGGCAATCTGGCCCGACGGAATGGAAAGCTGCGGCATGTCTTCCGGCATTGCGCCACGCTGGAACCGCGCCTGAAAGTCCTCAAGGGCTTGCTCTGCAGCTGCCTGGCTGTGGAACCGTGCTACCAACTCTTTGGCAAGGAGAATCTTGGTATCGCGAGGATTGGCGCCTGCGTCGACATCGCATTTCAGGTTGGATATTTCCTGGCTGGAGCGAAACGACAACAGATCGAAATAGCGCCACATCAAGACGTCGGATATGGACATCACCTTGCCAAAAATCTCCTGGGGGGACTCATCGATGCCAATGTAATTCCCGAGCGATTTGGACATTTTATTGACCCCATCCAGCCCTTCCAGCAGGGGCATGGTCAGAATGCACTGCGGCGCCTGACCGTAATGCTTTTGCAATTCGCGCCCGACCAAGAGATTGAATTTCTGATCCGTACCGCCGAGCTCCACGTCAGCTTGCATGGCAACTGAATCGTAGCCCTGACAAAGCGGGTAAAGGAATTCGTGTATCGCGATGGGTTGGTTGCCCGCATAGCGTTTCGCGAAATCATCCCTCTCAAGCATGCGGGCAACCGTATGCTGGGCAGCCAACCTGATCATCCCAGCAGCACCCAGTGCATCGAACCAGCTCGAGTTGAAGCATATTTCCGTTTTTGCAGGATCGAGAATCTTGAAGACCTGATCCTGATAGGTCAGCGCATTTTGTTTGATCTGTTCGCGCGAAAGCGGGGGGCGCGTGGCGTTCTTTCCCGTCGGATCGCCAATCATCCCGGTGAAGTCTCCGATCAGGAACATGACATGGTGTCCGAGCTCCTGAAAATGACGAAGCTTGTTGATCAACACCGTATGGCCAAGATGCAGATCGGGCGCTGTCGGGTCGAAACCCGCTTTCACCCTGAGGGGTCGGCCACTCTTCAGCTTCTCCGACAACTCTGACTCAACCAGTAGTTCCTCGGCGCCACGCTTGATCAGGGCAAGTTGGGATTCGCTATCAATCATGCTTTCTTACTGGATATTCAATAAGTTGATTGTCTGTTAGACTTGCTCGCTGTTTTTTTGGCGGCTGTGACTCATGCGATCAATTCTAAACCAAGCGATCGGCGCATCTTTCTTCACTCGGGTCTCGCACCCCTTTTTGATAGCCGGGGCTGGAACCCTTGCCATGCTATTCATGGCAACCGCTTTCGGTACGGCGCAGAACACGGTGCTCTTCGATGGAAAGTACGAAGAGATAATCGAGAAAGTTGCCACGCCAACACCTGACGAGCTCGCTGCGGCAGTACCCCTGCATGCGCGCGAGGTCGTCATCCAGCGCGGCGATCACTTGGCCAGCATCCTGGACCGGATGGGGGTCGACGACACCGAAGCGTTCGAGTTTCTGCGCAACAACAAGAGAGCGGGTGCGCTGGCACGCCAACTGGCCCCTGGGAAAGTATTCAGCGCGCAAGTCGCAGAAAACGGGGAATTGCACTCTCTGATATTTCCTCTCAATGGCGAGCGTTCGCATGCCCTTGTCATCGAAAGGACACCCGAGGGATTCGCAGCCGACATTCTTGCAATGTCTCTCGAAACCAAGGTTTCCTTAAAGTCAGCCACGATCCAGCACTCGCTTTTCGGTGCCGCCGATGGCGCCGGAATTCCGGAGGGAATAGCTGTCCAGTTAGCCGACATCTTCAGTGGCGACATCGATTTCCACCGGGACTTGCGCAAGGGCGACAAATTTTCCGTGATTTACGAAACCGCTACCCACCAGGGGAAAACAGTCGGTACGCAGCGTATTCTGGCGGCAGAGTTCATCAACGATGGCAAGACGTTCCGTGCTTTCTGGTTCCAGCCCGAGAATGGGCCGGGGGGCTATTACACCGAGACTGGTCGCAGTGTCAGAAAGGCTTTCCTCCGCTCCCCTCTGGAATTTTCAAGAATAACGTCCGGCTTTTCCAATGCCCGCTATCACCCGGTATTGCGTCAGACGCGCGCGCATCGTGGCATCGACTATGGCGCGCCGACTGGCACGCGCGTGAAAGCAACCGGAGATGGCGTCATTGAGTTTGCCGGGGTTCAGGGTGGCTACGGCAAGGTCATCATGGTGCGTCACGCAGGCAACCGAACGACGGTCTATGGCCACCTGTCCGGCTTCGCTCCCGGAATCAGGAAAGGGGCTCGCGTCGCCCAAGGCGAGGTGATCGGCTATGTCGGCGCCACAGGCATTGCGACCGGGCCCCATCTGCACTATGAGTTCCGTGTCGACGGTATTCATCGCGACCCGCTTGCAGTCGTGCTGCCCGATGCACCTCCCCTGCCCTCTGCCCAACTCGCTGCGTACAAGGCAAGCGTCGAGAACCTGACCAGCCAGCTCGAAACGATCCGGGATGTCCGGATCGCCTTGCTCGACTAAGCGGTTACAACAAGGCGCCCCCGCAATGGGGGCATTCTTCCCGCGTTATTCGGCGGCCTGGAGTCAGGCCGAGAATGACGATCCGCAGCCGCAGGTACTTGTGGCGTTGGGGTTCTTGATGACGAACTGCGAACCTTGCAGACCTTCGCTATAGTCAATCTCGGCACCGACGAGGTACTGGAAGCTCATGGGGTCGATTAACAGCGTCACGCCATTTTTTTCCATGATCGTATCGTCTTCGTTGGTCACTTCATCGAAGGTGAATCCATACTGAAAACCGGAGCAGCCGCCACCGGTCACAAAAACCCGCAGCTTCAATTCGGGATTGCCTTCTTCAACGATCAGTTCCTTGACCTTGTTTGCCGCGCTGTCGGTAAAAACCAGCGGTGCAGTCATTTCGGCGGGCGCATTCATTTCTCTTTCTCCTCGGGGGTTGGTTAAGCGGATCCATTATCCAATTCATGGTACCGCCGGTCAAATTCAACAGCTTGTGGCATCGTTGACTTTTTCAATGCGTGTTTGCCAGCTTCAGTTCGACGGTTTTGGCAGAAACCGTGCCACGATGCAGCAATCTGCCTTGCACGATTGCGCCAAGGTGAATCTCGATCGAGTTGTACTCGATGTCGCCGGCCACGCGGGCTCGGGGCTGCAATTCCAGCGAGTCGGTAGAGCGGACCGGGCCATTAACCGTGCCGTTGATGACCAAGTGTGGCACAACCACCTCACCATCGACCCGTGCATTCTCGCTGACCACCAGGGTGCCTGGGTGATCTCCGGCGACGCAGACATTGCCACGAACTTCGCCGTCGATACGCAAACCGCCGGTAAATGTGACATTGCCTTCGATGGTCGTTCCAGCCCCGATCAGGGTATCGATACGGCTATTGGACTTGCTGGTTTTTCCGAACATCTTATGCTCTCCTCTAAATCGATCATCAGTTCTGGGACCTACTTCATCTTCGGTTTGAGCAAGCGCTCCATCACGGCAAGCTCCTCTTTAAGTCTGGCATTTTCTTCCATCAGCGCACGATGTTTGTCGGTCAACTCCTTCTGTGCTGCCTTTTCGATGTGCAGGTCGTTTTCGCTTGCGGCCAAAAGACTGCGCAAACGGACGACCTCCTCTTCAAGCTTGGCATTGGCTGATTGCATGGTATGGATTTCATTCTGGTTAAAATCTGCAATCTGTCGGCCAAAATCGAATGCCCACACAGCCAGTACCAGCAGCACAGCAAGAATTACGACAATACTGAACGCGCGCAGACGCCAGGGAACATGCGTCCGGACGGCGACTTGCGGAGCGGAAATGCCGAACCGCCCGCGCAAGCGTCGCAGGATCAGGGCAAGACGGGAACTTGCGTAAGACCAAGACATTCGTCGAAGCCAAACATCAGGTTCATGTTTTGCACGGCCTGACCGGCGGCACCCTTGACCAGATTATCGATCACCGACAGGATGACAAGCGTGTCGCCACCCTGCGGGCGGTGAATGGCAATCCGGCAGGTATTCGCCGCGCGGACGGAACGCGTGTCCGGATGGGATTTGGCCGGAAGGACATCGACAAACCGCTCGCCGGAGAAACGCTTCTCGTAGAGCGCCTGGAAATCCTCTTCCCGTGTGATGCGCGCGTACAGCGTCGCATGGATGCCACGAATGATCGGCGTCAAGTGCGGCACGAAGGTCAGCCCGACCGGTGCGCCGGCAATCCCCGCAAGTCCCTGACGAATTTCCGGCAGATGGCGGTGGCCGGCGACGCCATAGGCCTTGAAGTTGTCTGACGCTTCGGCAAACAGGATGTGCGTTTCCGCCTTGCGGCCGGCTCCCGAAACCCCAGACTTGGCATCGGCGATCAGATGATCGGTATCGACGCAACCCGCTTCGATCAGCGGCAGGAAGCCAAGTTGCACGGCAGTTGGATAGCAGCCGGGATTCGCGACAAGGCGTGCATTCCTGATCAGATCGCGGTTCAGTTCCGGCAGCCCATAGACGGCCTCGGCCACAAGGTCGGGAGCCGCATGGGTCATCCCGTACCATTTCTCCCAGACGGCAATATCCTTGATGCGGAAATCCGCTGCAAGATCAATGACGCGCACACCCGCATCGAGCAGGACGCGGGCCTGCTGCATGGCGACGCCATTCGGCGTGGCAAAGAAGATGATCTGGCACTCACCCAACGGCGCTGTAGCCGGATCGCTGAACTTCAAGCCGACTCGTCCGCGCAAACTGGGGAACATGTCGGACACCGCGCTGCCCGCTTCCGCCCGCGAAGTGATCGCCGTCAACTCCACTTCCGGATGCTGTGCCAGCAAGCGCAGCAACTCGACACCGGTGTAACCCGTACCGCCAACAATACCAACCCTGATCATGTCCAGTACTCCAGAATCCTATCGGGCCGGCCATCATAACCCGACAATGACCGGGGACAAAAAAGCCGCCCGGAGGCGGCTTTTGCGGAAGCGCAGCAAATTAACGCTTCGAGAACTGCTTGCGGCGGCGCGCCTTGTGCAGGCCGACCTTCTTGCGCTCGACCTCGCGGGCATCGCGCGTGACGAAGCCCGCCTGGGACAGCGCAGGCTTGAGGGCGGCATCGTATTCGATGAGGGCGCGAGCGATGCCGTGGCGCACGGCGCCGGCCTGTCCGGACTCACCACCGCCAGTGACGTTGACCATGATGTCGAAGGTGCCCAGATGCTGGGTCAACTCGAGCGGCTGGCGCACGATCATCCGGCCGGTTTCACGGGAAAAGAATTCATCCACCGGCTTGTCATTGACAACGATCTTGCCGCTGCCGGTTTTCAGGAACACGCGCGCCGTCGCTGTCTTGCGACGTCCGGTGCCATAGTAGTAATTGGCCGACATAATTTCTCTCAGTCTTGTCAGATTTCCAGCGTTTTGGGCTGCTGCGCCGAGTGCGGATGCTCACCGCCGGCGTAGCACTTCATTTTTTTCAGCATCGCATAACCGAGCGGTCCCTTGGGCAACATGCCCTTGACGGCCTTTTCAAGGACGCGAGAGGGAAAACGCTGCTGCAGCTTGATGAAATTGGTTTCGTAGATACCGCCGGGGAAGCCGGAATGGCGGAAATACTTCTTGTCCTCGGCCTTGTTGCCGGTCACGCGCAGCTTGTCCACATTGACGACGACGATGTAGTCGCCGGTATCGACGTGCGGTGTGTATTCGGTCTTGTGCTTGCCGCGCAGGCGACGGGCGATTTCGGCGGCCAGACGGCCGAGCACCTTGTCCGAGGCGTCGACGATGAACCAATCGCGCTTGACTTCATGCGGTTTGGCGGAAAAAGTCTTCATGGAGGGTCCTTGCTACCTGATTCATACAAGCTGGATTGACGAGTGGGGACAAACACGACCGGCCCGCCACGCGGAAAAGCCGCGCATGTTATCGCAGGCAAGCTTGAAAAGTCAAACACTTTTCTCCCGCTGTTTCATGCCGTCCCGCCCAGCCTCGACTTTCAGCGGTCTCCGAGCGAATACAATCGGCCACTCACACCAAGGAGACAGACAATGCTGGAATGCACCGTACGTTGGCACCCCCATGGCATGAGCTTCATCGCGGAAACCGGCACCGGGCACATGGTCGCCATGGACGGGGCGCCCGAGGCGGGCGGTCACAACCTGGCCCCGCGCCCCCTGGAGCTATTGCTGGCCGGTGCAGGCGGCTGCACCTCGTTCGATGTCGTCTCGATCCTGAAGAAGGGACGACAGGAGGTTTCCGACTGCGCGGTGCGGCTCGCGGCGGAACGCGCCGCAGAAGACCCGAAGGTCTTCACGCGCATCGACATGCATTTCGTCGTCAAGGGTCGCGGGCTGAAGCCGGAGGCGGTCGAAAGGGCGATCAAACTCTCGGCGGAAAAATACTGCTCCGCCTCGATCATGCTGGGCAAAACCGCCCAGATGAATCACACTTGGGAGATCGTGGAGGTCTGATCAGCCCCCCCTCCAGGCATTAAACCCAATAGGCGGTCTTCGTCATCAGCTTGGCCGCTACCTTCATCGCGCCCTTGGCGACAGCGGGCAGTTCGGCAGCGCCCAGACTGAGCGCGGTCTGGGCATGCGCGACCTCGTCGGCCTTCATCTGGTCGAGGATAGCCTGCGAACGCAGATCGCTTGCCGGCAACTGGCTCATGTGACCGTCCAGATGGGCTTCGACCTGGCGCTCGGTTTCAGCGACAAACCCGAGGCTGACCGGGTCCCCCAACCGTCCGGCGATGGCCCCGATGGTCCAGGCACCCACATACCAGAGGGGGTTGAGCAGGCTCTTGCGGCCGCCAAGTTCCTCGATGCGCCGCTCCGTCCAGTTCAGATGCTCCGTCTCCTGCCAGGCCGCGTGCTCCAGCGCCTCGCGCACGGCGCTTTCCTTGGCGGTGAACGCCTGACCCGCATAAAGCGCCTGGGCACACACCTCGCCGACATGATTGATGCGCATCAGCGCCGCGACATGCTTGCGCTCGACATCGGTCAACTCGGCATCGGGCTGGTCTTCGCCCGGCATCGGCCGGATCGTCGGCGCCATGGCGAACAGCGTGCGCAAGGCCTGGTCGACTTGCAGGATGAGCGGGTCGAGCAGACTCTC
>CAZPIE010000072.1:3248-7353 GCA_964586275.1 uncultured Methyloversatilis sp. | reverse complement strand
CACTTTCCGACGGCGCATGGCCATCCAGTACAGCAGGGGAATCACGAACAGGGTCAGCACGGTGGAAATCGCCAGCCCCCAGACGATCGACTGCGCGACCGGCCCCCAGAGCAGGGAATGTCCGGCCAGACCGAAAGCCAGCGAGAACAGGCCGCCGATCGTCGTCACCGAGGTGATGAGGATCGGCACCACGCGCCGGCGCGCGGCATAAACCGCGGCGTGCAGCACACTCATGCCGGAGCGCAGCCGTTCGTTGGCGGCGGCGATCAGCACGATGGCGGAGTTGACGGCGATGCCGGTCAGCGCGATCACGCCGTAGAGCGTATAGAGCGACAGCGGGTTGCGCGACACCAGCAGGCCGAGCGCGACGCCGGTAAAGGCGAGCGGCACGGTGACGAGAATCAGCAGGGGCTGCCAGTAGCTCCTGAACTGCGCGGCGAGGATCAGGTAGATCAGCCCGACGCCGAACAGGAACAGCCACTGCATCGCGTCGAGGCTCTCGCGGATGTCCTCCATCTCGCCGGAAAAATCGATGCCCGTGTTCGGGAACTGCGCGGCGATCTTTTGCCAGTCCGCGGCGATCAGCCGATTGGCCTCCAGCGTGTCGGTGACAGACTTGTCGAGGTCGGCCTCGACGGTGATCGCGCGCACGAGGTTGTAATGCTTGATGACGCCCTTGCCGACCTTCGTCTCGGCCCGCACCAGTGCGCCGAGCGTCGTCACCTGCCCGCCGGGGAGGGCGACCGGGTCGTCGAGCAGGTCGAGGATGTCGGCGCCGACCGAACCGTCGGCGCGATGCTTGGCGCGCACGCGCAGCTCGAGCTTTTCGCCGCGGTCGCGCGTCTGCGCGACGATCTCGCCGTCGACGGCGAGCCGCAGCAGCCGCGCCACCTTGCCGGCGTCGAGTCCCGCCGCGCGCAGGGCCTCGCGGTCGAGTTCGAGGACCAGTTGCGGGCGTCCGGGAATGTCGTCGTCGGTCACGTCCCTGGCCCCCGGCACCGCGCGCACGATACCGGCCAGCGCATCGGCGGCGGCGCGCAGCTCGAGCGGATCGTCGCTGCGCACGCGCACGCGCACCGGCTTGGTCAGCGGCGGCCCGCCGGACAGCAGCGTGAAGCTGATCTTGCCGGGGCTCGGCAGGGATTCCACGTCCGCGCGCATGGCCTCGACGATCTCGGTCACGCCGCGGCCGCCTTTCGAGGGCAGCAGCGAGACGACCACCTGCCCGTAGGCCTCCCCATAGAGCGGCTCGATATCGGTGAATTTCAGGCCGGCGTAGGCGGCGGTGTTGCGCGTTTCGCCCGGGCGCAGATGCTGCTTCACGCGCGCCTCGAGTTTCTCGGCCTCCGCCAGGCTCTGCTCGATCGGCGCGCCCGCGGGCATGTCGACATTCACGTAGAACACTTGCAGCGGATCGAGGGCGAAGAACTGCACGCGCACCAGTCCGGTCGCCACCGCCGCGCCCGCGCCCGCCAGCATCAGCAGCATCGCCGCCAGCGAAAGGCGCGGCCGGCGCAGCACGGCGATCAGCCAGCGCGCATACTTGACGCGCAACAGGTGGTTGAAGCGCGCGCGCCAGTCGTCCGTTTTCGGCGGCGCGCGCCGACTCGCGGTCACCACATGCACGGGCAGAATCCAGTAGGCCTCGAGCAGGCTGATGGCGAGCGCCAGCGTGACGATGAAGGGGATGATGAACATGAACTTGCCGACGATGCCCGGCAACAGCATCAGCGGCAGGAAGGCGGCCATCGTCGTCAGCACCGACGAGGTGACCGGGGCGAACACCTCGCGCATCGAGTCGATGCTCGCCTCCAGCGCCGCCCTGCCGCGCTGCATCTTGTAGTAGATCGCCTCGACCACCACCACCGCGTCGTCGACGAGCATGCCGAGCGCGATCACCACGCCGAGCAGCACCGAGATGTTCACCGTGTGGCCGAGCGCGCCGAGCACGGCGAAAGTGCCCGCCAGCGAAAACGGGATGCCCAGCGCCACCAGCACGGCGATGCGCCCGCCGAGGAACAGCCAGCACATCGCCAGCACGACGCCGAGACCGACCAGCGCGTTCGCTTCCATGATACCGATCGATTCGCGCGTCTTCGGCGTCTGGTCGTCGAGCAGCTTCAGTTCGATGCCCTCGTCTGCGAGTATCGGGTTCTTCGCCGCGATGAAGGCGTCGATGCGTTCGATCAGGTCGAGGGTATTGGTGCGGCTTTTCTTGGTGATCGCCAGCATCACCGCCGGCTGACCGGCGTGGCTGGCGAGGCTGACGGCCTTGGCGCGGGTGCGCGTCACCTCCGCCACGCTGGCCAGCGGCACCTGGTTGCGCCCGGCGCCGACGGGGATCTGCGCGACGCGCTCGGGATCGACGTCCTGTCCGACCACCCGCACCAGCCAGGCGTCGCGCCTCTCGCCCTGCGCGGTTTCGATCTTGCCCGCAAAGCTGTCGCGGAACCAGGCGGAGGCCGCGTCGGCGACGTCGCTGCCATTCAGGCCGCGGTTCGCCAGCGCCACGGCATCGTACTCGACCAGCAACTCCGGATCGCGCAGGCCGGTGGCGAACACCTGGTCGATGCCCGGCATGCGTTCGAATTCGTCGCGCAGCAGGCGCGCGCGCTGGCGCAGCACCTCGTCGGCCGCCTGCCCGGTCACCAGCACCAGCGCGGTGGGAAAGCCGTTCGAGGTGGTCACCTCGAGCACCAGCGGATCCCCGGCTTCCGCCGGCAGCTCGCTTTTCGCCTTGTTCTGGATGTCGCGCCGCAGGTCGTTCACGCGCTTGTCGAAGTCGCGCTCGGAAATCTCGCGGAAGCGCACCAGGATGCTCGAGACGTTCTCGCGCGAGCTGGACGTCGAGAAGCGCACGTCGGCGACGCCCTTGATCGCATCCTCGAGCGGCTCGGTGACGCGCTTCTCGACGTCCTCGGCGGACGCGCCGGGCAGCACCGTGGTGATCGTCACCCAGTTGAAGTTGATCTCCGGGTCCTGCTCGCGCGGCATCGTCAGGTAGGCGAACGCCCCCAGCAGCAACACCACCGCGAAGGCGATGTTGGCGAGCGGATGGTTTTCGAGCAGCTGCCGATACGCCTTCATTGCAGCGCCATGCCCTCCCGCAGCGCATGACGGCCCTGTGTCACGATCAGCGTTTCGGCCGGCAGGTCGAGCGCTGCCGGACGGCCCTCCTGCGCTTGCGGCAACGCATGGAAGCGCGCCTTGCCCTCCGCCGCGATAAAGACGCCGTAACGGCCGTCACGCCGCACCAGCAGCTCGGCCGGCAGATACGGCTGCGGGTCGCGCCAGACCAGCCGCCCTTCGCTGCCGACGGCCGGCGACGGGCCGGTGAATATCAGTCGCGCCTCGACGCTGCGCGATTCGCGGTTGAGCGCCGGCGAGATGCGCAGCAGCTTCAGTTCATGACGGCCGCCCGCAGTTTCGAACTCCGGAGAAACGGCGGCCTGCAAGGATTCCGCGTCGCGCGGCTGCAGTTGCGCGGCCAGTTCCAGTTCGCGGTTCGACACCAGCGTCAACAGCACCGTGCCGGGCGCGGCAAGCTCGCCGACCTGGCCGCCGCGCCCGCGCACCACCGCGTCGAAGGGCGCGCGCAGCGTGTGCTTGTCCAGCGCACGCAGCGCCGTCTCGCGCTGGGCGGTGGCGGCGCGCAGGTCGGCGGCGGTGGCGGCCAGTTCCGTCTCGCGCAAGCTCAGCGCCTCGGCCGAGTAGAAGTTCTTCTCGCGCAGGGTTTGCGCCCGCGCGTACTGGGCCTGCGCCTGCGCATGGCGCGCCTGCGCCTGGGCCTGGGCGGCAGCGGCGCGTTCGAGCGCCAACTCGGCGTCGCGCGGATCGAGCCGCGCGACGACCGCGCCCTGCTTCACGGTCTGGCCGACATCGACCGGCAGCGCCTGGATCGTCGCGGCGACTTCGGCGGACAGCCGAGCCTCGTTCTTGCCGACCACGGCGGCCGGCGCGCGGCGCTCGGGATGGATCGCCACTTCCGCCACGCGCTTCAGCATGAAAGTCGGCGGTGGCGGAACGGCAGCCGGCGGCGGCGCCTCCTTGCCGCAAGCGGCGAGGAGCGCGGCGGCGATCAGGACAAGGACGGATTTGTTCATGT
>CAZPIE010000072.1:1532-3148 GCA_964586275.1 uncultured Methyloversatilis sp. | reverse complement strand
TCGAGGATTTCCTGGCGCCGTTCCATCGGCAGCGGCAGCAACTCCGCCCAGCGGTCGGCCACCCAGGCCGCGTCGTAGAAACGGTAGGGCTGCGGCGGCGGATCTTCCAGCGCGTCGATCAGCGCGCGCAGCATCGGCACGAGGCGCGCGTAGTCCGCGGGTATCTTCTTGACCGGCGGATCGGGCAGCAGCTCCACCGTCGCGCGCACGAGTCCGTCGGGCTGCGAGCGGTGTTCGAGAATGCGGAAGCGCGCGCCGCCGTGCGTGACGATGTTGAGGATGCCCAGCTGCGGCATGTCCCAGTCGGCGATCCGCGCCAGCGTGCCGACCCGATGTGGTACCTGCGGCGGCACGCCCGCGCCGGATTCCGGCGTCGCCACCTCGCCCCCCTGCGCGAGCAGGCAGACGCCGAAGGGGGTGTTCGTGCGCAGGCATTCCTTGACCATGTCCATGTAGCGCGGCTCGAAGACGCGCAGTTCCATGCGTCCGCCGGAATGCAGCACGACCTTGAGCAGGAAGAGCGGGATCTCCATCTCAACCACGGTCTGCGCCCCAGCGCGGCATCAGTTCATGCGGCACATTCAGACGGTCGAGGATACGCGCGATGACGAAGTCGACCAGCCCGCCGATGTCGGCCGGCCGGTGGTAGAAGCCGGGGCTGGGCGGCAGGATCACCGCGCCGGCGCGAGACAGCTTCAGCATGTTCTCGAGGTGGATGGCCGAGAACGGCGTTTCGCGCGGCACGATGATCAGCGTCCTGCCCTCCTTGAGCACCACGTCGGCGGAACGCGTGATCAGGTCCTTCGCGGTGCCGGCCGCCACTTCGGCGAGCGTGCCCATCGTGCAGGGGCAGATGACATAGGCATCCGGCGGATTCGAGCCCGAGGCCGGCGGCGCGTTCCAGTCGTTGCGGTCGAAGACCTGGAGGCGGCCCGCGGCGTCATTGAAACGTTCGGCGAGCAGGCGCTGCGCCTCGCGCGGCTGGGCGGGCAGCACCAGGTCGCTCTCCTGCCTGGCGACGATCTGCGCCGCCTGCGAATACATCAGCCAGACCTGGCAACCGGCCGCCAGCAGGCAGTCGACCAGGCGCAGGCCGTAGGGCAGGCCGGAAGCCCCGGTCCAGGCGACGGCGATGGTTTTGCTCACTCGCTTTCCTTCAAAAGTTTCGCGACAATCAGGCCGTTCACGATACCGAAAACCAGCGCACTCAGGCCAAAAACCGGCACGAGCAGGAACACGCCGTCGTGCGGCGCCAGCCACAGGCGCGCCAGCAGCAACTGCCCGCCGATGTGCGCGAAGGCCGCCAGCACGCTTGCCGACACCGGCCCGAACCAGCGCTGCGGCAAACGCACGGCCAGCGCCAGCACGCCCAGACTCGCCAGCGCGCCCGCCAGCGCGAGGAAGAAGCCGGGCGCGAGGAACTGGCCGACCAGCAGGCTGCCCGCGAGCACGCGCAGCAGCGACACCCAGGCAGCATCGCGCCAGCCGTGGCGCAGCAGGACGATCAGCACGACGATGTTCGCCAGCCCCGGCTTGACGCCCGGCAGCGGCGAAGGCAGCGCCGCCTCGGCGACGGTCAGCGCGATCGCCGCCGCCGCATAGCGCGCGATGCGGCG
>CAZPIE010000072.1:0-1432 GCA_964586275.1 uncultured Methyloversatilis sp. | reverse complement strand
CCGGTGCAGCCGAGCGCCACGGTCAGGTAGGAACGGTTGTCGCGGATGTAGGCCGGCAGCCAGTCGTCGAGGAAGCGCTGGATGTCGGCGAGCATCTTCTGCACTTCGGGCTGCGCTTCGAGAAACTCGATCACCGCGGCGTCGCGGCCGGTAAGCGGACGCAGCGCCGGGTCGTAATGCGGGTTCGGCAGGCAACGCACGTCGAAGACCAGGTCGGCGTCGAGCGGCAGGCCGTGCTTGAAGCCGAAGGACTGGAACAGCAGGGTCAGGCCGTGGGCCTCGTCCTGCAGCGCGATGAAGTCCTTGACCATCGAACGCAAGGCATTCGGCCGCAGGTGGCTGGTGTCGATGCGATGGCCGAGTCCCTGCAGGGTGGCCAGCGCCGCGCGCTCCTCGGCGATCGCCTCGGCCAGCGTCTTGTCGCCGGCGGCGAGCGGATGGCGGCGGCGCGTTTCGGAAAAGCGCTGGATCAGCACGTCGTCGCGCGCATCGAGGAAGACGCAGCGAACATCGACCCCGTTCGCCGCGAGCTGCTTCAACTGGGACGGCAAGGCCGCGATGCCGCCGCCGCCGCGCATGTCGATCGCCACCGCGACGCGCGCCTGCCCCTCGCGCAGCAGGTGGCCCGCCAGCCCGGACAGCAGTGCCGCCGGCAGGTTGTCGACGCAGAAGTAGCCGGCATCCTCCAGCACGTTCAACGCGATGGATTTTCCGGAACCCGACAAGCCGCTGATGAGCACGAGTTGCATGGGAGCACGAGGAAACGCCGATGCGCCCTATGGTAGCATCGGCGCCCGTTCCATTAAGCCCACCCCGAAATCGCCGCTGTGCGGCGATCTCCCCTCAAGGGGCGAAACACTCGGGGCGGCCCTTCGTGTTCCTTGAGAGATGCGCCGCGCCCGATGTCACGCCAGGATTCTCACTGGAAACCCCGTCCCGCCCTCAGTGGTGCGCCCGCGTATCTTCATCCTTGGCTGTCCGATCCCGGTTCGCTGACCGCGCGCATCGTCGCGCGCTGCGCGCGCTTGGAAGTGCGCGTGCTCGGCGAGCGGTGCGCCCTGCCCTTCCGCGACGAACGCAGGCTGATTGGCCTGCCGCCGGGACGCCATGCCTGGACGCGCGAGGTGCTGCTGCTCGCCGATGGTGTCCCCGTGGTGTTCGCCCACAGCGTGCTTGCGCCGCGCGACCTCAATGGCGCCTGGCACATGGCGCAGGCCATCGGCTCCCGCCCCCTGGGCGCCGCGCTGTTCGCCGATCCGTGCATCTGTCGCGGGCCGCTCGGTTCCGCCCGCCTCGCCCCGCAACACCCCCTGCACCGGCGTGCCAGCGCGGCGCTCGGCGAACGCCTTCCGACCCTGTGGGCACGCCGCTCGCGCTTCTGCCGCCTCGACCGGCCGCTGCTGGTGACCGAGGTCTTCCTGCCCGGCATCGC
>CAZPIE010000071.1:0-7438 GCA_964586275.1 uncultured Methyloversatilis sp. | reverse complement strand
TCTCCAGGTAATAGGCCAGCGCAGCCGTGATCAACGGGTCGTCATCGACGATCAGCAGGGTGGGTTTGGCGTCGCTCGAAAGGGTCATGCGCACTGATCTTACCGGTACCCTGCCTGCCGATAACGCTTATAATACCCAATTTTCCTGCGCATTTTGCCGGTGTCATCCGAACCCCTGGTCCAGATTCGCGACCTCAATTTTGCCTACGACAGCCGCGCCATCCTCACGGGGATCAACATGGTCATCCCGCGCGGCAAGATCGTGGCGATCATGGGGCTGTCCGGCTGCGGCAAGACCACGACCTTGCGGCTGATCGGCGGCCAGCTCAAGCCGTCCTCCGGTGCGGTGCGCGTCGCCGGGCAGGTTGTGCATGAGCTCGACAACGCGGGTTTGTACGCCATGCGCCGGCGCATGGGCATGCTGTTCCAGTTCGGGGCGCTGTTTACGGACATGTCGGTCTACGACAACGTGGCCTTCCAGATGCGCGAGCATACCGACCTGCCCGAAGATCTGATCCATGACCTGGTGCTGATGAAGCTGCATGCGGTGGGTTTGCGCGGCGCCCACGACCTGATGCCCGCCGAGCTGTCGGGCGGCATGGCCCGCCGCGTCGCGCTGGCGCGGGCGATCGCGCTGGATCCGCTGCTGATCATGTACGACGAGCCCTTTGCCGGCCTCGACCCGATCTCGCTGGCCATCGTCGGCGAACTGATCCGCAAGCTCAACGACGCGCTCGGCATCAGTTCGATCGTCGTCACCCACGACGTGCAGGAGTCCCTCAAAATCGTCGATTACGTCTACTTCATGGCGGGCGGCAAGATCGTCGCAGAAGGAACCGCCGAGGACATCAGGCGGTCCTCCGAACCGTTCGTGCACCAGTTCGTCTGGGGCGAGATCGACGGACCGATGAGCTTTCACTATCCGGCAGCGGCCTACGGCAAGGAAATGATGGAACAACCCGGCAAACCCCGGAGGTGGTGGGCATGACGCCGGCCGACCTCTTGCGCCAACTCGGTCATCGCGTCACCAGTCGTTTGTGGCGGCTGGGATTCGCCAGTCGTTTCCTGCTGATGACCCTGCTGTATTCGGGCACGGCGTTGCGCCGGCTGCACCTGACCATCCGCGAGATTTATTTCACCGGGGTGCTCTCGCTGATCATCATCCTGGTGTCGGGCCTGTTCGTCGGCATGGTGCTCGGCCTGCAGGGCTACGACACGCTGCAGCGTTACGGTTCCTCCGAGGCCCTCGGCATCCTGGTCGCCCTGTCGCTGGTGCGCGAACTGGGGCCGGTGGTCTCGGCGCTGCTGTTCGCCAGCCGGGCGGGTTCGGCGATCACCGCCGAAATCGGCCTGATGAAGGCGACCGAGCAGTTGTCGGCCATGGAAATGATGGCGGTCAATCCGATCGCGCGCGTGGTGGCGCCGCGCTTCTGGGCCGGGGTGATCTCGATGCCGCTCCTGGCGGCGCTGTTCTCGGCGATGGGCGTGCTGGGCGGCTGGCTGGTCGGCGTGCAGCTGATCGGCGTGGATGAAGGCTCGTTCTGGTCGCAGATGCAGGCCGCGGTGGATTTCCGCCAGGACATCATGAACGGCGTCATCAAGAGCTGCGTCTTCGGCGTCCTGGTGTCCTGGATCGCCGTCTTCGAGGGCTTCGACGCCGATCCGACCGCCGAAGGCGTCTCGCGCGCGACGACGCGTACCGTGGTGACTTCTTCGCTGGCCATCCTGGCCGCCGACTTTGTCTTGACTGCATTCATGTTCAGGGGAATCTGATGAACCGTGCCGCAATTGATCTCTGGGTGGGGCTCTTCGTGGCCATCGGGCTGGCCGCACTGTTGTTTCTGGCCCTCAAGGTGGGTAACTTGAGTTCCACGGACGTTGGCGAGACATATGCCATCCAGGCGCGCTTTGATAATATCGGCGGCCTGAAGGTGCGTGCGCCGGTGAAGAGTGCCGGCGTGGTGGTGGGGCGGGTGGGCGAGATCCGGTTCGATCCGGAGAACTACGTGGCGCTGGTTTCGATGCAGATCGACCAGCGCTACCGGTTCCCGCGCGACACCTTTGCCACCATCAACACGTCCGGCTTGCTGGGCGAGCAGTACATCGGTTTCGAAGTCGGCGGCGACACGGAAACGCTCAAGCCGGGCGACACGATGAAGAAGACGCAGTCGGCCATGGTGCTGGAGAAGCTGATCAGCCAGTTCATGTTCGACAAGGCGGCGGAAGGCGAAGACAAGAAGTGACCATCGAAGAGGTGCGGTTGATGAAAGCGCAGAAAACCCCAAGCCGTTTCAAGGCGACCTTGCTGGCGGTCGCTCTTTCCGCGTTGCTGGGCGGCTGTGCGACCTCGGGCAATCCGAAGGATCCGATCGAGGGCTTCAACCGCGCCATGTTCGCCTTCAACGAAGGACTCGACACCGTGCTCATCAAGCCGGTGGCGCAAGGCTACGATGCGGTGCTGCCGACGCCGGTGCGGACCGGCGTGACCAACTTCTTCGGCAATATCGCCGACCTGTTCATCGGCATCAACAACCTGCTGCAGGGCAAGCCCGACCAGGCGCTGAGCGATCTGGGGCGCGTGGCGATCAACAGCACGATCGGTATCCTCGGCCTGTTCGACGTGGCATCCGAGGCCGGTCTGGAAAAGCACGAAGAGGATTTCGGCCAGACCCTCGGCCGCTGGGGCGTGGGCGATGGCGCCTATGTCGTGATCCCGCTGTTCGGGCCGCGCACGGTGCGCGACACGGCAGGTCTCGTGCTCGACATGAAAGCCGATCCGGTCGGCGGCATAGACCATGTCGCGACACGCAACTCACTCGCAGCGCTGCGTCTGATCGATACCCGTGCCGACCTCCTGCCGGCCGACAAGGTGATCGAGGAAGCGGCGCTCGACAAGTATGCCTACGTGCGCGACGGCTACCTGCAGCGCCGCCGCAACCTGATTCACGACGGCAATCCGCCGCGCGAAGCCGATTACTGATCCACTGCAAGGATAAGCCATGAAATCCCTGCTGGGCCTGCTGGCCGCCTGCCTCTTTTCCGCTGCTGCGATTGCCTCCGATCAGGCGCCGGATGTACTGGTCAAGAACGTCACCAATGAAGTGCTGGACGCCGTCCGCCAGGACAAGGATCTCCAGAACGGCAACTCGAAGAAGACGCTCGATCTGGTGGAAACCAAGATCCTGCCCCACTTCAATTTCCAGCGCATGACCCAGCTGGCGATGGGCCGCGAGGGGCGCCAGGCGACGCCGGAGCAGCTCAAGGTGCTGACCGACGAGTTCCGCAACTTGCTGGTGCGCACCTACTCCAAGGCGCTCACCGAATACCGCGACCGTGAAATCAGCGTCAGGCCGCTCAAGTGGACGGCCGCCGACACGGACGTGAAGGTGCGCACCGAGGTCAAACAAAGCGGCGGCAAGCCGATCGCGCTCGACTATTTTCTCGAGAGGTCGCCCGCCGGCTGGAAGGTGTATGACGTCGAAGTCGCTGGCGCCAGCCTCGTCACCAACTATCGCTCCTCGTTCGGCCAGGAAATCCAGAAGAATGGCATCGATGGCCTGATTCGCAGCCTGCAGGCGAAGAACAAGACGGGGACGGCTGCCAGCCCCGCGAAATGAGCGCGCGGATCGAAACCGATGCGGCCGGCGCCAAGGTCTCGGGCAGCATGACGATGGACAATGCCGCGGCCCTGCTGGCGCAGGGCATGGCGGCGCTGGATGCCGGCCGGACCGCCTTCGACCTGGCCGGCGTTACCGAGCTCGATTCCTCCGGGCTGGCATTGCTGTTCGGCTGGCAGCGCGCCGCACAGGCACAGGGCAAATCGCTCGCCATCGTCAATCCGCCGCATAATTTGCGCAGCCTGGCCGACGTCTATGGCGTCGCCGAACTGCTGCCGCTTTCCTGAACCATCGCTTCCCCGACCATCATGCTTGATCCCCGACAGATCGAGGGCTGGATCCGTTCCGGCCTCGCTTGCGAACATCTTTCCGTAGCCGGCGACGGCCGTCATTTCGAGGCGCTGATCGTCAGCGCGGCCTTCGACGGCCTAAGTCGCGTGCAGCGCCAGCAACGCGTCAATGACGTGCTGCGCGAGCACTTCGAAACCGAGATACTGCATGCGCTCTCGATGCGCTGCCTGACCCCCGCGGAAGCGAAGGAGCGGGGCCTCCTTGGATAAGCTGCTGATCGAAGGCGGCGTCGCGCTGGCCGGCGAGGTCGCCATTTCGGGCGCCAAGAATGCCGCCCTGCCGCTGCTCTGCGCGGCGCTGCTGACGCGCGAGCCGCTGACGCTGACCCATGTTCCCGACCTGAACGACATCGCCACGATGCTCAAGCTGCTGGCGCAGATGGGCGTCAAGGTCGCTCGGGAGACAAGCGGGGAGAAAGTCGGCGCTGGCGGGACGGCAGGCACGACGGTTACGCTCGATGCCTCCGGCCTCGACAATCCGGTTGCGCCTTACGAGCTTGTCAAGACCATGAGAGCGTCGGTGCTCGTGCTCGGCCCGCTGACGGCGCGCTGCGGCGAGGCGCGGGTCTCGCTGCCCGGCGGCTGCGCGATCGGCGCGCGGCCGGTCGACCAGCACATCAAGGGGCTGACCGCCATGGGCGCCGAGACGAGCGTGGAGCAGGGCTACGTGCACGCGCGCACGACGGCTGCCAATGGCCGCCTCAAGGGCGCACGGTTGTTCACCGACATGGTGACGGTGACCGGCACCGAAAACCTCATGATGGCCGCCTGCCTCGCCGACGGCGAGACGGTGATCGAAAACGCCGCGCGCGAGCCCGAGGTGGTCGACCTGGCCAAGTGCCTCGTCGCCATGGGCGCCAACATTTCCGGAGCGGGTACCGACGTGATCCGCATCCGCGGCGTCGAGCGCCTGCACGGCGCCACGCACCGCATCATGCCCGACCGCATCGAGACCGGCACCTATCTGTGCGCCGCGGCCGCGACCGGCGGGGCGGTACGGCTGACGCAGACCTCGGCGAGCTATCTCGATGCCGTGATCGACAAGCTCATGGATACCGGCTGCGAGATCGTGCTCGAGCGCGACGCGATCCGCCTCAAGGCGCCGTCGCGGCTCAAGGCGGTGAGCATCCGCACCGCGCCCTACCCGGCCTTTCCGACCGACATGCAGGCGCAGTTCATGGCGATCAACACCGTGGCCGCAGGCACGGCGGTGATCCGCGAGACGATTTTCGAGAACCGCTTCATGCACGCGGTCGAGCTGATCCGCCTTGGCGCCGACATCAAGATCGACGGCAACACCGCCTTCGTCACGGGCGTGGGCCAACTCGATGGCGCGACGGTGATGGCGACCGACCTGCGCGCCTCGGCCAGCCTCGTGATCGCCGGGCTCGCCGCGCGCGGCGAAACGCTCGTCGAGCGCATCTACCACCTCGATCGCGGCTACGAGCAGATGGAGCAGAAGCTGGCGGCGCTGGGGGCTCGAGTGCAACGAGTCAAATGAGTTCGGCGGGTAGAATGATCCGATGAACGGATACGCAGGCATCACCATTGCCCTGTCGAAGGGCCGCATCTTCGAGGAAACCCTGCCGCTGCTGGCCGCCGCCGGCATCGTGCCGAACGAGAATCCCGAGCAATCGCGCAAGCTGATCATCGGCACCAACCGGGCCGACGTGCGCGTCGTCATCGTGCGCGCCTCCGACGTGCCGACCTACGTGCAGTATGGCGCCGCCGACCTCGGCATCGCCGGCAAGGACGTGCTGATCGAGCACGGCGGCGCCGGCCTTTACCAGCCGCTCGACCTCGGGATCGCCAGGTGCCGGATGTGCGTCGCGACGCCGGCCGGCTTCGACTACGCTGCCGCCGTGCGGCCTGGTGCGCGCCTGCGCGTCGCCACCAAGTACATCAACACCGCCCGCGCGCATTTCGCCGCCAAGGGCGTGCATGTCGACCTGATCAAGCTCTACGGCTCGATGGAGCTCGCGCCGCTCGCTGGCCTGGCCGATGCCATCGTCGACCTCGTGTCGTCGGGCGGGACGCTCAAGGCCAACCATCTGGTCGAGGTCGAGGACATCATGCCGATCTCCGCCCGCCTCGTCGTCAACCAGGCCAGCCTCAAGATGAAGCGTGGCTTGCTGCAACCGGTGATCGACTCTTTCCAAAGCGCTGTGTCATGAACCCCGGTACTCCCCGCCTCCGCCGCCTCTCCACCCGTGCCCCCGAGTTCCTGGCGACCCTCGACCAGCTGCTCGCCTTCGACAACGGCACCGACGCAGCCATCGAGCGCACCGTCGCCGAGGTGCTCGCCAAGGTGCGCACGCTCGGCGATGCCGCCGTGCTCGACTACACGCGCCGCTTCGACCGGCTCGAGGCCAAGACCATGGCCGAGCTCGAACTGCCGCTCGGCGAGCTCAAGACCGCCTGCGAATCCCTGCCTGCCGAGCAGCGCGAGGCCCTCAAACAGGCCGCCGAGCGCATCCGCAGCTACCACGAGCGCCAGAAGATCGAGTCCTGGGAATACACTGAAACCGACGGCACGCGCCTGGGCCAGCAGGTCACCGCCCTCGACCGCGTCGGCCTCTATGTTCCCGGTGGCAAGGCGGCCTATCCGAGCTCAGTGCTGATGAACGCGATTCCCGCCAAGGTCGCAGGCGTCAGGGAACTCATCATGGTCGTGCCGACCCCCGGCGGACAGAAAAACCCGCTCGTGCTCGCCGCCGCGTACCTGGCCAGCGTCGACCGCGTGTTTACCATCGGCGGCGCGCAGGCGGTCGCCGCACTGGCCTACGGCACCCAGACCATCCCGCAGGTCGACAAGATCGTCGGTCCGGGCAACGCCTACGTCGCCAGCGCCAAGCGGCGCGTCTTCGGCACCGTCGGCATCGACATGGTGGCCGGCCCCTCCGAGGTGCTGGTGATCTCCGACGGATCGGGCGAGCCCGAATGGACGGCGATCGACCTCTTCGCCCAGGCCGAGCACGACGAACTCGCGCAATCCATCCTGCTCTGCCCGGACGCCGGCTACCTCGACCGCGTCGCGGCCGAGATCGAGCGCCTGCTGCCCCTGCAGCCGCGCAAGGACGTGATCGCCGCCTCCCTTTCCGGTCGTGGCGCCTTGATCCAGGTGACCGATCTCGACGAGGCCTGCGTGGTCGCCAACCGCATCGCGCCGGAGCACCTCGAACTGTCGGTCGAGAATCCGCGCGCATTGCTGCCGAAGATCCGCCATGCCGGCGCGATCTTCATGGGCCACTACTGTTCCGAGTCGCTCGGCGACTACTGCGCCGGCCCGAACCATGTGCTGCCGACCTCGCGCAGCGCGCGCTTCTCCTCGCCGCTGGGCGTCTACGACTTCCAGAAGCGTTCGAGCATCATCGAGGTGTCGGCAGCGGGCGCGCAGACCCTCGGCCCGATCGCCGCCACGCTCGCCCATGGCGAAGGCCTGTCCGCGCACCAGCGTGCCGCGGAACTGCG
>CAZPIE010000070.1:4156-7446 GCA_964586275.1 uncultured Methyloversatilis sp. | reverse complement strand
GGTAGTCCTTGATCCAGCGAATGGCGGGCGGCTGCTTCTGACGGGCCAGCCAGGCATCGACGGCGTCTTCGGTGCTGGCGGTGGTGCTGCCGGCGTACTGCGGATAGAGCGGCAGGACGACGATTTCGGTCGCGCCCTGCGCGACGAGCCGGTCGAGGACGGCAGGGATCGACGGGTTCTGGTAGCGCATCGCCCAGTCGATCAGCAAATCCTTGCGGCCACGCTCGCCGAGCAGGCCCTTGAGCAGCTTGGCCTGCCGCTCGGTATGCAGCTTGAGCGGCGAGCCTTCGGCGGTCCAGATCGTCGCGTATTTCGCGGCGGATTTGGCCGGCCGCGTCCTGAGGATGATGCCGTGCAGGATCGGCAGCCACAACAGGCGCGGCAGTTCGACCACCCGCGGGTCGCCGAGGAATTCGGCGAGGTAGCGCTTCACCGCCGGCGCGGTCGGTGCGTCGGGCGTGCCGAGGTTGACCAGCAGGATCGCGGTGGTCATCGGTCGGCGGGACTCAAGGCCGAGGAGAGCAGGCGTGCGGTGATGTCGACGATCGGGATGACGCGCTCGTAGGCCATGCGCGTCGGGCCGATCACGCCGATGGTGCCGACCACCTGCCCGTCCACCTCGTAGGGCGCGGCGACGACGCTGCACTCGTCGAGCGGCGCGATGCCGGATTCGCTGCCGATGAAGACATGCACGCCCTCGGCGCGGTTCGACAGGTCGAGCAGCTGCATCAGGCCGGTGCGCTGCTCGAACAGGTCGAACAGCTGGCGCAGCCGCGCCATGTTGGCGGACAGGTCTTCGCTGTCGAGCAGGTTCTTCTCGCCGCTGATCACGTATTGCTGCGCGGCTTCGCTGGCGGCCTCGGCGCCGGCGTCGACGGCGGCGCTCATCAGCTCGGTCATGTCGCCGCGCAGCTGCTGCAGTTCCTGCTGCAGGCGGGCGCGGATCTGCATGAAGTCGAGGCCGGCGAAGTTTTGCATCAGGTAGTTGGCGGCCTCGACCAGCTCGCTCGGCGTGTAGGGCCGCTGCGTCAGCAGGATGCGGTTCTGCACCTCGCCTTCTGCGGTGACGATGATCAGCAGGATGCGCGTTTCGGTGAGGCCGAGGAACTCGATCTGGCGGATGCGCGGGGCCTGCCGGCGCGGCGCGATGACGACGCCGGCGAAGTGCGTCAGCTCCGACACCATCTGCGAAGCGTGGCTGATCACGCGCTGCGGAATGTCGGGCAACAGCGCACCCTTGATCTCGGAGATGTGCTGCGGGTCGAGCGGCCGCACGGTCAGCAGCGTGTCGACGAACAGGCGGTAGCCGCGCGGCGTCGGGATGCGGCCGGCGGAGGTGTGCGGGCTGGCGATGAAGCCCATCTCCTCGAGGTCGGCCATCACGTTGCGGATCGTCGCCGGCGAGAGTTCGAGGCCGGAATATTTGGAGAGCGTGCGCGAGCCG
The DNA here is from genome assembly GCA_964586275.1 of uncultured Methyloversatilis sp. Classification (GTDB taxonomy): domain Bacteria; phylum Pseudomonadota; class Gammaproteobacteria; order Burkholderiales; family Rhodocyclaceae; genus Sulfuricystis. Next base: position 6,002 of record CAZPIE010000070.1, on the reverse strand, counting down.
ACGGGCTGCCCTTCGACGATATAGCGTTCGATCAGGGTCTTGAGCAGGGTCTGGGCGCGCGGGTCGAGCATGGCGGTCAGATTGTAGCGGACGGCTGGATTACAATCCTGCCGTTTCGCCAACCCCGACTTTTCAATGTCAAAACCGCTGAATGTCCATGCCCTGGGCCAGGTATTCACCCCCGCTGCGGTGGTCGAGCGCATGCTCGGCCTGCGCCGGCGGCGCGGGCGCAGCCTCGATCCTGCCGCGGGCGACGGCGCGTTCTGCAGCCGCATCAACGGCTGCGAGGCGATCGAGATCGACCCGCGCGTGGCGCCGTCCGGCGCGCGCGTGATGGATTTCTTCGCGCTGCCGCTGGAGGAGAAGTTCGACACCATCATCGGCAATCCGCCCTACGTGCGCCAGCAGGACATCCCGCCGGAAACGCTGGCCCTGCTCGACAGCACGCTGTTCGACGGGCGCAGCAACCTCTACCTCTATTTCATCGAGAAGGCGGTGCGCCACCTGCGGCGCGGCGGCGAGCTGATCTTCATCGTGCCGCGCGAATTCGTCAAGCTGACCGCGGCGCGCAAGCTCAACGCCTTCCTCTACGAGGAGGGCGACATCACCGATTTCATCGAGCTGGGCGACGCGCGCATCTTCGGTGCGCACAATCCGAACTGCGCGATCTTCCGTTTCGAGCGCGGGCGCCATGAGCGCCGCCTGCACGATGGCCGCCACTTCGCGCTGGTCGATGGCCAGCTGATGTTCCTGCGCGGCGATTACCGCCTGCCCTTGTCCGAACTGTTCGAGGTCAAGGTCGGCGCGGTGTCCGGCGCCGACGAGATCTTCGCGCATCCCGAGGGCAACGCCGAATTCGTCTGCTCGAAGACCATCGACGATGGCCGCACGCGGCGCATGATCTTCGGCGCGATGCATCCGCAGCTCGAGGCGCACAAGGACAGGCTGCTGGCGCGGCGCGTGCGGCCCTTCGACGAATCCAACTGGTGGCACTGGGGCCGGCTGCATCATGTCTCGGATGCTCCGCGCATCTACGTGAACTGCAAGACGCGCCGCGCGCGTCCCTTCTTCCTGCACGATTGTCCCAATTACGACGGCGCGGTGCTCGCACTGTTTCCGCGCCTGCCCGGCATGGATCTCGCGCTGGCGGCTGACATGCTCAACGACCAGGTCGACTGGGCCGAACTCGGCTTCATCTGCGACGGCCGCTTCCTGTTCACCCAGCGCACGCTGCAGAACTCCCTGCTGCCGCCGGTGTTCGAGAAACTGCTGAAAATGGCGCAGGCACAGTCGCAGAGGAGGGCGGCATGAGCGTATTCCGCACCGTTGCATTGTTCGGCAAGGCAGGCAGTGACGACGCCGTCGCGGCGGTCGCCATGCTGCGCGCCCATTTGCAGGCGCGCGGCATCGAAGTGCTGGACGAGACGGAAGCGGAGTCCGCCGACGTAGCCATCGTCATCGGCGGCGACGGCACCCTGCTGTCCGTCGCGCGCAGGCTAGCCGCGCACGACGTGCCGCTGGTCGGCATCAACCAGGGCCGGCTCGGTTTCATGACCGACATCGCGCGCAGCGAAATGCTGCCGGCGATCGACCGGCTGCTGGCCGGCGAATTCGCGGCCGACCGGCGCATGCTGCTCGATGCCTGCGTGCTGCGCGACGGGGAGGAAATATTCCGCACCCATGCGCTCAACGAAGTGGTGGTGAACAAGGGCGATCTAGGCCGCATGATCGAGCTCGAGCTGCGCGTCGATGGCGAATTTCTCTACGTGCTGCGCGCCGACGGCATGATCGTCGCCACGCCGACCGGCTCGACCGCCTACGCCCTGGCGGCCAACGGGCCGATCCT
>CAZPIE010000070.1:0-4056 GCA_964586275.1 uncultured Methyloversatilis sp. | reverse complement strand
ATGGCCCACCACGCTCGCAAAATCGGCTCGCTGCCCCCCGCCGGGGGGCGTAGCCGCCCTTGGGGCGGCCCTGCGGGCGGCTAGCCATGCTGCTGCGCCTGACGATCCGCGATTACGTCATCGTCGACCGGCTCGAGCTCGAGTTCGCCGGCGGCTTCGGCGCGCTGACCGGCGAGACCGGCGCCGGCAAGTCGATCCTCGTCGATGCGCTCTCGCTCGCGCTCGGCGAGCGCGCCGACGCGGGCGTGGTGCGCGCGGGGGCCGGGAAGGCCGAAGTGTCCGCCGAGTTCGAAGTGGCGCCCGGTTCGCCGCTGGCCGACTGGCTGGCGGCAAACGACTTCAATTGTGAGGATGGCGACATCTGCCTGCTGCGCCGCGTGGTGGATGCGAGCGGACGCTCGCGCGCCTGGCTCAACGGCACGGCGGCAACGCTCGGCCAGCTGCGCGCGGCGGCGGATTTCCTCTGCGACATTCACGGCCAGCATGCCCACCACTCGCTGCTGCGCGCCGATGCCCAGCGCGACCTGCTCGATGCGCATGCCAATGCACAGGCGCTGGTACGCGAGGTGGCCGAACGCTTCGCCGCCTGGCGCAAGTTGCGCGAGGCGCGCCAGGCGGCCGAGCAGGACGTCGCGGCAACCGCGCGCGAAAGGGAACTGCTCGACTGGCAGGTGCGGGAACTCGCCGCGCTCGACTTCGATCCGCAGGCCTGGCAGGAGACGGAGCAGGAGCAGCGTCGCCTCGGTCATGCCGCCAGCCTGCTCGAGGCCAGCGGCGCCGCGCTCGCGGCGCTGGACGATGGAGATGCCGGAGCGCTGTCCGCCTTGCAGCATGCGAGCGGCCGGCTCACCGAATTGACCGCGGTCGATGCCGAGCTGGGCGAGGCCGCACAATTGTTAGAGGGCGCGCTGATCCAGCTCGAAGAGTCGGCGCTGGCACTACGGCGGTACCGTGATCACCTCGACCTGGATCCGGCCCGGCTGGCCGAACTGGATGCGCGCATCGACGCCGTCACGCAGATGGCGCGCAAGCACCGTGTGCCGCCCGAGGAACTGCCCGAGGTGCTGGCGCGCCTCAAGGCGCGGCTGAGCGATCTGACGCTGGCTGCCGATCCTGCGGCATTGGCGGCGCGCGAACAGGAAGCCAAGACGGCCTACCTCGCGGTCGCGCAGCGCCTGAGCAAGGAGCGCCGGCAGGCGGCCAAAAAACTCGGTGAAGCGGTAACGCAGGCGATGCAGGAACTGGCGATGCCCGGCGGCCGCTTCGAAATCGTGCTCGACGCCCTGGACGAGGGGGCGTCCCATGGCCTCGAAAGCGTCGAGTTCCTCGTCACGGCGAATGCCGGTCAGCCGCCGCGCCCGCTTGCCAAAGTCGCTTCGGGCGGCGAGCTGTCGCGCATCGGCCTCGCGCTGCAGGTGATCGCCAGCCGGGCGCACGCCGCCGGCACGCTGATCTTCGACGAGGTCGATGTCGGCATCGGCGGCCGCGTCGCCGAGATCGTCGGCCACATGCTCAAGCAACTCGGCAGCGACCGGCAGGTGCTGTGCGTCACCCACCTGCCGCAGGTCGCGGCCTGCGCCCGCTGGCAATGGTCGATCCGCAAGGAAACCGTGGGCACGAATACCGTCAGCCGCGTCGTGCCACTCGATCAGGAAGCCCGCGTCGAGGAAATCGCGCGTATGCTCGGCGGCGTCAAGATTACCGACACCACGCGTCGCCATGCGCGGGAAATGCTGGGCGACTGAGGTCCCAAGTGCCGTCTCAAGTGCCGTCCTAAGTGCCGTCTCGCCAGCGCCGACTCTCGCTTTTCATGAAGTCGGCGCGCCCGGATGGTTCAGAGCGAGTCTCTCCAGACACGGATCGCACCGAAGGTTTCGGCGTCGCTCGCGGGGGGGTGGCCGAGCCGCGCCGTGGCGGCGGCGATCACTGCGGGCGCGTGCCAGCGCAGGAAGGGATTGGTGGCGAGTTCGTCGGCCAGCGTCGAAGGCGCCGAAGGCTGGCCGGCGAGGCGCAAGGCTGCGACGCGGGCGGCGCGCGCGGCGCTGGCGGGGTTGTCCGGCTCCACCGTGCGCGCGAAACCGAGGCAGGATTGCGTGTATTCGTGGGCGCAATAGATGTGCGTGGCGGCGGGCAACGCGGCGATGCGTGCGAGCGAAGCGTGCATCTGCTCCAGCGTGCCCTCGAAGACGCGGCCGCAGCCGGCGCCGAAGAGAACGTCGCCGCAGAACAGCAGTCCCTTGCGATAATAGGCGACATGACCCAGCGTATGTCCCGGTAGATGCAACACCTCGAAATCTATCCCCAGCGCCTGCAGCGTCAGGCGATCACCGTCCCGCAGCGGATGGGTGACGACGTCGCCGGCTTCCAGCGCGGGGCCATACACGGGCGCGGGATGGTGGGCGAGGATCTCGGCGATGCCGCCGACATGGTCGCCGTGCCGGTGGGTGACGAGGATCGCGCAGAGGCGGTCGCGGGTTTGCTCCAGGAAGCGCAGTACCGGCGCGGCCTCGCCCGGATCGACGACCACCACCAGGCCGTTCTCCCTGAGCGCCCAGATGTAGTTGTCCTCGAAAGCGGGTATCGCGTCGATCTGCATGGAGCCCGATTGTAATGGCTGTCGCGCGCTTCGCCGACTGGCTGCAAACCCCGCAGGGGCAGTACGTGCTCGGCTGGGAGCGGGCCAAGCTCGATAACCTGCTGGCCGACATCTTCGGCTTCAATGCGGTGCAGATCGGTTTTCCGCAGGTCGATTTCCTGCGCGCCAACCGCATGCCCTTCCGCTTCTATTGTTGCGATCGTGCCGGCGTGGCGGTGCAGAGCGATCCGCATCACCTGCCGTTCGCCACCAACAGCCTCGATCTCGTCGTGCTGCCGCACGTCCTCGAGTTCGCCGCGAACCCGCACCAGATCCTGCGCGAGATCGATCGCGTGCTGGTGCCGGAAGGCAGCGCGGTGGTGACCGGTTTCAATCCTTTCAGCCTCTGGGGGGTGCGCCGGCTGCTCGCCGGCAAGCGCGGCGAAGCGCCCTGGCAGGGCCGCTACATCAGCGTGCCGCGCCTGCGCGACTGGTTCGCTTTGCTCGGCCACGAGACGCGCGCCGGCGCCTTCGGCTGCTATGCGCCGCCGGTGCGGCAGGAGAAATGGCTCGCCCGCTGGCGTTTCATGGAATCGGCTGGCGACCGCTGGTGGCCGATTGCGGGGGGCGTCTATGTCGTGCAGGCGATCAAGCGCCAGCAGGGCATGCGCCCGATCACGCCGAAGTGGAAGGACCGCATGGCGCGCGCCAAGGCGCTCGCGCTGATGCCGCAAAAGCCGCTGGCGCAGAAAAACGAGAAGATTTCCGACGCGCAATGAAGAAGGTTGTCGACATCTACACCGACGGCGCCTGCAGCGGCAATCCCGGCCCTGGCGGCTGGGGCGCGCTGCTGCGCAGCGGCGACCAGGAAAGGGAGTTGTCCGGCTACGCGCCGGCGACGACCAACAACCGCATGGAACTGACCGCCGTGATCGAGGCGCTGCGCGCCCTCAAGCGGCCGGTGACGGCGCGCGTGCATACCGATTCGCAGTACGTGCAGAAGGGCATCAGCGAATGGATCCACGGCTGGAAGCGGCGCGGCTGGAAGACCGCCGACCGCCAGCCGGTGAAGAACGCCGACCTCTGGCAGACGCTCGACGCACTGACGGTCGGGCACAAGATCGAATGGCTGTGGGTGCGCGGCCATGCGGGACACACTGAAAACGAGCGCGTCGATGCCCTCGCGCGCCGGGCAATCGAGGAAAACCGATGAGCGAACTGCGACAGGTGATGCTGGATACCGAAACGACGGGTCTCGAATGGCGACAGGGCGACCGCATCATCGAGATCGGCTGCGTCGAACTGTTGAACCGCAAGCTGACCGGCAAGCGTTTCCACCGCTACCTCAACCCCGAGCGCCCGATCGCCGCCGGCGCGCAGGCCGTGCATGGCCTGACCGACGAGTTCCTTGCCGACAAGCCGAAATTCGCCGAGATTGCCGCGGAACTGCTCGAATTCGTCGCCGGCGCCGAGGTGGTCAT
>CAZPIE010000069.1:0-7675 GCA_964586275.1 uncultured Methyloversatilis sp. | reverse complement strand
AACGGGAGGAAACTGCGTTTCCTCCCGTTCTTACCTTTGGACCGATGTAATCGGCTTTGCCGATTACATCATGTCCATTCCGCCCATTCCACCCATGCCGCCCGGCATGCCGCCGCCGGCGGCCGGCTTGTCTTCGACCCGCTCGGCGACCATGCAGTCGGTCGTCAGCATCAGACCGGCGACGGACGCGGCGTTCAGCAGGGCGATGCGCTCGACCTTGGTCGGGTCCAGCACGCCCATGGCGACGAGGTCGCCGTATTCGCCGGTCGCGGCGTTGTAACCGAAGTTGCCCTTGCCTTCGAGCACCTTGTTGATGACCACGGAGGGCTCGTCGCCGGCGTTGGCGACGATCTCGCGCAGGGGCTGCTCGAGGGCGCGCAGCACGATCTTGATGCCGGCGTCCTGGTCGTGGTTGTCCCCCTTGACGCTGATGCTGGCACGGGCGCGCAGCAGCGCGACGCCGCCGCCGGGAACGATGCCTTCTTCAACGGCGGCGCGCGTGGCGTGCAGCGCGTCTTCGACGCGGGCCTTCTTTTCCTTCATCTCGACTTCGGTGGCGGCGCCGACCTTGATCAGCGCCACGCCGCCGGCCAGCTTGGCCACGCGTTCCTGGAGCTTTTCCTTGTCGTAGTCGCTGGTGGCTTCCTCGATCTGGGTGCGGATCTGGGCGACGCGGCCCTTGATCGCGTCCTCGGAACCGGCGCCGTCGATGATCGTGGTGTTTTCCTTGGCGACTTCGATACGCTTGGCCTGGCCCAGGTCCTTCAGGGTGGCCTTCTCGAGCGTCAGGCCGACTTCCTCGGCGATCACCGTGCCGCCGGTCAGGATGGCGATGTCTTCCAGCATGGCCTTGCGGCGGTCGCCGAAGCCCGGGGCCTTGACGGCGACGGTCTTGAGGATGCCGCGCAGGTTGTTGACCACCAGGGTGGCCAGCGCTTCGCCATCGACATCTTCGGCAATGATCAAGAGCGGGCGGCTGGCCTTGGCAACTTGCTCGAGCACGGGCAGCAGGTCGCGGATGTTGGAGATCTTCTTGTCGTGCAGCAGGACGTAGGGATTGTCCAGGATGGCGATCTGCTTGTCCGGGTTGTTGATGAAGTAGGGCGACAAGTAGCCGCGGTCGAACTGCATGCCCTCGACGACTTCCAGTTCGTTGTTGAGGGACTTGCCGTCCTCGACGGTGATGACGCCTTCCTTGCCCACCTTGTCCATCGCCTGGGCGATGATGTCGCCGACATCGGCGTCGGAGTTCGCGGAGATCGAGCCGACCTGGGCGATCTCCTTGGAGGTCGTGCAGGGCTTGGAAATTTTCTTCAGCTCTTCGGTGATGGCGGTGACGGCCTTGTCGATGCCGCGCTTGAGGTCCATCGGGTTCATGCCGGCGGCGACGTACTTCATGCCTTCGCGGACGATCGACTGGGCCAGCACGGTGGCGGTGGTGGTGCCGTCGCCGGCGATGTCGGAGGTCTTGGAAGCGACTTCCTTGACCATCTGCGCGCCCATGTTCTCGAACTTGTCCTTCAGCTCGATTTCCTTGGCGACGGAGACGCCGTCCTTGGTCACCGTCGGGGCGCCGAACGAGCGCTCCAGCACCACGTTGCGGCCCTTCGGGCCGAGGGTCACCTTGACGGCGTCGGCAAGGATATTGACGCCGTGCACCATGCGCTGACGGGCGGAATCGCCGAACAGAACTTCTTTAGCAGCCATTGTTTATTCTCCAGTGAATTCGGTAATGAAATTAGACTTCTACCACGCCCATGATGTCTTCTTCGCGCATGACCAGCAGCTCCTCGCCCTCGACCTTGACGGTCTGGCCGGAGTACTTGCCGAAGAGGACGCGGTCGCCGACCTTGACGGCCATTGGACGGAGCTTGCCGTCATCCATGATCTTGCCGTTGCCCACGGCGATGACTTCGCCCTGGTCGGGCTTTTCGCCGGCGGTGTCGGGGATGACGATGCCGGCGGCGGTGGTGCGCTCGGCTTCAACACGCTTGACGATCACGCGATCATGCAAGGGACGGATTTTCATTAAGTTTTCTCCTTCTGGACAAAGCCGCCAGCGGCGGCGATGGGAATGTTTTCTGGATTGCTGACAAGGGGCTGTTAGCACTCATCGCCAACGAGTGCTAATAATAAAGCCCGTCAGTAGGGTTTTCAAGGCTTGCCGCCGGTTTTTTTACGGCGATAATCGCTTGCATGGGATTTTTTGACTGGCTCAAACCTTCGCCGCCACTCGATGCCGCCTTGCGCGCCCGCGTCGACCAGGCTGCCGCGGCGATCGATCCCCGTATCCGCCAGTTGGGCACTCACGAGAAAATCCTTGCTCCCGCGGTCACGCGGGCCTGGGATTACTGCGAACGGCTGGCCATGGCGATTCCCGGCCCGTTTGCCGTGACGCACGCCGCCTTCGCCAGCGACCCGCTCGTGCATGCCCTGTTCGGCAGCGCCGACGATATCTACCGGATGCTGGCAACCAGCCAGGGCGTCCGCGAGTACCTGGCCGGACATCCGGCCGAGACGCACTTCTTCGCCCTCCTCGGCATGCGGCGCAAGATCGCGGCCGGCTACGGCTTGCGGCTGGCCGGTGAAATGCTGCGGGGCGACGAACCGGTCAAGACTCTGTCGTTCGGCGATCACACCCTGGGGGAGATGGGCGCAAGCCTCGACGAAGTGCAGCAGCGGCTGGCGCGAATGATGTTCGACAGTCTCTTGCAGACGCTCCTCCCGACGGTGGAGGCACTGCGCCAGGAGCGCAGCGCGCTGCAGGAAGATCTTGCGCTGACGCGCGTCCGGGTACGCCAGGGCAGCGCCGACGCGTCGCGCCAGCAAGCCGCGCTCGAAAGCCGGCTGCGGGAAATCGCCGCGGCTCTGGAGCCGGAACGTCTCTGCGCCGATCTCGCCGCCCACCTGGCGCAGCCCGAGAGCGTATTGCATCTGGACACCCTGCATTACCGGATCGACCGGTTCGGCGTCATCGCGGAGGGCGCCGCGCAAAGGGACGCCGACGCCTTGCGCTTCGTCGAGCTCGTCGGGCGCGACCAGCGCCACTGGACGGTCATGCTCGTCAGGATCGACAACGCCGAAGCCCGCGCCGCCATCGAGCGCATCGAGGCGGATCGCCGCTACATCGTCATATGATCCGCGCCTTGCTGCTGCTTTTCGCGACCCTGGTCGCCGCGCCGCCCGGCGGCGCCACCGAACCCGGCGGCCTGCCGCCCGCCGTGCAGCAGGCGCTCAAGGCGGCCGGCATTCCGTCCCAGGCGGTCGCTGTCGTCGTGCGCCCCGTCGACAGCGAAAAGGCTTCTGTGCGCCACCGCGGCGACGCGGCAATGAATCCGGCTTCGCTGATGAAGCTCGTCGTCACGACCGCCGGGCTGGAGTTGCTCGGCCCCGCCTACACCTGGCGCACCGAGGCGCTCGCCGATAGTGTGCCCGACAGCCAGGGCGTGCTCTCCGGCGACCTGACGCTGCGCGGCAGCGGCGACCCGAAACTGACCTACGACCGGCTCTGGCTGCTGCTGCGCGAGCTGCGCGGCCGCGGGCTGCGCGAGATCCGCGGCGACCTCGTCATCGACCGCGGCGCCTTCGCGCCCATCGACCACGATCCGGCCGCCTTCGACGGCAAGCTGCTGCGCCCCTACAACGTCGGCCCGGACGCGCTGCTGTTCAACTTCGCCACGCTGCACCTGACGCTGGCGCCCGAACAGCAGACGGTGCGCGTGCTGGCCGATCCGCTGCCGGCCGGCTTCGAGATCGTCAACAAGTTGCAGCTCGGCGAAAACGGCGCCTGCGGCGACTGGCGCGAGCGCCTCGAAGCGCGGCTGACGCCGAGCCGGCTGACGCTCTCCGGCAGTTATCCGCGCAGTTGCGGCGAGAAGCGCTGGCACCTCGCCGGCCTGGCGAACGGGCCGCTGCTGCACGGCGTATTCACGCGGCTGTGGCGCGAACTCGGCGGCGAGTTTTCCGGACAACTGCGTGACCGCGCCGCGCCGGCCAGCGCCATCCTCCTCGCCGCCAGCGAATCGCCTCCGCTCGGCGAACTGGTGCGCGACATCAACAAGTATTCGAACAACGTGATGGCCAGACAACTATTCCTGACCCTTGGAAGACAAGTCGGCGAAGGGCCGCCCCGAGCCGACGCCCCCCCTGTGGGGGGCAGCGAGCCGGGGTTGCGAGCGAGGGGGGCCAACAAAGTCGGCGAAGGGCCGCCCCGAGCCGACGCCCCCCCTGTGGGGGGCAGCGAGCCGGGGTTGCGAGCGAGGGGGGCCAATGTTGTCGGTTCTGGCGAGACGGCACTTGCGGACAAAAACATTCGCGACTGGCTCGCCAAGAAGGGCCTCGAATTTCCCGAACTGGTGCTCGACAACGGCTCGGGCCTCTCGCGCCGCGAGCGCATCTCCGCCGACCACCTCGCGCAACTGCTCGCGGCCGCGTGGGCCAGCCCGGTCATGCCGGAGTTGATGGCCTCGCTGCCGATCGTCGCCCTCGACGGCACGGCGAAGAAGCGCTACAACGGCGTCCGCTACGCCGGGCAGGCGCATCTGAAGACCGGCTCGCTCGACGGCGTGCGCGGCATCGCCGGCTACCTGCTCGATAAAGGCAAGCGGCGACATATCGTCGTGTTCATCGTCAACCATCCGAACGCCGCGCAGGCCCAGCCGGCCTTCGACGCACTGCTCGACGGACTATGGCACGGCGCTTTCTGACGCTGCCGTTCGCCTTCGCCGCGATGGCGCTCGGCATCGAGGGCATCCGGCGCGCCGTCGACGGGTGGCGCGGGACGATTCCCGGGGCCCTGGATTTCGTGTCGATCGCCAGCCTGCCGCCGATCGCCCGGCTGTGGGGACGCTACCTGTCGCCCTTCGGCAAGGGGCGCGGCCAGTGCCTTAGCCTGCCGGAACGGGCATCGGATTGCGGCCGACCAGCGCCGTCCAGCCACGGATGACGCGATACAGCACCCAGAGGCCGGTGATGGCGATCACCAGGATCGCGGCCGGAATGCCGATCAGCGTCACGGTCAGCAAGCCGGCGACCAGCAGCCACAGTGCCGCATACCAGAAGCTGCGCAGCTGCCAGCGCCAGTGCGTGTCGAGCCAGCTGCCGCGCACGTTGCCGCGCGTCACGTAGTTGATGATCACGGCGATGATCGACGGCCAGCCGAAGACGAAGGCGCCGATGATCGAGGCCGAGGTGAGGATGCCCGAAAGCGCCGAGAGCGCGTGCAGGCCGTACATGATGTGGCACCATGCCCGCGCGCCGTCGAGTCCATCGTCACGGTTGCTGCGGATGATTTCACCGTTCTGGTCAAAGTCGGCCATGATTAAAGTCCAAGTTGAGTCCAAAGTTCGTCGACGCGTTGCTTGACGCCGGCATCCATGATGATAGTCCGGCCCCACTCGCGTTGGGTTTCGCCCGGCCATTTGTTGGTCGCGTCGATGCCCATCTTGCTGCCCAGCCCGGCGACCGGCGAGGCGAAGTCGAGGTAGTCGATCGGGGTGTTTTCCGCGATCAGGGTGTCGCGTGCCGCATCGACACGGGTCGTCATGGCCCAGATCACTTCCTTCCAGTCGCGCACGTCGATGTCGTCGTCCACCACGATGATGAACTTGGTGTACATGAACTGGCGCAGGAAGCTCCAGATGCCGAACATCACGCGCTTGGCGTGGCCGGGGTACTGCTTCTTCAGGCTCGCCACCGCGAGGCGGTAGGAGCAGCCTTCCGGCGGCAGGTAGAAGTCGGCGATCTCGGGAAACTGCTTTTGCAGCAGCGGCACGAAGACCTCGTTGAGCGCCACGCCGAGCATCGCCGGCTCGTCGGGCGGCTTGCCGGTATAGGTCGAGTGGTAGATCGGATCGCGGCGCAGCGTCATGCGCTCGATGGTGAAGACCGGGAACTCGGCCTGTTCGTTGTAGTAGCCGGTGTGGTCGCCATAAGGCCCTTCGAGCGCGACTTCGCCCGGATGGATTACTCCTTCGAGCACGATCTCGGCGCGCGCCGGCACCTGCAGGTCGGAGCCGAGGCACTTCGTCAGCTCGGTCTTGCCGCCGCGCAGCAGGCCGGCGAACTGGTATTCGGACAGCGTATCCGGCACCGGCGTCACCGCGCCGAGGAGGGTCGCCGGATCGCAGCCGAGCACCACCGCGACCGGGAAGGGCGTGCCGGGATGCTTCTGGCAATGGTCGCGGAAATCCAGCGCGCCGCCGCGATGGGCGAGCCAGCGCATGATCAGCTTGTTCGGCGCGATGACCTGCTGGCGGTAGATGCCGAGGTTCTGGCGCGTCTTGTTGGGGCCGCGCGTCACCGTCAGGCCCCAGGTGATCAGCGGCGCCGCGTCGCCGGGCCAGCAGGTCATCACCGGCAGGCGCGACAGGTCGACCTGGCTACCTTCCCAGACGATCTCCTGGCAGGGCGCCGAGGAAACCATCTTCGGCGCCATGTTGAGCACCTGCTTGAGAATGGGCAGCTTCTCCCAGGCATCGCGCAGACCCTTGGGCGGCTCCGGTTCCTTGAGGTAGGCAAGCAGCTTGCCGACTTCGCGCAGCGAGGTCTGCCAATCCCCACCGTCACCCTCGGCGCCCATCCCGAGCGCCACGCGCTGCGGCGTGCCAAACAGGTTGGCCAGCAGGGGCATGTCGCCGGATTTGGGTTTCTCGAACAGCAGCGCCGGTCCGCCGGCGCGCAGCACGCGGTCGGCGATCTCGGTCATCTCCAGCTTCGGATCGACCGGCACGGCGATGCGCTTGAGTTCGCCGCGCGCGGCGAGATGGTCGATGAATTCGCGCAGGTCGTGGGCGGCGTTCATTGATTTATCCAGTAGTCGGCCACGATGCCGGCGAAGACGGCGGCGCCGAACCAGTTGTTGTGCAAAAAGGCCTTGAAGCAACGCATACGCTCGCGGCCGCGGATCAGTGTGTAGTGGTAGCCCGCGATGCCGGTCGCCACCGCCAGCCCGGCCGCATAGGGCAAGCCGAAGCCGAGTTGCCAGCCGATATAGCCGAGTAGCGCCAGCGCGGCGGCGTAGCAGAGCATGATGATGGCGATGTCGAATCTTCCGAAGGTCAGCGCCGAGGTGCGGATGCCGATCTTCCGGTCGTCCTCGATGTCGACCAGGGCGTACTCGGTGTCGTAGGCGATCGCCCAGAAGATGTTGGCGGCGAGCATCAGCCACGCGAGCGGCGGCACCTCGCCCCGGATCGCGGCGAAAGCCATCGGGATGCCGAAGCCGAACGCGACGCCGAGATAGGCCTGCGGAATCGCGAAGAAGCGCTTGGTGAAGGGATAGCTGCCGGCGAGGAACAGCGCGAGGACGGCGAGCCCGAACAGCAGCGGCGTCAGGATCGGCAGGATCAGCAGGAAGGCGCACAGCACCAGAAACCCGCAGAGCATGAAGGCTTCGCGCACGCTCACCGTGCGCGCGGCGAGCGGCCGGGCTTTCGTGCGCTCGACATGCGGATCGAAATCGCGGTCGGCGTAGTCGTTGACGACGCAGCCGGCCGAGCGCATCAGCACCGTGCCGAGCACGAAGATCCAGACGATCATCCAGTGCGGTCGGCCATCCGCCGCGATCCACATCGCCCACAGCGTCGGCCACAGCAGCAGCAGGATGCCGATGGGCTTGTCCAGCCGCATCAGCTTTTCGTAGCGGTCGAGACGTTCCTTGACGAGGGCCAGCGTG
>CAZPIE010000068.1:4939-7739 GCA_964586275.1 uncultured Methyloversatilis sp. | reverse complement strand
GTAAAAAGGGTTTCCAGCTTGTGACTGGAAACCCTTGGTATTACTGGTCGGGGCGGCGGGATTCGAACTCGCGACCCCTTGCACCCCATGCAAGTGCGCTACCAGGCTGCGCTACGCCCCGACACGAGGCGCGGATTATAGCCCAATCAGACGCGCAGAAGCTCGATGATGCCCAACAATTCCGCACGCAGCGAGAAGCCGCCGGCCGCGGGCGATGGCGCGGGCACCTGGATGGCTGCATGCTTGGCGGCCGGTTCGTCGAGCCGGTTGCGCGCGCCGCTGATGGTGAAGCCTTCGTCGTAGAGCAGCTGGCGGATGCGCCGCACCAGCAGCACCTCGTGGTGCTGGTAGTAGCGCCGGTTGCCGCGCCGCTTGACGGGCTTGAGCTGCGTGAATTCCTGTTCCCAGTAGCGCAGCACATGGGGTTTGACCCCGCACAGCTCGCTGACTTCGCCGATGGTGAAGTAGCGCTTCGCCGGGATCGGCGGCAGCTCCGCATGCGCGGTCTTATCCGTGCTGGACGTTGTCATGGGCCGTCGCCTCGACGGTGGCCTTGAGCTTGTGGCTGGCGTGGAAGGTGACGACGCGGCGCGCGGTGATCGGGATTTCCTCGCCGGTCTTGGGATTGCGGCCCGGGCGCTGCGGCTTGTCGCGCAGCTGGAAGTTGCCGAAGCCGGAAAGCTTGACGCTGTCGCCGGTTTCGAGCGCGGTGCGCACTTCCTCGAAGAAGGCCTCGACCATGTCCTTGGCCTCGCGCTTGTTCAGCCCCACCTTCTCGAACAGGAGATCGGCCAGGTCCGCTTTCGTCATTGTCATCTTGTTATGTCCTCCCCTGGCAGCGCAACGTTGCGCCGAAACGCGCCTGCGCGGCCGCCAGCAGGCTGGCCAGCGCGGCGTCGGCATCGCTGTCCGCCAAAGTCCTGCGAGTATCTTGCATCGCGACGCGGAAGGCAAGACTCTTGCAATCCGCCGCGACTCCCTTGCCCTGATAGACGTCGAACAGTTGTATTTCGCGCACAAACCCGGGCGCGGCCGCCTGCAGCGCGGCCAGCAGCGCGGCGACTTCGCACTGCTGCGGCACGACCAGCGCGATGTCGCGCACCACGGCCGGGAAGCGCGACAGCTCGTGATAGATCGGCAGCGGCGTCGCCAGCAGCGCGGCGAGTTCGATTTCGAACACCACTGCCGGATCGCCGAGTTCGTATTTCTGGCGCCAGCGCGGGTGGATCTCGCCGAGCACGCCGATTTCCTGGCCATCGAGCAGCACGCGGGCGGAGCGGCCCGGATGCAACGCGGGATGGCTGGCGCGTTCGAAGGCCAGGCGGCGCGGGGCGAAGATGGCTTCGAGGTCGCCCTTGAGGTCGAAGAAGTCGGCGGCGCGGCTTGGCGTGCCCCACTGCTCGGGCAGGGCCGGGCCGGCGGCCAGCGCGGCGACGCGCAGCGGCTGACGGTAGCCGGTATCCTGTGCGGCGTCCCGGATGAAGCAGCGGCCCAGCTCGAAGACGCGCACGCGGCCGGTCTGGCGTTTGAGGTTGCCGACCAGCGTGCCGACCAGGCCGCCGATCAGGCTGGAGCGCATCACGGCCATCTGGCTGGCGATCGGGTTGGCGAGCCGTATCAACTGCGCCGGCGCGTCATTGCCGGCAAAGTCGGCTTCCCAGGCGGCTTCGACGAAGCTGTAGTTCACCACCTCGTGGAAACCGCGCTCGGCCAGCAGGCGGCGCAGCTGCATCGGCGTACGCCGGTCCTCGGGCAGCGGCAGCATCTCGCAGCGCGCGGTAGGGGGCGGCGCGGGGATGTTGTCGTAGCCGTGGATGCGGGCGATCTCCTCGATCAGGTCTTCTTCGATCGCGATGTCGAAGCGGTACGAAGGCGGGGTGACGACCCAATCGTCGCCCTGGCGCTCATAGCCGAAGCCCATGCCGGCGACGAGCTTCTCGATCTGGGCATGGCCGAGCTCGATGCCCAGCACGCGGGCGACACGCGACAGGCGCAGGCGCACCGGGGCACGCCGGGGCAGCTGCGCGCTGGCGACGGCCTCGACGACAGGACCAGGCCGGCCGCCGCAGATGTCGATGATCAGCCGCGTGGCGCGCTCGATGGCGCGGCGCTGCAGTTCGAAGTCCACACCGCGCTCGTAGCGGTAGGACGCGTCGGAGCCGAAGCCCAGCGCACGCGCCTTGCCGGCGATGGCGGCGGGCGCGAAGCAGGCGCTCTCGAGGAACAGGTCGGTCGTCGCATCATTGATGCCCGAGTGCTCGCCGCCCATGATGCCGGCCAGCGCCAGCGGCTTTTTCTCGTCGGCGATCAGCGCGGTGTCTGCCGTCGGCGTGACGGTCTGCCCGTTGAGCAGCAAGAGTTGCTCGCCGGCCTGCGGATAGCGCACATGGATCGCGCCTTCGAGTTCGGCATCGTCGAAGGCATGCAAAGGCTGGCCCAATTCCAGCATCACATAGTTGGTGACATCGACCAGCGCGGAGATGGAGCGCACGCCGCAGCGTTCGATGCGCTGCTTCATCCAGTCGGGCGTGGCAGCCTTGCTGTTCACGCCGCGCACGATGCGGCCGCAGTAGCGCGGGCAGGCGGCGGGGGCGTCGAGCACCACGGCGCGCGTGGCGTCGATGACCGGCGCAACCGGTTCGATCTTCGGTAGCGTGAGGGGCGCGCCGGTGAGCGCGGCCACTTCGCGGGCGATGCCGGTGAGCGAGAGGCAGTCGGCGCGGTTGGGCGTGAGCTTGAGGGTGATCAGCCTGTCGTCGAGGTTCAGGTACTCGCGCACGCTCCGGCCGATGGGCGCATC
>CAZPIE010000068.1:3363-4839 GCA_964586275.1 uncultured Methyloversatilis sp. | reverse complement strand
GGCAGCGTCAGCAGGCCGCCGTGGTCCTCGGAGAGGCCCAGTTCGCGGGCCGAGCACAGCATGCCGTGGCTTTCGACGCCGCGCACCTTGGCCTTCTTGATCTCGATGCCCGGCAGCCTGGCGCCGACCAGCGCGCAGGGCACGATCAGGCCGGCAGCCGCGTTGGGCGCGCCGCAGACGATCTGGAGAATTCCGTGCTCGCCGGTATCGACGGAACACAGCTTCAGCTTGTCGGCGTCGGGATGCTTTTCGGCGCTGAGGATGCGCGCGACGACCACGTTGGCAAAGTCGGCTGCGACGGGACGGCACTCCTCGACCTCGAGGCCGGCCATGGTGAGCAGGTGGCATAGCTCTTCGGTGGAGAGCGGCGGATTGACGAGGGCGCGCAGCCAGGATTCGGAGAATTGCATGCTCGATCGGCTTTACTGGAACTGGGAGAGGAAGCGCAGGTCGCCGTCGAAGAACAGGCGCAGGTCGGGGATAGAGTAGCGCAGCATGGTCAGGCGGTCCGGGCCCATGCCGAAGGCGAAGCCGGTGTATTTCTCGGGGTCGATGCCGCCAAAGCGCAACACATTGGGATGCACCATGCCGCAGCCGGCGATCTCCAGCCAGCGCCCTTCGAGCGTGCCGCTCATGAAGGCGACGTCGATCTCCGCCGAGGGCTCGGTGAAGGGGAAGAAGGAGGGACGGAAACGGACTTTCAAATCGTCGCTCTCGAAGAAGCGGCGCAGGAAATCGGCCACCACGCCCTTCAGGTCGGCGAAGCTGACCTGCTCGCCCACCCACAGGCCTTCGACCTGGTGGAACATCGGCGAGTGCGTGGCATCCGAATCCACCCGATACACGCGGCCGGGGCAGATCACGCGGATCTCGGGCAGCGTGTCGAGATGTTTGAATTTCTCGACGTGGGCCAGCATGCTGCGGATCTGCACCGGGCTGGTGTGGGTGCGCAGCAGGACGTCCTCGCGCACCCTGCCCTGTTCGTCCAGCAGGTAGAAGGTGTCGTGCATCGAGCGCGCCGGGTGGTTCTCGGGCGTGTTCAATGCCGTGAAGTTGTGCCAGTCGGTTTCGATCTCGGGACCGTCGGCGACTTCGAAACCGATCGAGCGGAACAGCTGCTCGATGCGCTCGAGGGTGCGCATCACCGGGTGGATGCTGCCGCGCGCCTGGCCGCGGCCGGGCAGCGTGACGTCGAGCGATTCGGACGCCAGCCGGGCGGCGAGCTGGGCATTTTTCAGTTCATCGCGCCGTGCGGCCAGCGCGGCTTCGATGCGGTTCTTGGCGGCGTTGATCGCGGCGCCGGCGCTCTTGCGTTCCTCGGGCGGCAGCCTGCCGAGGCCCTTGAGCAGGGCGGTCAGCGAGCCTTGACTGCCGAGGTAGGCGGCCTTGACGTCTTCGAGGCGCGCCAGCTCGGTCGCGGCGGCGAAAGCGGCCGTGGCCTGCGTGACGAGTTGTTCGAGCTTATCCATACCGATT
>CAZPIE010000068.1:0-3263 GCA_964586275.1 uncultured Methyloversatilis sp. | reverse complement strand
GCGTAAAAAAGGGAGGCGCTCGGTTGCAATGAGCGCCTCCCCTTTTCGCTGGGCTTGCGGTCAGGCGCCGAGCTTGGCCTTGGCCTGGTTCGCGAGCGCGGCGAAGGCCGGCTTGTCGAAGACGGCCAGGTCGGCCAGCACCTTGCGATCCACCTCGATGGAAGCCTTCTTGAGGCCGTTCATCAGGGTGCTGTACTTCATGCCCAGCTCGCGGGCGCCGGCGTTGATACGGGCGATCCACAGGGCGCGGAACTGGCGCTTTCTTTGACGGCGGTCGCGATACTGGTACTGGCCCGCCTTCATCACCGCCTCTTTGGCGATGCGATAGACGTTATTCCGGCGGCCGCGGAAACCCTTGGCCTGGGCGAGAACCTTCTTGTGGCGCGCGCGCGCCGTTACACCCCGTTTGACTCTTGACATGGCCTCGTCTCCTTAGCTGTTCGGCAACATGGCGCGAATGGACTGCTTGTCCGACTCGTGCACGGTCTGCATGCCGCGCAGCTGGCGCTTGCTCTTGGTGGTTTTCTTGGTGAGGATGTGGCGCTTGAAAGCGCAGCCACGCTTGATGCTGCCGGACCCGCGCAGCTTGAAGCGCTTGGCGGCCCCGCTCTTGGTTTTCATCTTCGGCATCGAAGATCTCCTTTTTGACACGGCGCCGGGTGGCTCCCGATCCGGGAACGCTTCGACAACCCACGACCGCTTGTTACAACCGGGTACTGCTTGCTGCTGTTCGCTGCTTAATGCTTCGCCTGCTTCTTCGAGGGCGCCAGCACCATGATCAGCTGGCGGCCTTCCATCTTGGGAAACTGCTCGACGACGGCCTGATTCTCGAGTTCGGTCTTGATCCGTTCCAGCACGCGCATGCCGATTTCCTGGTGGGCCATTTCGCGGCCCCGGAAACGCAAGGTGATCTTCGCCTTGTCGCCTTCCCCGAGAAACTTGACGACGTTGCGCATCTTGATCTGGTAATCGTTCTCGTCCGTGCCGGGACGAAACTTGATTTCCTTGACCTCGACGATCTTCTGCTTCTTCCTGGCCTCCGCGGCGCGTTTCGCTTCCTGATACTTGAACTTGCCGAAATCCATCAGGCGGCAGACGGGCGGTGTTGCCATCGGCGCGATTTCGACCAGGTCGACTGCCGCCTCTTCCGCCATTTGCAGCGCCTGACGCGCAGTCACGATACCAAGCTGTGCGCCGTCCACCCCGACCAAACGGATTTCGGGGGCCGTTATCTCTTCGTTGACGCGCTGCGTCTTTTCCTGGGCGATGGTTCAAGTCTCCTAATAATCGAAAATCAGGCCGCCACGCCCTTGCTTGCGCGTTCCTGCAACAGGCGCTCAATCAATGCATCCTGGGACATCTGCCCGAGATCCTGATTGCCCCGGGCATCACGCGCATCGCGCGAACGTACGGCGACCAACCCCGCAGCCTTTTCCTTGTCGCCGACGACGACGAGATAAGGCCGCTTCAACAAGCTATGTTCGCGAATTTTATAGTTAATTTTTTCGCCGCGCAAATCGCAATCGACGCGGAAGCCGGCTTCGCGCAACTTTTTCGCCACAGCTTCGGCGTAGTCGGCCTGCGCTTCCGAAATGTTCATGACGACGGCCTGCACCGGGGCCAGCCAGAGCGGCAGCGCGCCGGCATGATGCTCGATGAGAATGCCGGCGAAGCGCTCCAGCGACCCGAACAGCGCGCGGTGTAGCATCACCGGCCGCCTGTGCGTGTTGTCGGCGGCGACATAGTGGATGTCGAAACGCTCCGGCAGGTTCATGTCGACCTGCAGCGTACCGCACTGCCAGTCGCGGCCGATGGCGTCGCGCAGCACGAACTCGAGCTTCGGGCCATAGAAGGCGCCCTCGCCGGGGAACAGCTCATAGCTCATGCCCATGTGGTCGAGCGCGTTGGACAGCGCCGCCTCCAGCGTGTCCCAGGTCGCGTCGCCGCCGATGCGCTTCTCGGGGCGCGTCGACAGCTTGATGCGCACATCGGCGAAGCCGAAGTCCTTGTAAATGTCCATGATCAGGGCGACGACGTCCTTGCACTCCTGCTCCATCTGCTCTTCGGTGCAGAAGATATGGGCATCGTCCTGGGTGAAGTGGCGCACGCGCAGCAGGCCGTGCAGCGCGCCGGAGGGCTCATAGCGATGCACCTTGCCGAACTCGGCCATGCGCAGCGGCAGGTCGCGGTAGCTCTTGATGCCCTGCTTGAACAGCGCAACGCCGCCCGGACAGTTCATCGGCTTCAGCGCGAAGATGCGCTCATCCTCGGTCTGCGTCGTGAACATGTGGTCGCGGTAGTTGTGCCAGTGGCCGGACAACTCCCACAGCGCACGGTCCATCACGTCCGGCGTGTTCACCTCGACATAACCGGCCGCTTCCTGGCGGCCGCGCATGTAGCCGATCAGGTCGAGGAACAGACGCCAGCCGTGCGGATGCCAGAACACCGAGCCGGGCGCCTCATCCTGGAAATGGAACAGGTCGAGCTGCTGGCCGAGCTTGCGGTGGTCGCGCTTTTCGGCTTCTTCGAGCATGTGCAGGTAGGCGTCGAGCTCTTCCTTCTTCGCCCAGGCCGTGCCATAGACGCGCTGCAGTTGCGCGTTCTTGGCATCGCCGCGCCAGTAGGCGCCGGCCACCTTCATCAGCTTGAAGTGCTTAAGCTTGCCGGTCGAGGGCACGTGGGGGCCGCGGCAGAGGTCGATGAAGTCGCCCTCGCGGTAGAGCGAAACGTCCTCGCCGGCGGGAATCGCGGCGATCAGTTCGGCCTTGTAGTGCTCGCCGATGCCCTTGAAGAACTCGACGGCCCGGTCGCGCGGCCAGACTTCGCGGGTGACGGGGAAATCCTTTTTCGCCAGCTCGACCATGCGCTTCTCGAGCGCCGCCAGATCGTCCATCGTCAGCGGCCGGCAGGCGAAGTCGTAGTAGAAGCCCTTGTCGATCACCGGGCCGATGGTCACCTGCGCTTCGGGGATCATTTCCTTGAGGGCATAGGCCAGCAGGTGCGCGGTGGAATGGCGGATGATCTCGACGCCCTCGGCGTCCTTGTCGGTGACGATGGCGAGCGCGGCGTCGTTCTCGATGCGGTAGGAGGTATCGACCAGCTTGCCATCCACTTTGCCCGCCAGCGCGGCCTTGGCCAGGCCGGCGCCGATCGAGGCGGCCACTTCCGCGACCGTCAGCGGTTGCGGATATTCGCGTTTCGAACCATCGGGCAGCGTGATCACCGGCATGCGTAGAGCTCCAGGGCTGAAAACAACAACAGGG
>CAZPIE010000067.1:4050-7948 GCA_964586275.1 uncultured Methyloversatilis sp. | reverse complement strand
GCTGGCGCTGGGCCTCAAGGAAGCCGGCCTGAAGGTGCTCGGCGTCGAATTCGATCCGGAGGTGGCGCGGACGATGCGGCGTCGGGGACTGCCCGTGCGCTATGGCGACGGCGAGGCATCCGAGTTCCTCGAAAGTCTGCCGCTCGCCCGGAGCCGCTGGGTCATCAGCACGCTGCCCGACATCGCCTCCAATCGCGGCTTGCTGCAGGCCCTGCGCGAACACCGGTATCCCGGCGAAGTGGCGATCGTCGCGCGCGAGGAGGCCGACGGCCTCGCCCTGAAGCAACTGGGCGCGCCCACCATCCTCTACCCGTTGCGCAACGCCGTCGATTACGCCGTCGAAACGCTCACCGATCTGATCCGCTCCAAGGAGGAGACCCCGTCATGAAACCGCTCGCCCGCGTCCTTGCCGCCACCGACCTCTCCGCGCCCGCGCGTCACGCGGTGGAGCGCGGCTTCCATATTGCCGCGGCCGCCAAGGCCGACTACTGCGTCATGCATGCGCTGGAACTCGAAGCGCTGGATACCCTGCGCGAGTGGCTGGGCGATGACCTGACGCAGGTCAAGCAGAAGCTCGAGGAACAGGCGCGCGAGACCTTGCTGCAACAACTGGCCGAGCCGGCGCGCAAGCACGGACTGCCGGCCCAGGCCCGCATCGTCATCGGGAGGCCGCTTGCCACCATCGTCGAACAGGCCGAAGCGCTGGGCATCGACCTGCTCGTGCTGGGCGCGCGCGGCGGCGACTTCCTGCGGCATTACCTGCTGGGCTCGACCGCCTCGCGGCTGCTGCGCAAGAGCCGGCGCCATCCGGTGTTGATCGTCAAGCAGGCGGCGCTCGAAGCCTATCGGCGCGCGCTGATCCCGGTCGATTTCTCGCCGCTGTCGGTGCGCGCCATCCAGTTGACGTGCCAGGTTGCGCCCGGCGCCGACATTGTGCTGTTGCATGCCTACGAGGCGCCTTTCGAAGGCAAGCTGACCTATGCCGGGGTCGATGAAGCCGTGATCCAGCAATACCGCGACGCGGCCCGCGAGGAAGCCCTGCGCAACATGCGGCGCATCGCCGCCGAAGCCGGGCTCGCCATCGGCGACTACAGCCCGCTGGTCGTGCACGGCGACCCTTCGCAGCGGGTCATCGAGCAGGAGCAGGAGCGCAATTGCGACCTGATCGTGATGGGCAAGCACGGCGCGAACATCACCGAGGACCTGCTGCTCGGCAGCGTCACCAGGCATGTGCTGGAGGAGGCGCAGAGCGACGTGCTGGTCGTGTGCGGCACGGGCTGAGGGGAGCGATGGACGGCGCAGACGCTATTCCTGTTTGCCGGTGCGCGGCGGGGGTTCGGCGTCGGGCGGCGGCGCCAGGGAGGGCAGTTGCCGGTGCAATGCCGCCTTGGCGAGCAGATGGGCCGAAACCGGCGCGGTGATGAACAGAAAGAGGGTGACGAGGATTTCGTGCAGGCTGATGCTGTCGGTGGTCAGGCTGAAGAACAGCGACGAGGCGACCAGCAGGCAGCCGACGCCGAGCGTGGTGGCCTTGGTCGGGCCGTGCAGGCGCGTGTAGAAATCCTTGAGGCGAACGAGGCCGAGCGAGCCGATGAAGGTGAATATCGCCCCGGCGAGCACCAGGAAGGACAACAGGATTTCGACGGCGGCGCTCATTCGATGATGTCTCCGCGCAGCAGGAACTTGCACAGCGCCACGGTGCCGACGAAACCCATCAGCGCGATCAGCAGCGCGGCCTCGAAGTAGAGCGGGCTGGCGAGGGCGATACCGAGCAGCACCAGCAGGGCGATGGCGTTGATGTAGAGCGTGTCGAGCGCAAGGATGCGGTCGGGCGCCGAGGGGCCGGCCAGCAGACGATGAAAGCTCATGGCGAAGGCGGCCGCCACCAGCGCGAAGGCGATGTTCAGGGAAAACGTCAGCATTCCAGTATCTCCTTCAGGGGGGCCTCGAAACGCTGCTTGATCCCGTTGACCAGTGCAGCCGGATCGGCGCAATCGAGGGCATGCACCAGCAGCGTGCGGCGGTCTTCGGACAGCCGCGCCGACACGGTGCCGGGGGTCAGGCAGATGGTGTTGGCCAGCAGGCTGATCGCCAGCTCGTTGGTGAGGTCGAGCGGCACGGTGACGAAGCAGGGGCGCAGGCGGCGCGGCCCGGCGAGGATCAGGCGGGCCACGGCGAGATTGGCGATCACCACGTCGTGCAGGAAGACGGCGGCGAAGCGCGCCGCCGCGCGGAGCGAATAAAAGCGCACGCGCTCCGGCCAGAAGGGCAGCGTGAAGCGCGGAATGGCCCAGCCCAGCAGCAGGCCGAGCAGGATCTGCCCGGGTTCCAGGCTGTTGTTGAGCAGCAGCCAGACGCTGGCCAGCACCGGGGTCAGCAGCGGATGCGGCAGCCAGCGCCTCATTCTTCGGTCCTTCCCAGCACGGCGTGGATATACAACTCGGGTGCGGAGAGCTGCAACGCGATGTGGCCGGCAAAGCGCGCCGCCGGGCCGGCGGCGAGGGTCAGCGCCAGGATCAGGCCGACCAGACCGAGGATGGCAGCCAGTTCGCGCGGGCCGCTGGGCGGGTCGGCCGCTTCGCCGGGACGCTGGTCCACCGGCAGGGCGGGCGCTCCGACCGGTGGCGCTTCGACCGTGCGGGTGCTGAAGAACAGCGCGCTGCCGGCGCGCGCCAGGGCGATGGCGCCGAACAGCGCGGCGAGCAGGATCGCCACCCATGCCTCCCACTGCGCCGCGCGCAGGATCATGAACTTGGCGAGGAAGCCGGAGAGCGGCGGCA
The DNA here is from genome assembly GCA_964586275.1 of uncultured Methyloversatilis sp. Classification (GTDB taxonomy): domain Bacteria; phylum Pseudomonadota; class Gammaproteobacteria; order Burkholderiales; family Rhodocyclaceae; genus Sulfuricystis. The sequence goes on along the minus strand of CAZPIE010000067.1, from coordinate 5,168 downwards.
GCCCGGCGGCCGCGACGGCGGCGAAGAAGAACAGCCCGCCCCACAGCGCGTGGCGCGGCAGGTCGCGTTCCGGCGTGAAAAAGTCGGCGCCGGCGGGACGGCGCCGTTTGAACGCTTCGGCCAGCAGGAACAGCAGCGCGGCGGCGAAGGTGCTGTGCGGCAGGTAATAGAGGCCGGCGCCGATGCCCGCGGTGCCGGCGGAGAAAGCGGTCAGCAGCAGGCCGATCGAGGCGATCACCAGCCAGGCGGCGAGCCGGGCGAGGTTCGGCGCCGCGAGCGCGCCGATCATGCCGACGGCGAGCGTGGCCAACGCCAGCGGCAGGCGCCAGGCTTCGTACAGGCCGGCCAAGGCGCCGGAATCCGGCCCGAACAGCAGCGTGTCGGCGCGCAGCAGCGCATACGCGCCCACCTTGGTCATGATGGCGAACAACGCCGCCACCGGCGCGCTGGTGTGGACGTAAGCGCCCGGCAACCAGAGGAACAACGGCAGCAGCGCCGCCTTGAGACCGAACACGGCGAACAGCAGCAGCCCGCCGGCGCGCGCGAGACCAAGGTTCTCCGGGGCGACCGTCGCCGCCTGGCGGGCGATGTCGGCCATGTTGAGGGTGCCGAGGCTGGCGTAGATCAGACCGGCGGCGAACAGGAACAGCGTCGAGCCGATCAGGTTGAGGACCACGTAATGCAGGCCGGCGCGCACCCGCGCCGGGCCGCCGCCATGCAGCAGCAGGCCGTAGGAGGCGATCAGCAGGATTTCGAAGGCAACGAACAGGTTGAACAGGTCGCCGGTGAGAAAGGCCATGGCGATGCCGAACAACTGCATCTGGAACAGCACGTGGAAATGCCGGCCCAGCCGGTCGGCGCCGTCGCCGGCATGGATCGCCGCGAACAGGGCCAGCAGCGTGGCGGTCAGCAACAGCCAGGCCGCCAGCCGGTCGGCCACCAGCACGATGCCCCAGGGCGCCGGCCAGTCGCCGAGGCGATAGACGAGAATCTCGCCGCCCGCCACGGCCATCAGCATGGCGACGGCGATGGCGATCTGCGCCAGTACCGAGATCACGGCGATCCAGCGCCGCGCCGCCATCGGCAGATCGCGCAGCGCCAGCAGCAGCGCGGCGGCG
>CAZPIE010000067.1:0-3950 GCA_964586275.1 uncultured Methyloversatilis sp. | reverse complement strand
AGTTCGGCGCGTGCGCGCAGCGCCAGCATGATCACGAAGGCGGTCATGGCGAAGCCGATGACGATGGCGGTCAGCACCAGCGCCTGCGGCAGCGGGTCGGTGTAGGCGCCGCCGCCGATCACCGGCGGCTGGCCGACGACCAGGCGGCCGGCGGCGAACAAAAAGAGATTGACCGCGTAGGACATCAGCGTGAGGCCGAGCACGACCGGGAATGTCCGGGCGCGCAGGACGAGATACACGCCGCAGCCGGTCAGCACGCCGATGGACAGGGCGATCAGGGCCTCCATGCGCCCTCCCTGGCATGGTCTTCCTCATGGCTCGCCGAGTGCGCCATGCCGAGGTTGATGAGGATCAGCAGGGTCGCGCCGACGACCACCAGATAGACGCCGAGGTCGAAGGCCATCGCCGAGGCCAGCGGCAATTCGCCGATCAGCGGCAGCGTCGGATGGCCGAAGGCCGAGGTGAGGAAGGGGCGGCCGAACAGCCAGCTCGCCATGCCGGTGAGCAGCGCGATGACGAGGCCGGCGGCGATCCACGGGTGGGTGTGCGCCGGCAGGCGCACCTGCGTCCAGGCCACGCCGTTGGCGAGGTATTGCATGATCAGCGCGATGGCGGTGATCAGCCCGGCGATGAAGCCGCCGCCGGGAAGATTGTGGCCGCGCAGGAAGATGAACACCGACACCAGCAGGGCCAGCGGCAGCAACAGGCGCGCGAAGGTGGCCATGATCGTCGGGTGGATGTCGCGGTCCCAGCGTCGGCCCTCGGGGTCGTGGCGCGGTGCGGCAAGGTGCAGGTTGTCCAGCAGGGCGAAGATACCCAGCGCGGCGATGGCCAGCACGGTGATTTCGCCGAAGGTGTCGAAGCCGCGGAAGTCGACGAGGATCACGTTCACCACGTTGGCGCCGCCGCCGCCCGTCACGCTATGGGCGAGGAACCAGTCGGCGAAATTGCTCGTCGGCCGCGTCAGCACCCCCCAGGCGACGGCGGCCGCGCCGCCGCCAGCCAGCAACGCAATCGTGCCGTCCCGCCAGCGCCGACTTTGCGAGGATTCCGCAGGGCTTTCCGGCGGCAGGAAGTAGAGTGCGAGCAGCAAGAGGATGATGGTGACGACCTCGACCGATAGTTGGGTCAGTGCCAGGTCGGGGGCGGAGAACTTGATGAAGGCGAGAGCGACGATGAGGCCAACCGCGCCAACGATGATCAGGGCGGTGAGCCGCCGGCGATGCAGCACGGCGACGGCCAGCGTGGCGCCGATCAGGGTCAGTGCCGCCAACAGGCTGACGCCGTCGACCGGCAGCAAGGGGCGCGTGCCGGTGAGCGGGGCCTGGGCGCCGAGCATGCCAACAGCACCGAGCGCCAGTGCGGCCGCCACCAGCACTGCAGCCTGGTGCTGCAGGCCGATTGCCTCGAGACGCAGCAGCACGCTTCGGGCGAAGTCGATGAGGGCCTTGAGCCCGTGTTCGTAAATGGCACGGGCGTCGAGCTTTCCGCCGAGGCGTCCATGCAGCGCAAAGAGAGGCTTGCGCCCGAGGTAGAGCAGCACGCCACCGACCAGCGCGATCACGCTCATCCACAGTGCCGGATTGACGCCATGCCAGAGCGCCAGATTGTGTTCGGGCAGCGGCCCCTGCAGCACCGCGCCGGCCGCGACCGCCAGCAGCGGCCCGACCGTCTGGGCCGGGAAGATGCCGACCAAAAGGCAGATGACGACGAGGATTTCGACCGGCGCCTTCATCCAGCGCGGCGGCTCGTGAGGTTTTTTTGGCAGGTCCTTCGGCGCGCCATTGAAAAACACGTCGTGGATGAAGCGCAGCGAGTAAGCCACGGCAAATAGGCCGGCGAAAGTCACCGCGGCGGGCAGCAGCCAGCCCAGGCCGCCCTCGCCTCCGGCAGCGACCGCCTCGGCAAAGAACATCTCCTTGGAGAGGAAGCCGTTGAGGAGCGGCACGCCGGCCATCGCCGCCGAGGCCACCATGGCCAGTACCGCCGTGTGCGGCAGGTATTTCCACAGGCCGTTCAGGCGCCGCATGTCGCGCGTGCCGCACTCGTGGTCGATGATGCCGGCGGCCATGAACAGGCCCGCCTTGAAGGTGGCGTGGTTGATGATGTGGAACACGCCGGCCACGGCGGCCAGGGGCGTGCCGATGCCGAACAGCGCCGTGACGAGGCCGAGGTGGCTGATGGTCGAATAGGCCAGCAGGCCCTTGAGGTCGTGCTTGAACAGGGCGATCACCGCGCCGACCAGCAAGGTCGCCACGCCAACCCCGCCGACCAGCCAGGTCCATTCGGGCGTGCCGGAAAGGGCCGGGAACAGGCGCGCGAGCAGGAACACGCCGGCCTTCACCATGGTCGCCGAATGCAGGTAGGCCGACACCGGCGTCGGCGCCGCCATCGCGTGCGGCAGCCAGAAATGGAAGGGGAACTGCGCCGACTTGCTGAAGGCGCCGAGCAGGATCAGTACCAGCGTCGGCACATAGAGCGGATGGGCGCGGATGAGGTCGCCGCTGGCCAGCGCCACGGACAATTCGTAACTGCCGACCATCTCGCCGAGCAGCAGGAAGCCGGCCAGCATGGCCAGCCCGCCCGCGCCCGTGATGGCCAGCGCCAGCCGCGCGCCGCGCCGCGCCGACTCCCGTCTGCGCCAATAGGCGATCAGCAGGAAGGAGGAAAGGCTGGTCAGCTCCCAGAAGATCAGCAACTGGATCAGGTTTTCCGAAAGCACCACGCCCAGCATCGAACCCATGAACAGCAGCAGGTAGGCATACAGGCGGCCCAGGCTGTCCTGCGCCGACAGGTAGTAATGCGCGTAGAGGATGATCAGCAACCCGATGCCGAGGATCAGCAGGGCAAACAGCAGTCCCAGCCCGTCGAGGCGGAAAGCCAGATCGAGCCCCGCTGTCGGAATCCATTCAAGGCGCTCGACCGTCGTGTTGCCGGCAAACACGGATGCCATGGCAGGCAGCAACTGCGCGAGCGCCAGCGCCGCGACGCCGCCCGCCGCCCAGGCCGCCTGCGGACGGCCGCGCAGAGCCAGCCACGCCACCAGCGGCGCGCCGAGAAACGGGGTGAGGATGGCGAGGAAGAGGCTCATGAAGGCGTGGCCCGAGTCGACCAGGGATTGAAAACTTGCACGGGCAGGCCCGCGAACTCCTTGAGGTTGCAGGTGATCAGCACCAGGTCGTGTTCCAGTGCGGTGGCCGCCAGCAGGCTGTCGATCACCGGGAGCGGCCGTCCCGTTGCCGCGATCAGCCGTCCCCAGCGATCAGCCACGGCGCCATCGACACCGAGGATGCGTCCGGTAAAGAAGGTCGGGAGATCGGTTTCCAGCCAATCGATCAGCGACTGCCGGCGTGTGTCGTCGCCGATGCCCTCGATGCCCTTGCGGATTTCCCCCAATGTCAGGACCGAGAGGTGCAGGGTGGCCGGTGGCCGCTGCGAGAACCAGTCGACCACCCCGGGGTCGGGTGACTTGCGCCGCAATTCGGACAGTACATTGGTATCGATCAGGTAGCTCAAAAAGCCACCTCGCGCGCGGCGCTTCGATCGCGCTCGAAGGCGATGTCCTCCGCACCGTAGAGCGGCGAGCGACGCATGAAGTCCACCAGCGAGTCCTGCGCCTGCGACAGACGGTCAAAGGTCTCGCGCGAAATCACGACCGCGACCGACTTGCCGTGCAGGGTGATGTCTTGAGGCTGCGTCTGGGCGCGCTTGACCAACTCCGACATGTGCGCTTTCGCTTCCTGCATTTGCCATGTGTGCATCGCATCGCTCCCTATTCTGACCATACAGGTCAGAGTTTATATGCAACCCGATTCACGTTCAAGCATCGATTCATGGTGTTTTGCCGGCCGTTGCATGCGATTGCGGTTCTCAACCGCAAAAAGCCTACCCGAGGTAACTTTCATGATGCGAAACACCCCGCATCATGAAAAGGCCCGCCCCCCTTCGCC
>CAZPIE010000066.1:0-7954 GCA_964586275.1 uncultured Methyloversatilis sp. | reverse complement strand
GTGCCGCGCGGCTTGCGGCCGGCGCGGGCGAACAGCAGGTCGTACAGCGGTCGCGGCAGGCCCTTCAATACCGCCGCGACGATGCCCATTTGCCAGGGCATGACCGCAAAGCGCGATCCCTTGTCGACATGCCGCGCCATGCGTGCGACCGCCTTGTCGACCGGCATCAGGAAGGGCATCGGATAAGGATTCTGCGCGGTCATCGGGGTGGCGATGTAGCCGGGCGCGAGCGTCACGACCTTGACGCCGCTGCCGGAGAGCTCGACGCGCAGGCTTTCCAGATACGCGATGGCGGCGGCCTTGGAGGCGGAGTAGGCGCCCGCTCCGGGCAACCCGCGGATGCCGGCGACCGAGGCGATGCCCACGAGCCGGCCGCGCCGCGCTGCGCGCATGCCGGCGACGAAGGGCTGGAAGGTCTGCACCATGCCCAGCACGTTGATCTCGAACACGCGCCGGAAGGCCGGCAGGTCGTCGGCCTCCTCGGTCAGCGTGCCGACCGAGACGCCCGCGTTGGCGATGACGATGTCCGGCACGCCGGCACGGCGGATGAAATCCTCGCCGGCCGCCTGCAGCGCGGCGGCGTCGGCAACATCGAGCGGGTAGAGATGGCACGGGCCGCCCAGTTCGGCGGCCAGCGCTTGCAGCAGATCGAGCCGGCGAGCGGCCAGGCCGAGAGTGGCCCCACGCGCGGCGTAATGCCGGGCCAGCGCCGCGCCGATGCCCGACGAGGCGCCGGTGATAAAGACGCGCAGCAGGGTTTCCAGGGGATTACTTTTTCTTCGCCGGCGTTTGCTTCTTCAACTCGGCGCGATTCTTGGCGATCAGGAAATCGGTCACCTGCAGCATCTGGCCGTAGGAGCTCAGTTCCGGACCGGGGCTGTACTTGCCGCCGACGACGAGCGCCGGCACGCCGCCGAAACCGTACTCCTGGGTCATTTCGGCCGCCTTGCGCACCTTGGTCTCGACCGTGAAGGACTTGTAGGTGTCGGCGAAGGCCTTGCGATCGACGCCCTTCTTCGCCACCCAGTCGAGCAGGATGCTCTCGTTGCCGAGGTTGATGCGCTGGTTGAGCATGGCATCGAAAACGGCATCGTTCAGCCTGTCGAGCAGGTTCATCGCCTCGAGCGTGTAGTAGAGGCGCGCGCCCGGCGCCCAGCTCTCGTTGAGAATGGCCGGCACCTTCCTGAACGTGACGTCGGCCGGCAGCTGCTTGACCCAGGACTTGAGCAGCGGCTCGAGCTTGCCGCAGTGCGAACAGCCGTACCAGAAGAACTCGATGACCTCGACCTTGCCGTTCGCCTCGGTCGGCTGCGGCATCTGCAGCCGGGTGTAATTGCGGCCCTCGACGGGATCGGCGGCAAACACCGGTGGCAGGGCGAGGGCGCCGATTGCGGCAGCCGCGAGCGCGACTTTCAGAAGCTTCATGCGGGTTCCTTTCTAGTCCTTGGCCCGGACCACCGTGGCCGGGACGCCTTGCTGTGACAACTGGGCACGTGCCCGGTTCATTTCCTCCGGATTGGCGAAGGGGCCGATGCGCACGCGATGCATCGTGCCCTTGTCCGCCACCTCGCCCGCAACCACACCGGCCTCGAAACCGAGCATCGCCAGCCGGCCCTTGAGGTTGTCGGCATCCGCCTTGTTCTGGAAGGCGCCGACCTGCAGGTACATGCCGCCCACGGCCGGGGCCGACGCGGATTCCGGCTGCGCGGTCGGCGCGCCAGGCGTTGCCGGCTTCCTGCCTTCGAGGATGTCGTAGAACTCGAACTTCTTTTCGCTGCCGATCGGCTTGTCGCCGGGCTTGCCCGGCAGGGGAACGGGCTGGGCGCCGGCTTCGCGCGGCGGCTCGGGCTTGCCCACCTTTTCGACGAAGGGCAGCGGCGTCTTGTTGAGATACCAGACCACGCCGAAGGAAAGCAGCACGCCGGCCAGCAGCCCGAGGGCGATGCCGAGCAGGGTGCCGCCGCTTTGCGTGTTCTTCATGTGCCGTCTCGCCAGCGCCGACTGTTACATGGCCTCCGGGGCGCAGACCCCGAGGATGCGCAGGCCGTTCCTGATGACCTGCCGCACCGCGACCGCCAGGGCGAGGCGAGCGCGTTTTTGCGCCTCGTCCTCGACCAGCAGGCGTTCGGCGTTGTACCAGGCGTGGAATTCCGCCGCGAGCTCGCGCAGCCAGAAGGCCACGGCATGCGGGGCCAGGTCGCGCGCGGCGTTCTCGATCAGCTCCGGGAAGGCGGCCAGCTTGGCCGCCAGCGCCAGTTCGCGTTCGCTCGTCAGCGGCGCCAGATCGGCCTGCCGGAGGCTGTTTTCGTCGCCGCCCCACTGGTTTAGCACCGAACAGACGCGCGCATGGGCGTACTGGATGTAATAGACCGGGTTGTCGTTCGACTGCGACTTGGCGAGGTCGAGGTCGAAATCGAGCGACTGGTCCTGCTTGCGCAGCAGGTAGAAGAAACGGCAGGCGTCGTTGCCGACTTCCTCGCGCAGCTCGCGCAGCGTGACGTAGGAACCGGCGCGCGTGGACATCGAAACCTTGGCGCTGCCGCGGAACAGGCTGACGAACTGCACCAGCGCAACTTCGAGCGCATCGGCATCCAGGCCGAGCGCCCGCAGCGCACCCTTGACGCGCGGAATGTAGCCATGGTGGTCGGCGCCCCAGATGTCGATGATGCGCGCGAAGCCGCGCTCGAACTTGTTCCAGTGGTAGGCGATGTCGGAGGCGAAGTAGGTGTAGAGGCCGTTCTCGCGCTGCACGACGCGGTCCTTCTCGTCGCCGAAATGCGTCGAGCGGAACCACTTGGCGCCATCCTGCTCGTAGATGTGGCCGCGCTTCTCCAGTGCGGCGACGGCTCTTTCCACCATGCCGGTATCGTAGAGGCTGCGCTCCGAGAACCAGCAATCGAAATGCACGCCGTACTCCTCGAGATCCGCGCGGCAGTCGGCGAGCTGCTCGGACAGCGCGTGCTGGTGAATGTAGAACCATTCCTCGCCGAGCAGGTCCTTCGCCGCGGCGATCAGGCCGTCGAGATGGGCCTCGATATCCGGTTCGGGCGGCGGCACGCAGGCCAGCACCGCGGCGGCCGGATGCACGTAGCGGTCGCCGTGCGCCTCCTTCACCTGCCGCGCCATGTCGCGCACATACTCGCCCTGATAGGCGTTGGGCGGGAAGGGTACATGCTCGCCGAAGATGTCCAGATAGCGCAGCCAGGTCGACAGCGCGAGGATGTCCATCTGCCGGCCGGCGTCGTTCACATAGTATTCGCGGCAGACTTCGTGGCCGGCAAAGGCCAGCAGGCTGGCGAGGCTGGCGCCGTAGGCCGCGCCGCGGCCGTGGCCGACGTGCAGCGGGCCGGTCGGGTTGGCCGAGACGAACTCGACCTGCAGCCTGCCCGGCTTCCGTGCGCCACGGCCGTAGTCGTCGCCCTGCGCCAGCACGGCATGCACGACGGCGGTCTTGGCGGCGGCCGCGACGGTGAAGTTGATGAAGCCGGCGCCCGCCACCTCGGCCTTGAGCAGCCAGGACGACCTCGGCAGTTCATGCACGAGGCGGTCGGCGATCTTGCGCGGATTTTCCTTGAGCGCCCTGGCGATCTGCAGCGCCAGGTTGCTGGCGAAATCGCCGTGGCTCGGATCGCGCGGCCGTTCGAGATGAATCTCTGCCGACGCACCGGGCGCGACGCTGGCCAGCGCCGAGCGCAGCAGGTCGGCCAGATGCGTCTTGATATCGGTGGGTTGGGATGACATGGGCGACGATTATAGCGCTCGCCCCCGCGCAATATCCTGCGCAAGGCGTTGCGAGCTTGGCTGAACGCTACGGTATGATGAGCGCCGATGGACATTCGCTTTTCGATTTTGGCCGTCATCGCCGGGGCGGCGCTTGCCGTGCTCGGCGGCAGCTTCCTGCCAAGAGACGGCGCGCCAGCCGCCACCGGCATTCCCGCCGCCGTGCCCATGGCTGCGGCGGCCGACCGGAGCTTTGCCGTGCTGCCCCTGCCGACCGTCGCCCCGCCGGCCGATGCCAGGGCGCAGCTTGGCGAACGTTTGTTTTTCGACAAGCGCCTGTCGCGCGACGACAGCCTGTCCTGCGCTTCCTGCCACGACCTTTCCCGCGGCGGGGTCGATCGCCTGCCGGTTTCCATCGGCATCGGCGGCCGGCTCGGCCCAATCAACGCCCCCACGGTATTCAATGCCGCGCTGAATTTCGCCCAGTTTTGGGATGGGCGCGCCGCCACGCTGGAAGAGCAGGCCGCCGGTCCGGTACATAATCTACACGAAATGGGGTCGAACTGGGCCGAAGTCGTAGCGAAACTGCAGAAGGATGCCAGCTACCGCGCCCTTTTCGCGCAGCTTTATCCCGGGCGCGGCATCGCCGGGGAAACCATCGTCGATGCAATCGCCGCCTTCGAACGCACCCTGATCACGCCCAACAGCCGTTTCGACCGTTTCCTGCGCGGCGACACCGGGGCGCTGACCGAGCTCGAACAGGCCGGTTACCGCCGCTTCCTCGACTACGGCTGCGCGAGCTGCCACCAGGGCGCCAACCTGGGCGGCAATCTGTTCCAGCGCTTCGGCATCATGGGCGATTATTTTGCCGGGCGCAAACCGACCCAGGCCGATCTGGGCCGCTTCAACGTCACCGGGCGCGAGGAAGACCGCCATGTCTTCAAGGTGCCGGGACTGCGCAACGTCGCCCAGACGGCCCCCTATTTCCACGACGCCTCCGCCGCCACGCTCGAGCAAGCCGTCGCCATCATGGGGCTTTATCAGCTTGGCCGCGAACTGTCCCGCGCGGATGTCGAGGCCATCGTCGCTTTTTTGCACAGCCTGACCGGAGAATGGCGCGGGCGCCCACTGGAATGAACGCCTCCGACCCGCCGATCGAGGCCGCGCGTGACGCGTTCGCGCGGCCGGCGCTAATGATGCTCGCGACGCTCGTTCTGGTCGGCGGCTTTTCCTGGTTGTACCTGCGCGCTGCCGCGGTCGACCCGGCAGAGCACTCCGCCTACGCTCAGCATCTGCGCAATCTGCGCGAGCTCGACATGCAGGCGGACCTGCAACTGCTCGCCAACCGTCAGGAACGGGTGCGCAATTACGACGCCCTGGCGCGTCATGTCGCCGACGAGCTGGCGACGGCCGAGCGCGTCGCCGAGCCGCCCCGGTTTCTCTCCGTCACGGACCGTCAGCAAGTACGCAACGAGGCGCTCGGGCTGCTGGCCGCACTGCGCAGCAAGGCCGAGCGGATCGAGAATTTCAAACGCCATCACAGCGTATTGCGCAACTCGCTCGCCTACTTTCCCGTCGCTGCGGAAAATCTGCTGGAAACCGCCGCCGCCGGCGCATTACCGCCTGCCGCCCGTATCGCGCTCGGCGACTATGTGCGCCACACACTGGGCTTCGCCCGCGCCCCGGACCCCGCAGCCCAGGCCGGCATAGCCGCGGCGCGCGCCCGGCTCGTCGCCGCGCTGCCATCCCCCGCCCAGCGCGCAGGGGTCGCCCACCTGTTGCGGCACGGCGATCTCATCGCCGCGGGCTTGCCTGTGCTCGAACGCCTGACCGAGGAAGGCCTGGCCCAGGACAGCGCGAACGCACTGGAAAACCTCGACCGCGCCTATGCGCGCGGATATCTCGCCGCACAGGTCGAGGCGATGCGCTACCGCCAGGGAATGTACGTGCTGGCTGTGCTGCTGGCCGCGCTGCTCGCGCTGACGCTCGTCCGCCTGGAACGCGCCCGTCGCTCCCTCCGGCGGTCCCACGAAGAACTGCTCGCCCGCCATGCCGCCCAACGGGCTGCGGAAGAAAGTCTGCGCCTGCACGCCACCGCCTTCCAGAACGCCCACGACGGCATCACCCTGACGGACGCCGCCGGCAACATCCTCGACGTCAATCCGGCCTTCACGCGCATCACCGGCTTCGCACGCGACGAGGCGATCGGTCGCAATCCGCGCATCCTCAAGTCGGGTCGGCACGATGCCGGGTTTTACGCCGCCATGTGGCGCAGTATCAACGAGACCGGCAGCTGGCGCGGCGAAATCTGGAACCGCAACAAGTATGGCGAAATCTATCCGGAACTGCTTTCGATTTCCGTGGTGCGCGATACGCAGGGCGCGCCGACCCATTACGTCGCCGTATTCGCCGACATCAGCCGTTTCAAGGCGCAGGAGAAGCAGTTGGCGCGGATGGCCTATTACGACGCGCTGACCGACCTGCCCAACCGCGTGCTGCTGTCAGACCGTTTGACGCAAGGTATTCAGCAGACCCGCCGCACGCAGACGCTGATGGCCGTCTGCTACCTCGATCTCGACGGTTTCAAGGCCATCAACGACAACCTCGGACACGAGGCCGGCGATCGCCTGCTGGTCGAGATGGCCGCGCGCCTCAAGGCCGCACTGCGCGGCGGCGATACGGTCGCGCGCCTCGGCGGCGACGAGTTCGTCCTGCTCCTGTTGGGGTTGGCGAGCACCGACGAATGCGCTCAGGCGATCGAACGCCTGCTGGCCGCTATCGTCAAGCCGGTCCTGCTCGACGAGCACGCGATTGCCGTCTCCGCGAGTATCGGCGTCGCGCTGTTTCCGCAGGATGACAGCGATGCGGACACCCTGTTGCGTCACGCCGACCAGGCCATGTACCAGGCCAAGCAGGAGGGCAAGAATCGTTATCGGATTTTCGACGTCGCCCTGGACCAGTCGAACCGCACGCAGCGGGACCGTCTCGCCGAACTGCGCGACGCCCTCGCGCGCGGCGAATTTGTGTTGCATTACCAACCGAAGGTGAACCTGCGGCTGGGCAGCGTGGTCGGCCTTGAAGCCTTGATCCGCTGGAATTGCCCGGAACGCGGTCTGGTCGCCCCGGGCGAATTTCTGCCGCTGATGGAGAACGACGACCTGATCCTGGAGGTCGGCGAATGGGCGATCGCCACCGCCATGGCGCAGATGGAACGCTGGCAGTCAAGCGGCCTGGCCCTGCCCGTGAGCGTCAACGTCGCCGGCCGCCAGTTACAGGCTCCCGGCTTCGGCGAGCGGCTCAAGCGCCTGCTGGGCGCGCATCCTGCGGTCGCCGGCCAACTCGAACTCGAAATCCTGGAAACCACGGCGATCGAGGACATCGCCCAGACCTCGCGCATCCTCGAGGAATGCCGCGAGCTCGGCGTCGGCTTCGCCCTCGACGATTTCGGCACCGGCTTCTCGTCGCTCACCTATCTCAAGCGCTTGCCGGCGAATACCATCAAGATCGACCAGAGTTTCGTGCGCGACATGCTGAACGACGCGAACAATCTGGCCATCGTGCATGGCGTCATCGGATTGACAGATGCTTTCCAGCGCCAGGCAATCGCCGAAGGCGTCGAAACCGCCGAGCATGGCCGCATGCTGATCCAGCTAAATTGCGAACTGGCCCAGGGTTACGGCATCGCGCGACCCATGCCCGCCGAGGAGATTCCTGCCTGGGCGGCGCGCTGGCGCCCCGCCCCCAGCTGGCAGGAAATCAGCGATCTGTACTGGGACGACGCCCACTATCCGCTGCTGCTCGCCGAAGTCGAGCATCGTAACTGGGTGGCGCAACTGGTGTTCTCCACCCGGGAACTCCGTCCGGTTCCGCACCAACGTGCCAGCGATCATCGGCACTGCAATTTCGGGCGCTGGTACCACGGCGCGGCGCAGACGGATGCGCGGCTGGCCGCCCTGCCGGCATTTGCGCGCATCGAGGCGCCGCATCGTCGCGTGCATGAAATTGCCGCCGCCATCGAAGAAGACTGGCGCGCGGGACGCAGCAAGGACGCGCGGGCGCGGATTCCCGAACTGCTGATGGCGCGCGACGTGGTGCTTGCCGCCCTGTACGAATTGCAACGCACCGTCGCCACCCGCCGCCCGGCGTAAAGGTCAGCCCAACGCCGCATCGTCGACTGTCAACGTGAAAAACCGCAGCGCTTCCGCCGGGCCGCCCCAAGGAAGCGCGGCACGCG
>CAZPIE010000065.1:6019-7959 GCA_964586275.1 uncultured Methyloversatilis sp. | reverse complement strand
GACGATGCCGATGCGGTCGTGGCCGACGAGGTTGAGCGTGAGCTGCCGTCCCGCGGCAGCCGATTTTTGCGCGCCGGCGGTTTCGGCGCTGACCTTGAGGCCCTTGAGTTGCGCCAGGGCTGCCTTGAGCGCTTCCACCTTGTCAGTCGGCACGGCCACATTGACGATGCCGGCGAACTTGCCCGCCAGCTGCGCCATCGAGGCTTCGAGCCAGTTGCCGTCATGCGCCGAAATCGCCGTGGCGAGTTCCTCGACGAGGCCGGGACGGTCGTCGCCGATGGCGGTGAGGACGAGATGAGTATCAACCATTGGCATAGTCCTCCATGGGCACGCAGGCGCAGAACAGGTTGCGGTCGCCATACACGTCGTCGATGCGATTCACCGACGGCCAGAACTTGTTGGCGGCGACCCAGGGCAGCGGGAAGAGGGCGGTCTCGCGCGCATAGGGACGGTCCCACTCCCCGCAGATGTCGGCCTGCGAGTGCGGCGCGTGCTTGAGCGGGTTGTTGTCCTGCGGCCATTCGCCGGCCTCGATCTTGCGGATCTCGTCGCGGATGGCGATCATCGCTGCGCAGAAGCGGTCGAGTTCGGCCTTGTTTTCCGATTCGGTCGGCTCGACCATCAGCGTGCCGGCGACCGGGAAGCTCACCGTCGGCGCGTGGAAGCCGTAGTCCATCAGCCGCTTGGCGATGTCGATTTCCGCAATCCCTGTTGCCGCCTTGATGGCGCGGATGTCGAGGATGCACTCGTGCGCGACGCGACCCTGCGCACCCGTATAGAGCACTGGGTAGTGGTCCTTGAGTCGGGCGGCAACGTAGTTGGCGTTGAGGATCGCCACCTCGGTGGCCTGCTTCAATCCCGAGCCGCCCATCATGGCGATGTACGTCCACGAGATCGGCAGGATCGAGGCCGAGCCCCATGGCGCGGCGGAGACCGCGCCATATCCTTGTTGGGCGGCCGAAACGGCGCCCTGGCTGCCGACGCGGTCGGCGGCGAAGACATGACCGGGGGCATGGGGCGCGAGATGCGCTTTCAGGCCGATCGGCCCCATGCCGGGGCCGCCGCCCCCGTGCGGGATGGAAAAGGTCTTGTGCAGGTTGATGTGCGAGACGTCCGCGCCAATATGACCGGGCGAGGTCAGGCCGACCTGGGCGTTGAGGTTCGCGCCGTCCATGTACACCTGGCCGCCGTGGGCATGGATGATGTCGCACATTTCCTTCACCGCTTCCTCGAACACGCCGTGCGTCGAGGGGTAGGTGATCATCAGGCAGGAGAGCCTGTCGGCATGCTGCGCCGCCTTGGCCTTGAGGTCGGCGACGTCGACGTTGCCGCTCTCGTCGCAATCGACAGCGACGACATGCAGGCCGCACATCTGCGCCGTGGCGGGGTTGGTGCCGTGCGCCGATTTCGGGATCAGGCAGATGTCGCGCCGCGCTTGTCCCTGGGCTGCCTGGTAACGGCGGATGGCGACGAGGCCGGCGTATTCGCCCTGCGCGCCGGAGTTGGGCTGCACGCAAAGCGCATCGAAGCCGGTGATCGTGACGAGCCATTGCGCCAGCTCGTCGATCATCTGCCGATACCCGAGTGCCTGCTCGGCGGGCGCGAACGGGTGCAGGCTGCCGAAGGCCGGCCAGCTCACCGGCATCATCTCGGCGGCGGCGTTGAGCTTCATCGTGCAGCTACCGAGCGGGATCATCGCGTGGTCGAGCGCGAGGTCCTTGTTCTGCAGCGACTTGAGGTAGCGCAGCATCGCATGCTCGGTGTGGTGGGTGTTGAACACCGGATGCGTGAGAATGTCGCTCGTGCGGCGCAGGTTGGCAGGGATCGCATCGGCAATGGTCTCGTCGAAGTCGATGGTCTTGCCGAGCAACTGGGCGAGGGCGGCGACATCCTCGCGCGTGGTGGTCTCGTCGAGGCTGATGCCGATGGTGTCGGCGTCG
>CAZPIE010000065.1:0-5919 GCA_964586275.1 uncultured Methyloversatilis sp. | reverse complement strand
ACGTTGAAGGCCGACTGCTTCAGTTGTGCCGTCTTGTCAGTGCCGACTTTTGCAGTGATCGTATCGAAGAAACTGCCGGTGACGTTCAACGCTTTCGCCAGCAAACAGGTCAGGCGATGGATGCGTTGCGCGATGCGTTTGAGGCCCGCCGGGCCGTGCCAGACCGCATACATGCCGGCCATGTTGGCGAGCAGCACCTGCGAGGTGCAGATGTTCGAATTGGCCTTCTCGCGGCGGATGTGCTGCTCGCGCGTCTGCAGGGCCATGCGCAGGGCCGTCTTGCCACGGGCATCCTTCGACACGCCGATGATGCGGCCGGGCACCGAGCGCTTGTGCTCGTCCAGGCAGGCGAAGAAGGCGGCGTGCGGGCCGCCGTAGCCCATCGGCACGCCAAAGCGTTGGCTGGAACCGAAGGCGATGTCGGCGCCCATCGCGCCAGGGGATTTCGTCAACACCAGCGCCATCAGGTCGCAGGCGACGGCGCTGACGGCGTTCTTCGCCTTGAGTTGCGCGATCACTGCGGAGAAGTCCTTGAGCTGGCCTTGCGCATTGGGCGTCTGCAGCAGCGCGCCGAAGACGTCGTGGTCGGCAGCTTTCTCCGCCGGGCCGAAGATCAGCTCGAAGCCGAACCAGGCGGCGCGGGTGCGCACCACGTCGAGGGTCTGCGGGAAGGCGTCTTCATCGACGAAGAAGGCGTTGCTCTGCGCCTTGCTCGAGCGGCGCGCCATGGTCATCGCCTCGGCGGCGGCGGTCGCCTCGTCGAGCAGCGAGGCGTTGGCGAGCTGCATGCCAGTCAGGTCGATCACCATCTGCTGATAGTTGAGCAGGGCTTCGAGGCGGCCCTGGGCGATCTCGGCCTGATAGGGCGTGTAGGCGGTGTACCAGCCGGGATTCTCGAACAGGTTGCGCTGGATCACCGGCGGCGTGTAGGTGCCGTAGTAGCCGAGGCCGATCAGCGACTTCCTGATCTGGTTCCGGTCGGCGTAGCCCTTGAGCTTCGCCAGCGCGGCATGCTCGTTCATCGGTGGGCCGAGGGGCCGCATTTCATCCCAATCGGCGGGCAGGCGGATGCCGGCGGGGACGGTCTGGGCGATCAGTTCGGCACGATCCTTGACGCCGATGGCGGCGCACATCGCCGCCTGTTCGGCGGCATTCGGGCCGATGTGGCGCGCGACGAACTCGTCGCGGCCTTCGAGTTCGTCGAGGGTCATTCGGCAGCCACCTTCTCATAGGCGGCGGCGTCGAGCAGTCCATCAAGGTCGGCGGGGTTGGCCGGCTTGATCCTGAACAGCCAGGCGGCGTAGCAGTCCTGGTTGACGCTTTCGGGGGCGGCGATGGCGTCCTCGTTCTTCGCCACGATTTCGCCGGCGATCGGCGCATAGATGTCCGAGGCTGCCTTGACCGACTCGACGACGGCGCATTCCTCGCCGGCCTTGACGCTGCGGCCGGCATCCGGCAGTTCGAGGAAGACGATGTCGCCGAGCGCTTCCTGCGCATGGAAGGTGATGCCGATGCTGACGCTGCCGTCGGCTTCCAGTTTCAGCCATTCATGGGTCTTGGTGTATTTGAGATCGGCGGGAATGGACATGGCGGGCTCCTGAATTATTGAATGAGGGATTTTCCGTTGCGGGCGAAGGGCGGCTTGACGACCTTCGCCTTGAGCAGCTTGTCGCGGATAGCGACCTGCACCGTGTCGCCGGGCTGGACGCCGGCGGGCAGGCGCGCGAAGGCGATCGACTGGTTGAGCGTCGGTGAGAAAGAACCCGAAGTTGTTTCTCCATCACCATGTTCTGTAATGACTTTCTGATGGCTCCTCAGTACGCCTTTGTCGAGCAGCACGAGTCCGAGGAATGTTCGTGGCGCCGACCGCTCGCGCAACTGCACGAGCGCCTTTTTGCCGATGAAGTCGCGGTCCGCGTCCTTGAAATCGAGCGTCCAGGCCAGGCCGGATTCGAGCGGGTTCTGCGTCTCGTCCATGTCCTGGCCATAGAGGTTCATGCCCGCTTCGAGCCGCAGCGTGTCGCGCGCGCCGAGGCCGCAGGGTTTGATGCCGGCTTCCAGCAGTTTCTGCCAGACGCCTGCGACCTGGGCGGCGGGCACGGCGATCTCGAAGCCGTCCTCGCCGGTATAGCCGGTGCGGGCGATCAGCCAGCTCACGCCATCGACCTCCCATTCGACGGCCTGGAAGACGCCGAGCGTCGCCGTCGCGGCGCGGGCGACGGGAAAGGCGGTCCAGAAACGCTCGCGTGCCTGCGGGCCCTGTACGGCGATCATCGCGAGGTCGCGGCGCGGCGTCAGGCTGACGTTGAAATTCGCCGCCTGCGCCTGCATCCAGGCGAGGTCCTTCGCGGAAGTGCCGGCATTCACGACGATGCGGTATCGGGTCGGCGTGAAGAAGTAGATGATCAGGTCGTCGATGACGCCGCCGTCTTCCTTGAGCAGACAGGAGTAGAGCGCCTTGCCGGGAACGGTCAGCTTGGCGACGTCGTTGGCGACGAGGCGGCGCAGGAAGGCTCGCGCGTCGCAGCCGGCGAGGTCGATGGCGAGCATGTGCGAGACGTCGAACATGCCGGCGTCGCGGCGCACGGCATGATGCTCCTCGATCTGCGAGCCGTAGTTGATGGGCATTTCCCAGCCGGCGAAGTCGACGATCTTCGCGCCGGCGGCGACGTGGGCGTCATACAGGGGGGGGCGTTGGGTCATGATCGGACGGGAGGAAGGTGGTCGGCGAGGTCGCTGCGGCGGCAGTCTGCCCAGCAGTTGGGCGTTTCGTAGAGGCGCACCCGTTCGAGGCGCAGATGGTTGCCATAGACATCGCGGTAGGCGCCGTCGAGAATCTCGAAGGCGATGCGCGCGAGGTTCTCGGCTGTCGGCACGCGCTCGAGCACCACGGTCTTGTGGCCGGGCATGGAAGCCAGGAATTCGACGACGCGGGTGTCGCCGGCATAAACGAGAAAAGCATGATCCCACCGCTCGACCACTTCCCGCATGGCGATCGCCTTGACCTCGGAAAAGTCCATCACCATGCCGTTGTTGGGTTGCCCGGCGGCTTCGATCACGTCGCCGCCGAGCGTCACCTCTAGGACATAGCGGTGGCCGTGCAGATGGCGGCACTGGCTCTGGTGATCGGGAATGCGGTGGCCGGCATCGAATTCAAGGCGGCGGGTGATCTGCATGGGGGAATGTCAATCCTGGAAGCAGCGAAGTATAGTCCGCCCCATGGCGCAACTCTCAATTCGTGACCACTGCCGGGCCAGCACCGGCATGGCCTATGTCTATCCGGTGGTTTCACGCCGGGCGGGGGGGGTCTCGGTCGGCATCAACCTCAATCCCAACAATGCCTGCAACTGGCGCTGCATTTACTGCCAGGTGCCCGACCTCAAGCGCGGCGGCCCGCCGCCGCTCGACCTGAGCCGGCTGGCCAACGAGTTGCGCGACCTGCTCAACTGGCTCTACGTCGGGGACTATCTCGACCGCCATGTGCCGCCCGAGGCGCGCCGTGTCGTCGACATCGCCTTTTCCGGCAACGGGGAGCCGACCAGCGCCGCCGAGTTCCCGCAAGCCGTGGAACTCGTCGGGCGCGTGCTCGACGAGCTGGTCCTGCCGGCGCCGCCCCGGCTCAGGCTGATCACCAACGGCAGTCTGCTCGACCGGGTGGCGGTGCGGGACGGAATCGCCTTGCTGGGGCAGCGTGACGGCGAGGTCTGGTTCAAGGTCGACGCGGTTGGGGCAACGGCGATGCGGCGCATCAACGGCGTCGGCTATCAGCCGGCAACGGTGCTGCGGCGTCTGAAGGCCTGCGGAGAGCTCTGCCCCACCTGGGTGCAAACCTGCGTCTTCGCCCTGGATGGGCAAGCGCCGGACGAGGCAGCGCAGGATGCTTATGTCGAGCTGGTCGGGATGGCGGCCGGGCATCTGGCCGGGGTGCATCTGTACGGGCTGGCGCGTCCGTCAATGCAACCGGAAGCCGCGCGCCTGGAGGCGCTTCCGCAGATCTGGCTGGATGATTTTGCTCGCCGTATCGGCGAAGCAACCGGGCTGACGGTGCGCGTCAGCCCGTGATGCGGGCAATCAGCCCTTCTTCAGGGCCCTGGCTTCCTTCTTGAGTTCCTTGAAGAGGTCGGGCTTCTTCGCCCTGAGATACTCGATGACCTCGTAGTCCTCTTTCTTGATTTTCTGGATGTCGATCTGCTCGACATGGACCAGTCGCAGCAGATGCTGGACGGGGCGCGGCATGTTGCGACCGCTTTCATAACGGGAGCCACCGCTCTGGGTCACGCCCAGTTTCGACCAGAACTGCTGCTGGTTCAGGCCGAGTTTGCGACGAATTTCCCGAGCATCGATTTTATCCGCTGATTTCATATGCTTATCCTTGTGTTAAACGCCTGATGAATATGCGTTGCGGTTTGTTTATACAACGGAAGTAATAGCAATGCAAGCGTATCGAATATGTGCCCGCCATAGGGTGCTTGCGGTCAACGAATCCGCCGCATTTCCGCCTTTCGGATAGAATGCGCGCTTTTGCTTTGGTTGGATCGAATATGGCGCTGATAGTTCAGAAGTACGGGGGCACATCGATGGGCAGCCCCGAACGCATCCGGAATGTCGCCCGGCGCGTCAAACGCTGGAAAATGCAGGGCAACCAGGTCGTCGTCGTGGTTTCCGCGATGAGTGGTGAAACCAACCGCCTGATCGCTCTCGCCAAGGATGTCTCCCCGCAACCCCACCCGCGCGAACTCGACGTGATGATTTCCACGGGCGAGCAGGTCACCATCGCGCTGCTGGCCATGGCCCTGAACGACATCGGCGTCAAGGCGAGGAGCTACACCGGCGCCCAGGTCAAGGTGCTGACCGACAGCACCTTCACCAAGGCGCGCATCCTGTCGATCGACGAGCAGAACATGCGGCGCGATCTGGAGGATGACACCGTCGTCATCGTCGCCGGTTTCCAGGGCGTCGACGAGGATGGCAACATCACCACGCTCGGCCGCGGCGGTTCGGACACCACCGGCGTGGCGCTCGCGGCGGCGCTGAAGGCCGACGAGTGCCAGATCTACACCGACGTCGATGGCGTCTACACCACCGACCCGCGCATCGTCCCCGAGGCGCGCAAGCTCGACACCATCACCTTCGAGGAAATGCTCGAAATGGCAAGCCTCGGCTCCAAGGTGCTGCAGATCCGCTCGGTCGAATTCGCCGGCAAATACAAGGTCAAACTGCGCGTACTCTCCAGTTTCGAAGAGGAAGGCAAGGAAACTTCGGGCACGCTGATTACCGTTGAGGAAGACAGGAAAATGGAACAACCGATCATCTCTGGAATTGCATTCAACCGCGACGAAGCCAAGCTCACGGTGCTGGGCGTGCCCGACCGTCCCGGCATCGCCTCGCAGATCCTCGGCCCGATCGCCGAAGCCAACGTGGACGTCGACATGATCATCCAGAATGTCGGCCACGACGGCACCACCGACTTCTCCTTTACCGTCAATCGCGGCGAATACGCGCGCACGCTGAAGATTCTCGAGGAGCAGATCAAGCCGCACATCGGCGCGCGCGCCATCGAGGGCGACAACAAGATCTGCAAGGTGTCGGCAGTCGGCGTGGGCATGCGCTCCCACCCCGGTGTCGCCAGCAAGATGTTCCGCGCCCTGGCCGAGGAGGGCATCAACATCCAGATGATCTCCACCTCGGAAATCAAGATCTCGGTGGTGGTCGACGAGAAGTACCTCGAACTCGCGGTGCGCGTGCTGCATCAGGCTTTCGGCCTCGACCGGGCGACCGCCTGAGTTTGACCCTGGGGTGGGATGAAGCTATCATCCCGCTCCTTCGGAGACGTGGCCGAGAGGTCGAAGGCACTCCCCTGCTAAGGGAGCATGCGGGCAAAACCTGCATCGAGGGTTCGAATCCCTCCGTCTCCGCCAG
>CAZPIE010000064.1:0-8267 GCA_964586275.1 uncultured Methyloversatilis sp. | reverse complement strand
GCTCGCTGCCCCCCACAGGGGGGGCGTCGGCTTGGGGCGGCCCGGCGCCGACTTTTGGTGGCTTCGTGCCCGCGCCCGACACGCTCCCCACCCTGACGGCGGTATTCGACTGGCATGTCCGCCACCAGCCCGAGCGCATCCACATCATCCTGCTCGGCGAGGACGGCAACGAGGACGCGATCGGCTATGCGCGCCTGGCCGCCGCCGCGCGGGAAGTCGCGGCCGGCCTGCGGGCGCGCGGGGCGCCGCCGGGCAGCCGCGTCGCGCTGATGCTGCCGACCGGGCTGGATTTCTTCGCCGCCTTCTACGGCGCGCTGTATGCCGGTTGCGTGCCGGTGCCGCTCTATCCTCCGGCACGGCCGGCGCAGCTGGAGGAGCACCTGCGCCGCATCGCCGGCATCCTCGCCAACGCCGGCGCCCGCTGGTTCGTCGCCGATCCCCGCGCGCGCGCCTTTGCCCAGGCGCTATCCGGCCAGTGTCCGACATTGGCCGGCATCGTCGGTGTCGCCGAGCTGGCAACGTCCGAAGCTGCCGCCCCCGTGCATGCGGCGGCAGGCGACCTCGCCTTCATCCAGTACACCTCGGGCAGCACCGGCGACCCGAAGGGCGTCGCGCTGACCCACGCCAACCTACTCGCCAACATCCGCGCCATGCGCCAGGCCGCGCAGGCAACGCCCGCCGACGTGTTCGTCTCCTGGCTGCCGCTGTATCACGACATGGGGCTGATCGGCGCCGGGCTGGGCAGCATGGTGGTCGGTTTTCCGCTCGTGCTGATGTCGCCGCTCGCCTTTCTGGCCCGTCCCGTGCGCTGGCTGGAAGCGATCTCCCGGCATCGCGGCACGCTCTCGGCGGCGCCGAACTTCGCCTACGAGATCTGCGCCAACAAGCTGAGCGACGCCGACCTCGCCGGGCTGGACCTCTCCTGCTGGCGCATGGCCTGCAACGGCGCCGAGGCCGTCAGCCCCGTCACGCTCGAGCGCTTTGCCGCACGTCTCGCGCCCTGCGGACTGCGCCGCGAGGCGCTGGCCCCCGTCTATGGCCTGGCGGAATGCTCGGTGGGACTGGCCTTCCCGCCGCCGGGGCGCGGTGCGCGCATCGACTTGGTGGCGCGGCGCGCCCTCGCCGACGACGGCATCGCGCAGCCGGTCCCCGCTGACGCGCCTCATGCCCAGGCCGTGCCCGGCTGCGGCCACGCCCTGCCCGGTCATGAAATCCGCATCGTCGATGCCGCCGGCCGCGCGCTTCCGGAGCGGCGCGTCGGCCGCATCCAGTTCCGCGGGCCCTCGGCCACCACCGGCTATTTCGACAACCCCGCCGCTACGGCGAAGCTGTTCGACGCCCACGACGCCACTTGGCTCAACAGCGGCGACCTCGGCTATCTCGCCGACGGCGAGCTGTTCGTCACCGGCCGCGAAAAGGACATCATCATTCGCGGCGGCCACAACATCCACCCGCAGGAACTGGAAGAAGCCGTCGGCCGCATCGCCGGCGTGCGCGCCGGCAACGTCGCGGTGTTTGCCGCGACGGATGCCGCCGCCGGCACCGAGGGCCTGGTGGTGCTCGCCGAAATGCGCGCCGCCGACGCTGCGGCGCAGACTTCCATCCGCAGCGAGATCGAGCGCCTGGCCGTCGATCTCACCGGGCTGCCGGCGGACGCTGTCGTGCTCGCGCCCCCCGGCACCGTCCTGAAGACCTCCAGCGGCAAGATCCGCCGTGCCGCCTGCCGCGCGGCCTACGAGCGCGGCGAACTGCTGCGCCGTCCGCCTCCGCCCTGGCGGCAGGCCGTCGGCGTGGCGCTCGGCGCCGCCCGGGCGCGCCTGCGCGCCGCGTGGCGGCACGCCATCGGCAGGCTGTGGTCGCTTTGGGCGTGGCTGGTCTTCGCCCTGCTCGCACCGCCCTTCTGGCTGCTGATCGCGCTGGGGCCGACCCTGCGCCTGCGCCGCGCGGCGGCGCGCGCCGGGGCGCGGCTGGCGCTGGCGGCCGGCGGCCTCCTGCCGCGCGTCAGCGGGCTGGAGAACCTGCAAGGCGATGGCCCCGTGGTGATTGTCGCCAACCACGCCAGCTATCTCGACGGCATGGTGCTCACCGCCGCGCTGCCCGCCCGCTTCGGCTACGTGGCCAAGCAGGAGCTGCTCGGCCATCCGCTCTCGGCGACCCCGCTCAAGCGCCTCGGCGCGGCCTTCGTCGAACGCTTCCACGCCGCGCGCGGCGTGGAGGACTCGCAGGCCCTCGAAGCGCGCCTGGTGGGTGGCGACGCGCTGATTTTCTTTCCCGAGGGCACTTTTGTCGAGGCGCCGGGACTGCTGCCCTTCCGCATGGGCGCCTTCCTGGCCGCGGCGCGCAGCGGCGCCCGCATCGTGCCGGTGACGCTCTCCGGCACGCGCGCGCTGCTGCCGGGCCGGCAGCGCTGGCCGCGCTTCAGCCCGCTGGCGGTGACGATCCACCCGCCGCTCCAGCCGGCGGGCACCGACTGGAAGGCCGCGCTCGCCCTGCGCGATGCCGCGCGCGCGGCCATCCTCGCCCGGCTCGGCGAACCTGACGCCGCGCACCGCTGATCAGCTCGCTGGCAACCGCGCCGCGAGATAGGCCACCACGTCGTCGAGCGTGACGAGCCTCGCGTAGTCGGCCTCGGGGATGTCGACCTTCAGCTTCTCGTGCAGGCCGAGCAGGAAGTTCAGCCAGTCCATCGAGTCGAGGTCGACCTGGCGGCGCAGGGGCTTGTCGCCGCGCAGGCTGTCGGCCTCGATTTCCGGGGCGATGGCTTGCAGCGTGGCGAGCGCGACGGCGCGGATTTCCTCGGGGGTCATCGATCGAGCTCCTCGGGTTGTTGCAGCAGATCGGCCAGTTCGCGCAGGAACAGCGCGCCGCGATGGCCGTCGGAGACGCGGTGGTCGGCGGACAGGCTGGCGGTCACCAGCGGCGTCGCCTTGAGGGCGCCGGACGCGTCGATCCACGGCCGCTCGGCAATGCGGCCGAAGCCGACCAGCGCCACCTGCGGCGGATAGATCACGCCGAACACGGCCTGGCTGCCCTGGTCGCCGAGGTGGGTGACGGTGATGGTCGCCTCGCTCATCTCGGAGCTTTTCAGCGATCCCGCACGGGTGCGCTGCACGAGATCGGTCAGCTCCTGCATCAACTGAGTCGTCGACTTGACGCCGGCATCGAGCAAGGCCGGTGCGACCAGCCCGCCCTGGCGCAGCGCGATCGCGACGCCGAGGTTGATGCGCTCGCCCGGCACAAAGGCGCCGTCGCGGAACCAGCCGTTGAGCTCCGGATAGCGCTGCAACACGCGCGCCACCGCCTTGAGCAGCAAAGCTGCCGGCAGCAGGCGCTCGGCCATGCCGCGCCGGGCGTTCTCCGCCTGCAGCCAGGCCAGCGCGGTGGCGAGCGGAATTTCCTCGGCGACGTAGTAGTGCGGGATCTCGCGCTTGGAACGCGCCATCGCGGCGGCGATGGCCTTGCGCATTTCCGTCGCCTTGTCGCTTGGGGGCGGCTTGGGCTTCGCGGCGGCCGCCTTCTCGACGTCTTCCAGCGTCACCGCGCCCTGCGGGCCGCTGCCGGCGACGCGGTCGAGGTCGATACCCTGCTCCTGCGCATGCTTGCGCGCCGCCGGCGAGATCATGCGGCGCGGGGACGGAGAAGGCGCCGTCCCGCCAGCGCCGACTTTTTCTCCGGCCTCAAGCAGCCGCGCCATCAGCGTGCCGACCGGCATCTTCTGGCCGGGTTCGGCGAGCAGTTCGGCGACCGTGCCTTCCTGCCAGCACTCGACATCGACCGCCGCCTTGGCGGTGTCGACCACGCAGATCACCTGGCCCTTCTTCACGGTGTCGCCGGGCTTCAGCTTCCATTCGAGCAGGGTACCCTCGTCCATGTCGGCGCCGAGCGACGGCAGCTTGAATTCGATCATCCGAGCATCCCTTTCACGGCGGCGACGATCTTCTCCGGCTGCGGCAGGGCCGCGTCCTCGAGATGCTTCGCGTAGGGAATCGGCACCTCCGCGCTGCAGACGCGCGCGACCGGCGCGTCGAGCTCGTAGAAGGCCTGCTCCATGATGCGCGCCATCACCTCGGCCGCGAAGCCGCCGCTCTTCCAGTTCTCGTCGATGATCACCGCCCGATGGCACTGCGCCACCGCGGCGACGATGCTCGCCGTGTCGAGCGGCCGCAGCACGCGCAGGTCGAGCACTTCGGCCTCGATGCCTTGTGCGGCCAGCGTTTCGGCGGCGGCGAGCGCCTTGGGCAGGCAGCCGCCGTAGGTGATCAGGGCAACATCCTTGCCGCTGCGCCTGACCCTGGCCGAGGCGATGTCGACGCGGCAATCGTCGGGCAGTTCGCCTTCGGTGTTGAACAGCTGGCAATGCTCGAAAATGATCACCGGGTCGGGATCGGCGAGCGCCGGCGCCAGCATGCCGCGTGCATCCTCGATGGTCGCCGGCGCCAGCACCTTGATGCCGGGAATGTGCGCGTACCAGCCCTCGAAGCTGTGCGAGTGCTGCGCCGCGAGCTGGCGGCCCGCCCCGGTGCACATGCGGATCACCAGCGGCACCGAGAACTGGCCGCCCGACATGTGGCGATAGAGCGCGGCGGTGTTCACGATCTGGTCGAGCGCGAGCAGGCTGAAGTTGACCGTCATCACCTCGACGATCGGCCGCATCCCGCCGAGCGCGGCGCCGATGCCGGCGCCGACGAAGCCCAGTTCGGAGAGCGGCGTGTCGCGGATGCGCTGCGGGCCGAACTCGTCGAGGAAGCCCTTCGAGAAGGCATAGGCGCCGCCGTAGCGGCCGACGTCCTCGCCCATCAGGAAGACGCGCGGGTCGTTCGTCAGCGCTTCGTGCATCGCCTCGCGCACGGCTTCGCGGTAGGAGAGTCGGCGCGTCATGATGTGTGCACGTCCTTGAGCAGGTCCGCGACGGGCTCCCAGCCGCCCGCCTCGGCGAAGGCGACGGCGGCAGCCACTTCCCGCTGCGCCGCCGCGTCGAGGGCGAGAAACTCTTCCTCGGTCAGCTTGCCTTCGCTCTTGAGCCGCGCGCTGAAGGTGTGGATCGGCCCGCGCGCCTTCCATTCCTCGACCTCCGCCTTGTCGCGATACAGCTCGGCATCGAACATCGAGTGGGCGCGGAAGCGGTAGGTGCGGAACTCAACGAAGACCGGACCGACGCCGTCACGTACTTGCGCCGCCGTCTGCCGCGTCGTTTCGTGTACGGCCACGATGTCCATGCCGTCGCAGGAGAGCGCGGGCATGGCGTAGGACGCCGCCTTGGCGCAGAGATCGGTCTGCGCCTCGGCGCGCTCGATCGCCGTGCCCATGCCGTAGAGGTTGTTCTCGCAGCAGAACAGCACCGGCAGCTTCCAGAGGGCGGCCAGATTGAGCGACTCGTGGAAGGCGCCCTCGGCCACCGCGCCATCGCCGAAGAAGCAGGCGGTGACGCGGTCTTCGCCTTGCATCTTCGCGGCGAGGCCGAGGCCGACGGCCAGCGGCAGTCCGCCGCCGACGATGGCGTTGCCGCCGAACAGCCGCGTCCGGGCATCGAACAGGTGCATCGAGCCGCCGCGCCCCTTGGCGCAGCCTTCGACCTTGCCGTACATCTCGGCCATGATGGCGTCCATGCCCACGCCGCGCAGCAGCGCGTGGCAGTGCTCGCGATAGGTGGCGACGACGTTGTCCGCCGCGCGCAGGGCGGCCAGCGCGCCGGCCGCCACCGCCTCCTCGCCGATGTAGAGGTGCAGGAAGCCGCGGATCCGGCCGGCGCCGTAAAGCTCCGCGCACTTCTCCTCCATACGCCGGGTGCGCAGCATGTCGGCCAGCCGCTGCAGCGCGAAGTCCTTCTCCCAGGGCACCGGGCCGCTGGGCGGCGGGGGCGCACGATGGTCGATGGTCATGTCATCCTCCGGCTTCCAGCGTCGAGAGATCGCCCTCGGGCAGGCCGAGCTCCCGCGCCTTCAGCAGGCGGCGCATGATCTTGCCGCTCCTGGTGCGCGGCAACGTCGGCAACACGGCGATCTCCTTGGGCGCGACGGCGGCGCCGAGACGCTTCCTGGCATGGCCGAGCAGTTCCCTGCGCAGCGCCTCGGAGTCCGCGCAGCCCTGCTTCAGCGAGACGAAGGCCTTGACCGTCTCGCCGACCACCGGGTCGGGCTTACCGATCACGCCGGCCTCGGCGACGGCCGGATGCTCCATCAGCGCGCTCTCGACTTCGAAGGGGCCGATCA
Organism: uncultured Methyloversatilis sp.; assembly: GCA_964586275.1. GTDB lineage: Bacteria > Pseudomonadota > Gammaproteobacteria > Burkholderiales > Rhodocyclaceae > Sulfuricystis. Next base: position 2,058 of record CAZPIE010000064.1, on the reverse strand, counting down.
GGTGGCCGGCCGACTTGATGACGTCGTCGGCCCGCCCGACGAACCAGTAGTAGCCGTCGGCGTCGCGCTTCGCCAGATCGCCGCTCAGGTACCAGTCGCCGGAAAAGCACTTGCGGTAGCGCTCCTCGTTGTTGAGGTAGCCGCGGAACATCGAGGGCCAGCCGCGCTTCAAGGCCAGCTCGCCCTCGCTGTCCGGCGTCTCGATCACCCGAACCGTGCCGTCCTCGTTGCGCCTGACGATCGCGGCCTCGATGCCCGGCAGCGGCCGCCCCATCGAGCCGGGCTTGATGTCGAAGGCCGGCGTGTTGGCGATCATGATGCCGCCGGTCTCGGTCTGCCACCAGTTGTCGTGGATCGGCAGGCCGAGCGCTTCCTTGCCCCAGCGCACCGCCTCGGGATTGAGCGGCTCGCCGACGCTGGCGATGAAGCGCAGGTTCGGGAAGGAATATTTCCGCGGAATCTCGCTGCCGGCCTTCATCAGCATGCGGACCGCCGTCGGCGCGGTGTACCAGACCGTCACGCCCTCGTCCTGCAGGATGCCATACCAGCGCTCGGCGTCGAACTCCTCACGGTCGATGACCGAGGTCACGCCGTGCAGCAGCGGCGCGAGGATGCCGTAGGACGTGCCGGTGACCCAGCCCGGATCGGCGGTGCACCAGAAAATGTCTCCGGCATGCAGGTCGAGCGCGTACTTGCCGCTCGCCCAGTGCGTCGCCACCGCCCCATGCACGTGGATCGCGCCCTTCGGCGTGCCCGTGGTGCCGCTGGTGAAGTGCAGCAGCGCCATGTCCTCGGGGCCGGTCGGCGCGGTCTCGCATTGCTCGCTGGCCGCCGCCATCAGCGTCGCCAGATCGAGCGTGTCCGGTTCCGCGGTCGTGCCGCCCTCCTCGGCCACCAGCAGCACGTGCTTCAAGGTCGGCATCCGCTCGCGCGCCTGCGCCAGCTTGCGCGCGTAGAGCAGGTCGGTGGTGACGAGCACGCTGCCGCCGCCCAGATTCATCCGCGTGGCGATCGGCTCGGGCCCGAAGGCCGAGAACAGCGGCGACACGATGCAGCCGTGCTTGAGCGCACCGAGCACCGCGACATAGAGCTCGGGGATGCGACCGGCGATCACGAAAACCCGCTCGCCGCGTTGCACGCCGAGGCCGCCCAGCACGCTGGCGAAGCGGTTCGTGAGAAGGGAAAGCTCGCCGTAACTCAGGTCGCGCGGCGCACAGCCGCGCGCGAGGAAGCGGAAGGCCGGCTTGTCGCGCAGTCCACCTGCCGCCTGCCGATCGACCGCCGCCACCCCGAGGTTGGTGACGCCGGCCGGGCCCCTCAAGGGCTCGCTCACCGCTGTCCAGGAAAAGCGCGCGCGCTCCGCCTCGTAATCGCGCAGATTGGGCGCCACGCGCCAGTCGGCGGCTGTCTTGCGGATGATCGAAGCTGCGGCCATGATCGCTTCCCCCTCTTGCCCAATATAGACCGGCGAACGGCAGGGTCAATGAAAGTCGGCGCTGGCGAGACGGCACCCACACCCCAGCTACAGCCGCATCGGGCGGTGATAGCCGACCAGTTCGAGATAGCCGCGTCCTACGCGCTGCCGGCCGGCCAGCAGGCTGACCGCGCCCTCCCAGTAGACCGCGCCGGTCGTGCGGCGCGCATCGAGTTCCTGGTCTTCCATCAGCGGTTCGATCTCGTATTGCCGGGCCGCGGCGCCGCTACCGAGGTGGATGCGCAGCCGCACCGGATAGACCGTGCCGGTATGCGGCGAGCGCCAGGTGGCGAGCGGTTCGAAACGCACCTCGTCCATGGCGAAGCTGCGCTCGCGGCCATCCGCCGTGCGCAGCCGCGCGGCGGCCCAGCGCATCGCCGTACCGCTCCTGGGACGGATGCGGAAAGCCATCAGCGCGCCGCCATCGTCCAGGTTGATGCCGATCCAGTCCCAGCCCGCCGCCTCCGCATCGAGGACTTGCGACGACCACTCGTGATCGAGCCAGGCCCGGCCGCTCACGGGCAGCCAGTCGCCGTCCGTCGCGATGCGTCCGCCGACGGCTAGCTGCGGCCGGCTGTAGTAAT
>CAZPIE010000063.1:0-8350 GCA_964586275.1 uncultured Methyloversatilis sp. | reverse complement strand
CCGGCACGAATCGGTGTGATACCTTCAGTGTGGCCGTCCGACGTCACGTCATCCGCATCGGTTGCCCGCAGCTTGAGCGGCGCGGAGGTGGGTGTTTCGAGCGGTGCCGTAGTCCGGCTGAAGAATCCGTAGGCTATGGTGCTGGTCGACGCCTCGCCATTTGTGAAACTCGCTGCTGCGAGGCTCGCATTGCTGAAACTGCCCAACGTCTTGCTATTGTTCGTGCCACTGTTGCCGTCCGACAGCTTCACGGTGCGCGCGTAGGCACCCTCGTAGTTGCATGTCGTTCCGCCCCCGGCATCTCTCGCGGTCACTTTCACCGCAAAAGGCTGGCCGGAATAGGTAAAGCTGCCCGTGCCCGGTGTAACTTCGGTTTCGAAATAGGCCGGCCGGAAGGGGCCCGCCGGCGCGGAACCGGTGGCGCTTAGCCCCGAGCCGAGATAGCTGGCACTGGCCAGTTTGGCGGTGATCGAGATATCCCCGACTTCAGCCCAATTGATATCGCTTACCGTAGCCTCGCCGTTGCCGGTTTGAAACAAAGCATCTGGCATCGTCGTGGTGCCGGTCAGCGCCGGGTTTTCGCAGTAAGCCGGGTCGTTCACAGGCGGGGCGGTCAGGACGTGGTCGAGCGTCACATCTTCGGTCGTGCTCTCCTTGCCGAAGTTCGGGGTGGTGACACCACTGGCGTTCTTTGCCGCCACCTTGACACTGAAATTGTTACCTGCGACGTAGGGGCCGCCCATCGGGGTTACGGGGGTTACGGACAAACTCGCAGGGGCGGCGATGAACGTATCGGTACCCGTCATGACGAGCCCGGCCTCGCTGCCACTGCTGCCGGTATAGCTGGCCGTCAGGCTCATCTGCCCGACATCGGCATAACGCACCGTCGTGGTTGCCACGCCACTCGCATTGAAGGCGAGCGAAACGCCGGTCGTGCTACCGCAGGCGACGTTGCTGCCGCCGACGACCACCGGCAGCGCACCTGTCACCGGGTTGCTGTAAGCACAGCCGAAGTTGATGGTCTTGCTGGTGCTGGCGAAGGCTGGCGTACAGGCCTGACTGTTGTCCGCCTGTTTGACGGCGCTTATCGTGATGGTCTGCGGTGTATCCGACGCATGGTTCGGTACATCGAACAGGAAACCGGCCAGGTTGGAAGTAAAACTGCACGAATTCGTTGCGCCGACGTAGCAGGTCACGCCGTTGGTCGGCGTCACTGATAAGCCCGAAGCCCCCCAGGTCAGGTTTCCAACCGTCGTGACCTGCACCTGCTTCGTCACGCTGCCCCCGGCCCCGATGGCGAAGCCGGCGCCGCCGACCCAGTTCACCGTCGGCGTTCCCGTTGCCGTCAATGTCCCGTTGACACCGCCCGTATAGAGAGTGCTGCAACTCGCATCCGCGCAGGCTTTTATCGTCAGTGAAGCCGGCGCGCAGGTCACCCCGCTGCCACTGTGTTCGATGCGCAGATGGTGAAAGGCGACTGCAGCCTCGGGAACCCCCAAAGCTGCGGTCACCACACTCCATTCGACATCGTCGATCAGGAACCAGCTCCGGTACGAGGAAACGGTATCCACGCGAATTTCGAGTCGGACGTTTCGTCCTGCAACGGCCGCCAAGTTTGCCGAACAAGTCACCCAAGGCTCAAGGCCGCGGTTGAAGGTCGCACTCATACCCAAGGTATGGTTGTTGGAGTTGCGACCATTGTCCCAATGGTTGTACCGCCCATAACCCGGTGTCGTGTTAGTGATTGCATTCGTTCCATAATTCGGGCTGAATGGACAGGTTGCGTAATTGTTCAACTCTGGGCCGACCGCATTCATTAGCACCTGAGAGGTCGCCGGATCCAGCAATCGCACCCGCAGAAAATCCCATACTTGCGTGTTGCCATTCACCGCGCTGTCCCATCCCTGGGGACGAATGCGGATTGCGATGCTACCGGGATTGCTGGCGGGCACGGTGAATGTTCGCGTCAGCGTCGCATTCGAATTCACGGCATCCGGGTTGGTCCGATAGCCGATCAGGTAGGAAAACTGCCCGGTATTGGGGGCGCCATTGGTTGTCACGGTCGTTGCATCCGTCACCGTCGGCGTTTCCGAGGGACGTACCTGGGTGTCCATGCCGGACGCGTTGAAACGTTGGATGGATGTCCAGCCGGGCGGTAGCGATGTTCCGGCAGCGCCCCGCTCGAAATTTCCATTGATGGGCGTCTGTGGATTAGCCGCTTTCGGCCCATTCGTAACAATGTCGAAATACAGGTAGTAGGTTGCCGGCCCGCCGTCCTGAAGGATGAAACGAACCTCTCCCCTGCTGTTTCCGTTGGCATCGGTAGCCCCGGCATAAACACTGTCGGTGAACTCTTGAATTGTCGCCAGGTTGTCATTGGGACGGACGACGCGGGGCGAATTGACGTCAAAGCTTCCCGGAATACCTAATGTCGTCAGCAAGGCCGAGAAATCGACATCGAGTTTGATCGTGCTATGGACGGCCGCGCCCGCAGGCACGTTGATTGGAACACGATACTTCCAGGATGGATCGAACCATGCTGCCTGCGCTGCTGTCGTGGTTAACAGCGAAAGCAGGACTATCCTGCACAATCCCAATCGGACAACAAATCGAACAAATCGGCGGGCAAATCGGCAGGCAAATCGGGGACAGACCACGGTTTATCCTCGCTTCAACTGGTGCACAATATACTCGGTCCCGGCGGGACGGCAAGCGGTGACATGATGTCCCTGACCCGGCTTCCCGCGTGCGCTGCCAGCGACGGATTTTCCAGCCACATCCGGATAAAAAATTCGCGCATCTGCTCCGACTGGGCAAGCCTGGCAAGCATCAGCGGCTCGGGAATGTGTGCGACCGGATCATGCATTGGGGTCTTCCCCGCGCTTGATCTTCTCCAGGGCGTCGATATCCATCCGGTCCTTGGGGCGGTTGGCTACTCGCTTCATCTCGATCAGATCGTCGATGGATGCAATCGGCACGTGCCGACCGGTACGCAATAACTCGGCGCTGGCGGGACGGCGGCGCCCCCCAAGACTCAAGCCGCCGCCTGCTCCGCCGGCAGGAAGGCGGAGCGCGGCACGCCGCGCTGTTCGCCAAGGTCGGCGAGCAGTTCCTTCATGTCGAGGATCAGCACGATCTGGCCGTTGGAGAGCGTGGTGACGCCCGCCACGCCCTTCGGGCGGAAGCCTTCGAGCGACTTGATGACCGCGTCCTCGCGGCCCATGAAACCGTCGATGGCGAGGATGAAGGTCTGGTCGGAAGTTTGCATCAGCACGCCGTATTCGGGCACCTTCTCTGGCGTCCAGCCGAGCAGATGGGCGATCGGGAAGATCGGCATGACTTCGCCGCGCACCACCATCGTCGCGCGACCGCCGACCTCCTGCACCTGATCGACGTCGATCGGCAGGATTTCGCGCACCATCGAGAGCGGCACGGCGAAGGGCTGCGCGCCGAGCTGCACCAGCAACACGGGCAGGATTGCCAGCGTGAGCGGCAGCGAGATGACGAAGGTGGTGCCCTTGCCCGGCTCGGACTTGATATCGATCGAGCCGTTGAGCTTCTGGATGTTGGTCTTGACGACGTCCATGCCGACGCCGCGGCCGGACACGTCGGACGCCACGTCCTTGGTCGAGAAACCGGGCAGGAAGACGAGCGCGAGACTCTGGCGCTCGTCCATCGTGTTGGCTTCCTCGTCGGTGATCAGGCCCTTCTGAAGCGCCTTGGCGCGCAGCCGTTCGGCGTTCATGCCCTTGCCGTCGTCGGCGACGAGCAGGACGATGTGGTCGCCTTCCTGGCGCGCCTCGAGCCGCACCTGCGACTTCTCCGGCTTGCCGGCGGCGCGCCGCTCCTCGGGGCTTTCGACGCCGTGATCGACGGCGTTGCGGATCAGGTGGATGATCGGATCGGAGAGATCCTCGACCATCGTCTTGTCGATCTCGGTCTCTTCGCCGACCAGCAGCAGTTCGACATCCTTGCCGAGGTTGCGCGCCAGGTCGCGCGCGATGCGCGGATACTTCTGGAACAGGCGACCGATCGGCTGCATGCGCGTCTTCATCACTGCGTTCTGCAGGTCCGAGACCAGCAGGTCGAGCTGGCTGACCGCCTGGTCGAGCGAGTGCAGCGTGTCGGTGTCGGTGCGGCCGTTGAGGATGTCGCTGCGCAGCGCGTTCAGGCGGTTCTTGGTCAGGCCGATTTCGCCCGACAGGTTGAGCACCTGGTCGAGGCGGGCGGTATCGACGCGGATGGTGTTGTCGCGCGACTTCTCGTCGGCGCGCCGTCCGGCCGGAACGCTCACCGCACCCGGCTTGTCGGTGGCGCGGCGGCCGATGGCGTGCTGGATGACCTGCTCGGGTGTCTGCTGCGTGACATCGGGGGTCGCGGCGGCAGCCGGTGCGGCAGCCGGTGCGGCAGTCGGCGCAGACGCCGCGGCACCGGTGACGGCGCCGAAGAGTTGGTTCCAGTCGGGACCGGCCGCGGGCACTGCTGCGGCTGCAGCGGCTGGCGTGGCCGGCACGGCAACGGGGGCGGCGGCGGCAGGCGCCGGTGCGGCGGCGGGTGCGACCAATTCACCCGCCAGGGCGGCCTTGAGGCTGGCGATCAGGCCGGGCTCCGCGGGCGAGGGCTGCACGCCGCCTTCGAGCTGGCCGAACATGTCGCGCACCGTCGCCGTGGCCGCCATGATGACATCCATGAGTTCCCCGGTCACCGTCATTTCGCCATTGCGCAGCTTGTCGAATAAATTCTCAGTCAGGTGGCAGAGCGTCACGAGTTCGGCGGCGTTGAGGAAGCCGGCCCCGCCCTTGATGGTGTGGAAGCCGCGGAAGATGTCGTTGAGCAGCCCGAGGTCCTGCGGGTTTTTTTCGAGATCGACCAGCTTGTTGTCGACACCCGAAAGGAGATCGGTGGCCTCGACCAAAAAGTCCTGCAGCAGGTCTTCCATTCCGGCAAAGTCGCTCATCGCTTTCTCCTAGAAACCCAGGCTTTCCAGCAGGTCATCCACCTGCGCCTGACTGGTCACCACGTCGGAACGCCCGGCGGCGTTGATCACCGGGCCGTTCATGAGTCCGCCCGAGGCCGCGGCCTTCTTTTCTTCGGGCATCGCTTCGATCAGCACCTGCAGCAGTTGCGTCTCGAAATTCTGCACCATGTCGACCACGCGCTTGATCACCTGGCCGGTCAGGTCCTGAAAATCCTGCGCCATCATGATCTCGTTGAGCTGGGCATTGGTGATGGCAATCCGGGTGGGAGCGGCGGCGAAAAAGGCGCGCGTGTCGGCGGCCAGTTGCTTGAACTCGTCGACCGACAGCTGGTTGGCGAACATCCGCTCCCAGCGCGCGCCGAGTGTCCTGATGTCAGTGTCGAGCTGGTCCTGCACCGGCTTGGCGATGTCGCAGGCGTTCAACACTTTCGAAGCGGCCTGCTCGGTCATCCGGGCGATGTAATTGAGGCGCTCGCGGGCATCGGGAATCTGCTGCGCGGTTTCCTGGAGCGACTTGTCGTAACCCAGTTCGCGCAGGCTGTCGTGCAGCTTGCGCGCCAGGTGGCCGAGTCTGTTGAAGACGGCCTCCTGTCCCGCGGCTTCGCCGCCACCGGCCGCAGGGGGAACGGACTCGGCCGCGATCGCTGAATTCGCCACCTGCTCGGAGACGCTGTCGAAGAGCGCCTGCAGTTCGCTGGAATCGCCGGAGGGGTCGGGTTCGGCCACGACCGGCGCGGCGGGTACCGCCCCGACGGCGATGCTGTCGAACAGGGCCTGCAGGTCGGCGGAGTCGCCGCTATCGAATTTGATCGGTTTGACCATTTACCAGCCCAGTTTCTCGAAGATCTTGGTCAGCTTCTCGTTCAGCGTCGCGGCGGTGAAGGGTTTGACGATGTAGCCGGAGGCGCCCGCCTGGGCAGCCGCGATGATGTTTTCCTTTTTCGCCTCGGCCGTAATCATCAGCACCGGCAGCGCCTTGTGGTTCGCGTCGCCGCGGATCGTCTGCAGCAGGGTCAGGCCATCCATGTTCGGCATGTTCCAGTCGGTGATGACGAAATCGAAGCCGCCGCCCTGCAGCTTCTGCCAGGCCACCGCGCCATCCTCGGCCTCGTCCACGTTGGTGAAACCAAGTTCCTTGAGCAGGTTGCGGACGATGCGGCGCATCGTCGAGAAATCATCGACGACCAGGAACTTGATTTTGCTGGGATCTGCTGGCATGAAACGGTCTCCGGTGAATCCTTGATGGCAAATCTACGATCTATTGCGCTGCGACTTGAGCAGCAGGGGGCGCAGGGTGTCGGCGAGTATCTCGGAATCGAATTTGGCGACGTAGGCATCGACGCCGACACTGCGGCCCATCGCGCGGTTCGCCTCGGACGACAGCGAGGAATGCATGACCACTGGGATGCCGTCGAAACGCTTGTCGGACTTGATATTCCTGGTCAGCACGTAGCCATCCATCTCGGGCATTTCGGCATCGACGAGGATCACGTTCAGCTCCTCGCGCAGATTGCGGCCGGTCTGCTGCGCATGCGCCGCCATGCCGGACAGGCGCGTCCAGGCTTCCTTGCCGTTCTGCGCGTGCTTGTGCATGATGCCCATCTTGTCGAGCACCTCGGCGATCTTCTTGCGCGCCACGGCGGAGTCGTCGACGAAGAACAGGTTGTATTCCTCGCCATCACCTATCCTGTCGACCTGGCCGATCGCCGTCTCGCCGAAGGTATCGGCCATGATCTGCTCGACATCGACGATCGACACCAACCGGCCGCTCTCCAGCTCGGTGATGGCGGTAATGTAGTTGCGGCCGCCGCCGGTCACCGTCTCGGGGGCGCGCACCCGATCCCACTCGACGCGGATGATGCGGTCGACGCCATGCACGAGGAAGCCGAGCGTGCGCTTGCTGTATTCCGTGACCATCATCGAGCCGCCGAGTCCCGTCGGGGCATCCGCGAGGCGCATGGCCTTGGTCAGCGACACCACCGGAATGACGTTGCCGCGCAGGCTGATCAGTCCTTCGACGCCGGCGGGCATGTTCGGCGACTTGGTGATCGACGGCGTCTGGCAGACCTCGCGCACCTTGAACACGTTGATGCCGAAGGTCTCGTGGGTGCCCAGCGAGAACAGCAGGATCTCCATCCGGTTCGAACCCGCCAGCTTGGTGCGGGCATCGACGCTCTCGATCAGGGAACCCGGGTTCTGGCCGGTCGTCGGCGCAGCGAAATTGTCCATTTGTTCTCCCCTCTCAGTTCGTCGGTGCCGGACTGGCCTGCAGCAGCAGGCGGCTCAAGGTTTCGGCCAGTCGTTGCGCCTCGAATTTCGGCACGTACTCGTCGACCCCGACGGACTTGCCCAACTGCTGGTTCGAGGTCGAGGACAAGGACGAGTGCATGACCACGGGAACGCCCGCGAAACGCGAGTCCGACTTGATGTTCTTGGTGAGGATGTAGCCGTCCATTTCGGGCATCTCGACATCGGTGAGCACCAGCTGCACCAGTTCCTTGACCGGGCGCCCGGTCGCATCCGCGTAGTTGGCGATCTTCTGCAGTTCCTGCCAGGCCTGCAAGCCGTTCATCGCCATCACGCCGCGGATGCCCAGCGCATTCAGCGTCCGCTCGATCTGGCCGCGCGCCACCGACGAATCGTCGGCATAGACGACCGTCAGATCTTGACGACCGAGCGGCTGGATCTGGCTGAACACCATGTCGTCGTCGTACTTGGCGGTTTCCGAAAGGATCCGCTCGACATCGAGCAGCATCACCAGCCGGCCGTCCGCCAGCTCGGTGACCGCGGTCACCAGGCCGCCCATGTTGGCGGTCAGCATCTCGGGGGGCACGCGCATCTTCGCCCAGTCGAGGCGCAGGATGGTATCGACGGATTCCACCAGGAAACCCTGGGTATGCCCGTTGTACTCCGTCACGATCATGATCTCGCGCGGCGTTTCGACCTGCATGCCGATGAACTCGGACAGATCGACGACCGGGACCAGCACGCCGCGCAGCGACACCATGCCCTTGACGGCAGACGGCATGTCGGGCGCAACCGTGATCTGCGGCGTGCGCATCACCTCGCGCACCTTGAATACGTTGATGCCGAAGGTTTCCGTACGGCCGGTGCGCAGGTCGTTCCCCAGCGAAAACAGGAGGATCTCCAGCTTGTTGGTGCCGGCGAGACGGGTGCGGGCATCGATATTCTTCAGCAGTTCGGACATTGCGCAACCTCGCAGCGGGAACAAAACGGATATGTCATCGAGTTTAGCGACCGGCTTGCGACGCCTTGGCTTTGATCACAGGGCCTTTCGCGGGAATGTTACGCGATTCTTCAATGCACGTTGCGGAAGCGCCGCAGGGTGGCCTCCAGCTCGGCAGCCAGCTC
>CAZPIE010000062.1:4830-8523 GCA_964586275.1 uncultured Methyloversatilis sp. | reverse complement strand
GAAATCAGGTGGTTGAGCAGGAAGCCTTGCCGCGACTCGTTGGCATCCGGGGTCAGGCCCCAGGCGCCGGCGGCTTTCCCGATGGCATTCCAGGTCCACACCGTGCCCGGCTCGACCGCCTCGGAATGCTTGGCCTGACACTTGACCTTGCCCCATTGCGACTCGACCCAGATCCAGTCGTCGTCCTCGATGCCGGCGAGGCGCGCGGTCTGCGTATTCACGTAGAGGAGATTGTGGGCATGGATCTGCCGCAGCCAGGCGTTCTGCGAATCCCAGGAGTGATACATCGCCATCGGCCGCTGGGTGATCGCCGCGAGCGGATACTTGTGCTTGTCGCTGACCTGCGCCTCGAGCGTGTCGTAATAGAAGGGCAGCGGATCGAAGAAGGTCTCGACTCTTTTCGCCAGATGCGCCGGCGGCTTGCGCGAAAAGCCCTTGCCCCGCGCGGCCTGGCGGAAGCGCATCAGCACTTCCGAGTAGATGTTGATCAGGATCGGCTCGGCGTAGCGCGTAATGCGGTTGCGCTGCGACCATTCGAGGTAGCCCTGATTCCAGTTGCGCATGTACTGGTAGCTCTTGGGCAGTTCGTAATGGAAGACGCAGTCGTTCTTCGCGTACATCTCCCACTGGTTCGGGTTCGGCTCGCCGCGCAATGACTTTTCGCCACCCTGGCCGCGCCAGCCGGCGAGGAAGCCGATGCCGGAGCCCGGTTCGGTCTCGTAATTGACGATGAAGTCGGGGTAGTCGCGGTACTTGCGCTGGCCGTCCTTGGTCGTGAAAGCCGGCAGCTTGAGGCGCGAACCGAGTTCGATGATGACCTCCTGGAAGGGCTTGCACTCGCCGGTCGGGGGCAGCACGGGGATGCGCACCGAGTCGACCGGGCCATCGAACTCGGAAATCGGCCGGTCGAGCAGCGACATCACGTCGTGGCGCTCGAGGTAGGTGGTGTCCGGCAGGATCAGATCGGCAAAAGCCGTCATCTCGGACTGGAAGGCGTCGGCGACGACGATGAAGGGAATCTTGTACTCGCCGTTCTCATCCTTGTCGTTGAGCATCTTGCGGACCTCGACGGCATTCATCGTCGAGTTCCAGGCCATGTTGGCCATGAAGATCAAGAGCGTGTCGATCTTGTAGGGGTCGCCGCGCCAGGCGTTGGTGATCACGTTGTGCATCAGGCCATGCACCGACAGCGGATATTCCCACGAGAAGCCCTTGTCGATGCGCACCGGATTGCCCTCGTCATCGACGAACAGATCGTCCGGATCGGCCGGCCAGCCGAGCGCCATACCGTCAAGCGGCGTGTTGGGCTGCACCGCATTCGGGTGGTTCGGCGTGCGCGCGCAGGGCGGGATCGGGCGCGGGAAGGGTACCTTGTGGCGGAAGCCGCCGGGGCGGTCGATGGTGCCGAGCAGCGACATCAGGATGCCCAAGGCACGGATGCTCTGGAAGCCGTTGGAATGCGCCGCCAGGCCGCGCATGGCGTGGAAGGCCACCGGATTGCCGGTGACGGTGTCGTGTTCCTTGCCCCAGGAATCGGTCCAGTTGATCGGCAGCTCGATGCGCTGGTCGCGCGCGGTCACGCCCATCTCGTAGGCGAGGCGGCGGATCGTGTCGGCCGGAATGCCGGTAACGCCCTCGGCCCATTCCGGCGTGTAGTCCTTGACCCGCTCCATCAGGAGCTGGAAGGCCGGCTTGACCTTCGTGCCGTTGATGCGGAACTCGCCGCGCAGGAAAGGGTTGGCGCCCGGCGTGTGCGTCACGACCGGCTTGTTGCTGATGCGATCCCACCACAGCTTGTCCTGCGGATCGTAGCAGGCCTCCTCCTCCGGCACCTCGGTGCGCAGGAACATGCCGAACTCGTCACTGGACTCGTCGCAGTTGATCAGCTCGCCGGCATTCGAATACTGGACGAGGAAGTCGCGGTCGTACAAACCCTTCTGAATAATTTCATGGATCACCGCGAGCAGGAAGGCGCCATCGGTGCCCGGACGGATCGGCACCCATTCGTCGGCAATCGCCGAATACCCGGTGCGTACCGGGTTGATCGAGACGAAGCGGCCGCCGTCGCGCTTGAACTTGCCCAGCGCCATCTTGAGCGGATTGGAATGGTGGTCCTCGGCGGTGCCGATCATCACGAACAGCTTGGCGCGGTCGAGGTCGGGCCCGCCGAACTCCCAGAAGGAACCGCCGATGGTGTAGATCATGCCGGCGGCCATGTTGACAGAGCAGAAACCGCCGTGCGCCGCGTAGTTGGGCGTGCCGAACTGGCGGGCGAACAGGCCGGTGAGCGCCTGCATCTGGTCGCGGCCGGTGAACAGCGCAAACTTCTTCGGATCGGTCGCGCGGAGCTTGCCGAGCCGTTCCGTCAGCACCGCGAAGGCCTCTTCCCAGGAAATCGGCTCGAACTCGCCCGCACCGCGGGAGGCAGAGGCCTTGCGGCGCAGCGGTTTCGTCAGGCGCGCCGGCGAATACTGCTTCATGATGCCGCTTGACCCCTTGGCGCAGATCACGCCCTTGTTCAGCGGGTGCTCCGGGTTGCCATCGATGTAACGCACCTCGCCATCGCGCAAATGGACGCGAATACCGCAGCGGCAGGCGCACATGTAGCAGGTCGTCTTCTTGACTTCCTGGACGGAATGTTCGGTCATTCTTTGTCGGGCTCCTCGAAATTTTTATTAGAATTTTGAGATATTGTCTCAGCCCGGTAGCCTGCGGACAAGGTGTTTTATTTATTACCCGATAAGCCTACTCAAGCTTCAGGAGTTTCCATGCCCCGCCCCGTCAAGCCCTTCAGCGCCCGAGAGCGCAACCTCGTCAGCCAGACGCTGCTCGAGCGCTACGGCCATGCCGTGCCCTTGCAACCCGTCGATGCCGAACTGCAGCTCAACCTGCTCAAGGAAGAGTTTGCCATGTGCCCGTCGATCATGTGGCAGGAGAACGGCGCGAACTTCATCGTCTTCAAGACGGGCGACGAGCGCTTCCGCTGCCTGTTCTATTACAACGAGGCCACCCAGTTCGGCACCGGCAAGGATGAATTCGACAACCTCGGCGATTGCGTCGTCACCCTGCTCCAGGTCCATGCCGACCAGGAAAAGGAAAGCCGCAAGGTGCGCAACGCGTTGAATTCCATCGACTTTTCCAAGGCCAACGACGGCGAGGAATATCACGGGCCGCTCATCGTATGAAGATCTGCATCGTTTCCGACAGCCACGACCGCGGCCCCATGCTCGCCGAAGCGGTCGCTTTCGCCAAGACCGAGGGCGCCGAAGCCGTCATCCACTGCGGCGACCTGATCGGCGTGAATACCGTCAAGGCGGCGCTGAAACTGGACATACCGCTGCACGTGATCCACGGCAACAACCTGGGCGACCTGGTCGCGCTGGCCCGCGTCGCCGTCAAATCCGAAGGCCTGCTGCATTACCACGGCCGCGACGCCGACATCGCACTGGGGGGAAAGCGCATCTTCGTGACCCACTACCCCCACTACGGCCATGGCATGGCCTGTAGCGGCGACTTCGATCTGGTGTGCTGCGGGCATAGCCACGTCCCGGTGGTGCGCCAGCAAGCCAACGTCAAAGGCGGGCAGACCTGGCTCGTCAACCCGGGAACGGTCGCCGGCCTGGGCGCCCCCGAAGCCACCTGGATCATGGGCGACCTCGCCGCCATGCACTTCGAAATCCGCACGCTGCTCCG
>CAZPIE010000062.1:0-4730 GCA_964586275.1 uncultured Methyloversatilis sp. | reverse complement strand
ACGGCATACGGCTCTTCTATTTATCCATAGGAACATTCTGGCCCTCATTTGATCTAGCGCAGAAGCCGGCATCGATTTAGACGACTACAATCGTCTACCGATTTAGGCGAGACTCGGGCTGGGCGACCGGTTCGGAGGCAACGCCGAAATTTCGTTCCTGCAGTACCCACTACAACGGACGGAGGCTTGATGACGTCTTCAATCGCAACCAACCCGACCATCCTGGTCGTCGGCGGCGGTATCGCTGGCATGACGGCAGCCCTCGAGGCGGCCGAGTGTGGCAAACAGGTGATACTGGCCGAAAAATCCCCCACGCTGGGCGGCCGCACATCCATGCTTTATCGGTATTTCCCGAAGATGTGCTACCCATCCTGTGGCCTGGAAATCAACCTGAAACGCCTGCGCGGCAACCCGAACGTGCGCGTCATGACAATGACCGAAGTGGCGTCCGTCAGCGGCAGCCGCGGCGACTACAGCGTCACGCTGAAGGTCAAGCCCCGCTACGTGAACGAGAACTGCACGGCCTGCGGCGATTGCGGCAAGGCGGTGTCCGCCGAGGTGCCGAATACCTTCAACTACGGCCTCGACAAGGTCAAGGCGGCCTACCTGCCGCACGACATGGCTTACCCGCAGCGCTTCGTGATCGACGCCTCGATCGTCGGCACGCCCGACGGCGAAGCCGCCAAGGCGGCCTGCAAGTACGCTGCGGTCGATCTGGGCATGCAGGAAGAAACGGTCGAGATCAAGGTCGGCAGCGTCGTCTGGGCCACCGGCTGGCGTCCGTACGACGCCAACAAGATCCAGCCCTACGGCTACGACCGTTACGAAAACGTGATCACCAGCCTCGAGTTCGAGCGCCTCTGCGACCCGCGCGGCCCGACCGGCGGCAAGATCCTCCGCCCGTCCGACGGGAAAGAAGCCAAGAATATCGCCTTCATCCAGTGCGCCGGCTCGCGCGACGAGAACCACCTGCGCCACTGCTCGCGCATCTGCTGCATGGCCACGCTCAAGCAGACCCTGTACGTGCGCGAGATCGACGCCGAAGCAAAATCCACGGTCTACTACATCGACATCCGCGTCATCGACCGCCTGGAGGACTTCTACCAGGGCGTCCAGAAGGACCCGAACGTCGGCTTCGTCAAGTCGAAGGTGGCGCGCATCGCCCTGAACGAGGCGAACGGCAACCCGATCCTGCACGGTGTCGATACCGAGGGCTATCACCGCTACGCCACCGAGCACGACCTCGTCGTGCTGGCGGTCGGCATGGAGCCCGAAGTCGTCGGCGTCCAGTTGCCCGCGGACATTCTGCTCGACTCCTCGCAATTCATCGAAGGCGCGAAGAGCGAGGGCATGTTCGGCGCCGGCAGCGCGGCCAGCCCGCTCGACGTCAACCGCGCGGTGCAAAGCGCGACGGCCGCCGCGATGCGCGCCGTCCAGGTCATCCATAAAACCGCTTCCACGGAGGCCGCCGCATGAATACCCCAGTCGCACCGGCCAATAAATTCGCTGCTTACATCTGCTCCGGCTGCGGGATCGGCGATGTCCTGAACGTCGCCGGCCTCGAAAAGGTCGCCAAGACCGAAGGCAAGATGGCGCTCATCAAGACCCACCCCTTCCTGTGCAATGCCGAAGGCGTGAAGATGATCCAGGACGACATCGCCAACGAGGGCGTCACCCACGTCTGCATCGCCGCCTGCTCCCGCCGCGCCAAGGCCGAAGCCTTCACCTTCCCGACCGTCGCCGTCGCGCGCGCCAACCTGCGCGAAGGCGTGATCTGGGTGGTGTCCGAAGGCGCCGAGCACGACGAAGTGCGCCAGGAAATGGCCGAGGACTACGTCCGCATGAGCTGCGCGGAAGTCAAGAAGATGACCCTGCCCGGCGGCAACAAGAAAGAGACTTCGAGCAAGAAGATTCTCGTCGTCGGCGGCGGCATGTCCGGCATGACGGCCGCCCAGGCGGCGGTCGATGCCGGCTACGAGGTGGTGCTGGTCGAGAAGACCGGCCAGCTCGGCGGCTTTGCCAACCGGATGTGGAAGCGCATGCCCTTCAACGCACCCTACGCCGAAGCCCAGCCCACCGGCGCCGCCGAACTGGCCGCCGCGCTCACCGCGAACCCGAAGGTCAAGGTCTACCTCAACTCGACGGTCACCGAAACCGCTGGCGCTCCGGGTCGATTTGCGATCAAGATCGCAACAGAATCCGGCAGCCTCAGCGAGGAACTGTGTGGCGCCATCGTCCAGGCTTCCGGTTTCAGCACCTATCCGATCGAAAAGCTGCCCGAACTGGGCGGCGGCCAGCCGAACGTGGTCGACCAGGCGGGGCTCGAAGCCCTGGCCAAGGCCGCCAACGGCGGCCCCATCAAACGCGCCGACGGCAAGGAAGTCAAATCGGTCGTGTTCGTCCAGTGCGCCGGCCAGCGCGACGATTCCGGCACTCACCTGCCCTACTGCTCCGGCCACTGCTGCGGCACGAGCATCAAGCAGGCGACCTACTTCAAGGACCAGAACCCGGACATCGACACCGTGGTGATGTACCAGGACCTGCGTGTGCCGGGCATGGGCGAGGACTTCTACCGCAGCGCCCAGAACAAGGGCGTGATCTTCACCAAGGGCAAAGCCAGCAAGGTCACCGGCGGCGACAGCTGCAAAGTCGAGTTCAAGGATTTGATCCTCGACGAAGACACCGCGACGGAAGCCGATCTGGTCGTGCTCGCCACCGGTCAGGTGCCGAATGCCGGCGTCGATCTCGACGAATGGACCGCCACCGTCACCGCCGCGGAAAGCGGCGACGAAGCTGCGAAAACGAAGAAGTCTGAGCTGCAGAAGATCTCCGTGCTCAACCTGAACTATCGTCAGGGCCCGGACATGCCGCAGCTCAAGTACGGCTTCGCGGATTCGCACTTCATCTGCTTCCCGTACGAGACCCGCCGCACCGGCATCTATGCCGCCGGCCCGATGCGCCGTCCGATGGACATGCACCAGGCCCAGGAAGACGCCACCGGCGCCGCGCTGAAGGCGATCCAGGCGGCCGAGAACGCCGCGCTCGGACGCGCCGCGCACCCGCGCGCCTGGGACCTGTCCTTCCCGAAGGCCCGCCTCGAAGGCTGCACCCAATGCAAGCGCTGCACGGTCGAATGCCCGTTCGGCGCGATCGACGAGGACGAAAAGCGCTTCCCGCTGTTCAACGAGGAACGCTGCCGCCGCTGCGGTACCTGCATGGGCGCCTGCCCGGTGCGCGTCATCTCCTTCGAGAACTATTCCTGCGACACCGTCGGCATGCAGATCAAGGCCATCGAAGTGCCGGAGGAAGACGAGGAAAAGCCGCGCATCCTGATTCTGGCCTGCGAGAACGACGCCTATCCGGCGCTCGACATGGCCGGCATGCAGCGCCTCGTCTATTCGGCCTTCGTGCGCGTCATTCCGGTGCGCTGCCTCGGCTCGGTCAATACCGTCTGGATCACCGATGCCCTGGGCTCGGGCTACGACGGCGTGATGATGATGGGTTGCCAGAAGGGCGAAAACTACCAGTGCCACTTCGTCAAGGGTTCGGAAATGGCCTACTATCGCCTCGGCAAGATCGGCGACACCCTCAAGGGCATGGGCCTCGAGCCGGAACGCATGCAGACCTATGAAATCGCCATCACCGATGGCGCGCGCGTGGCGCGGCTGATCGACGAATACGTCGCCCAGCTCAATGAACTGGGCCCATCCCCGATGAAGGGCTTCGGCTAAAAGGAGACAAGGACAATGAGCGAAGCACTCAGTCAAGCGAATAGTCAGGCCATCGCCCGCTACAAGAACAACTTCCTCAAGGAAGTCGAGGAGCGCGTCGAGGACGGCCACTGGGTCAAGATGTGCATGCAGTGCGGCGTCTGCGCGGGCTCCTGCCCGTTCGGCCCGCACTGGGAACACTCGCCGCAAAAGCTGTTCATGATGATCCGCGCCGGCAAGCGCGAGGAAGTGCTCAGCACGGATTCCTACTGGCTATGCACCTCCTGCTACAACTGCATCGTCCGCTGCCCGCGCAAGCTGCCGATCACGCACATCATGCACGGCCTCGCCAACTACGCGCACCGCCTCGGCACGGTGCCGCCGGGCCAGCCAGGCCGCGCCATCGCGGTGCTGTTCTGGAAGAACGTGGTGAAAAACGGCCGCCTCAACGAACTGACCTTCTCGCTGGCCATGTACTTCCGCGACGGCTTCGGCCAGGGCGTCAAGAACGCGCTGGCCATGCAGGGCATCGGTCTGGGCCTGGTCAAGACCAAGCGCCTCAACCCGATGGAAATCTTTGGCGGCCACACCTGCAAGGACAAGGGCGGCATCCAGCGCATGGTCGCGAAGGCGCGTGAAATCGAAGACAAGCGCCGCGGCCTGGCCTGACAGGAGATCAAGAAACATGGCAAAGAAACAGTATGCGTTCTACCCCGGCTGCTCCTCGCAAAAGGGGGCCTCGGCCTCGAACTACCTCAACTCCTTCGGGCTGATGTGCGAAAAACTGGACATCCAGCTCAACGAAGTGCCCGACTGGAACTGCTGCGGCGCCTCGATCGCCTACGCGGAGGGCGGCGAGCTGCCGCGCCTGGTGCTCAATGCCCGCAACATGGCCATCGCCGAGCAGGAAATGCCCGGCCAGGACATGGTGACCGGCTGCCCGGCCTGCTGGCTGGCGCTGCGCGACGCCAAGGGCCGCTTCGAAGAGCATGCCAGCATGAAGGCCGACGCGAACGAAGC
>CAZPIE010000061.1:0-8618 GCA_964586275.1 uncultured Methyloversatilis sp. | reverse complement strand
GGCTACGTCGAGAAGCAGATCCGCGGCGCCATCACGGTCAAGAAACCGTTGTAGGCAGCGCTCCCCATCGGCTCATACCCGAGTCCAATAACGCTGCAAACGATCGCGGTCGAGCACCTTGACCTGATCGGTGCCTACCGCGATCAAGCCGCTGTCCGACAACTCCCGCAGGCAGCGCGACAAGGACTCGGGCGCCATGCCTAGGCGGGATGCGACGACATGCTTGGGTACGCCCAGCGCGACGACCTGATTCTCGTCATTCGGCGTCGCGTCGCTCTGATCGAGCAAAAATCCGATCAGGCGCTCCAGCGGTACGCGAACACGATAGTTTTCAAGGTCGCGCACGCCGGCATACACGCGCAAGGACAGGTGGGCAAGCAGGCGCCTGGCGAATCCCGCTGACCGCTCCGCCAGGCCCTGCAGCGCCCGCCCGTCGACATGGAGCAGGCAGGTTGGCGACAGGGCTGACGCCATGAAGGGATAAGGCCGATCGAGCACCAGTGAAGACTCGCCGAACACCTGCCCCGGTCCGGGCAGGTCGATCACCTTCTCGCCGCCGGCAGGCGATTGACAGGCGATCTTGATGGTTCCCGCAGCGACGACGAACAACCCGCTGGGGCAATCGCCCTTGAGGAGGACCACTTCGTCCTTCGCGCAGTGACGCTCGCGCGTGGCCGCCGCGAGCTCCGCCAGCTCCGCTTCGTCGAGTTCCGAGAAGAGGCAAGCGGCGCGCAGCTTCCCGCGGACCACGCCGGAATGGTCCATTGAGATGTCCCGGGTTGCCCGGCGCCTAGCCTTCCTCGCCCTTCTTGGCGACGCCCTTGACGGCCAGGGCGGCCTTCATCTCCCCTTCCATCTTCGCCCATTGATATTCCTTCGACTCGATGCCGGCCGCCTTCGGCGCCGGCGGGCCGGCAAGGACGGAGGCGGACAACAGCGTCGACACGGCGAGGAACATCAATTGGAATTTCATGGCTTCACCCGATCATGGTTGGGAGTATGCAATTTCGATGAAGCGCATCCTAGCAACCCGGGATGAGTTTGCCGATTGGGCGAATTCTGATTTTTGAGACGGAATATTCCTACCAAGCCCTGTTTCGCTTCCCACGCTTGATCGGCATCAAGAACACAGCTGGAAATCCGAGCCACTGCGACAACGTGTCGCGGAGGGCGCCGCAATGTGCTTCATAGAATCGCGGCAGTTTTTTGCCACATTCCGGAGAGTCACATGTCATTCAAGCGCTCAACCCTGACGGCCGCTCTTGCGCTGCTCCCTTTCGCTTCATTCGCCGCCGACACCACGCTATCGACGGTCGTCATCACCGGTGCCAAGGAAGAAACCGCCGCAACCAAGGTGGAAGCCAGCACCCTGCACACCCTGCGTGCCGCGACCAGCGATACCGCGAGCCTGCTACGCGACGTGCCCGGCGTCAGTCTCTATGGCGCAGGTGGCGTCTCCAGTTTGCCGGCGATTCATGGCCTCGCAGACGATCGCCTGCGCATCAAGGTCGATGGCATGGACCTGATCGCCTCCTGCCCCAATCACATGAACCCGGCGCTGTCCTACCTCGACCCGTCGCAAGTCGGCTCGATCAAAGTCTATGCCGGTCTCGCTCCCGTCAGCGTCGGCGGCGACAGCATCGGCGGCTCGATCGTCGCCGAAACGACAGCGCCGAAATTCGCTGCACCCGGACAGAGCAATTTGTTTACCGGCGAGGTCGGCGCCTACTATCGCAGCAACGGCGGCGCCACGGGCGGCAACCTTGCGGCGACCTATGCCACCGAATCCTTCAACATCGGCTACACGGGCGCAATCGCGAAGTCGGACAACTACGATGCCGGCGGTGACTTCAAGGAATCGTTATTCCGTCCGATTGCCGGGGCAGATCCGACTTACACGGGACGCCCCGGCCATACGCTGCCGCTCAACGAGGTCGGCTCCACCGCTTACGACACGCGCAACCACACGCTGGGTCTGGCCTTCCGGGGCGGCAACCACCTGTTCGAAGCCAAGTTCGGCTACCAGGATCTGCCCGAGCAACTGTGGCCCAACCAGCGCATGGACATGCTGGCCAACGAGCAGAACCGCCTGAATTTGCGCTACCTCGGCGCGCAGGACTGGGGCACGCTCGAAGCGCGCCTTTACCATGAGGACGTCGATCACTTCATGGACTTCGGTGCCGACAAGAAGTACTGGTACTGGTCCGGCAACCCCAACTATTCAGGCGCGCCTTGTATCGTCACCGCATTCCCCTCGACATGCGCGGCCGGCATGCCGATGTACACCGCGAGCAAGAACACCGGCGTGGTCGTCAAGGCCAACGTCAATCTGACCCCGCAGGATCTGCTGCGCATTGGCGGCGAATACCAGCGCTATCGGCTCGACGACTGGTGGACGGCTTCTGGTGCCGGCATGGCGCCCTACACTTTCTGGAACGTCAGGGACGGGGAGCGCGACCGCACCGCGCTGTTCGGCGAATGGGAGAAGCATCTGAACAAGCAATGGATGACGCTGGCCGGGCTGCGCTACGAGCGTGTGGAGATGGATGCCGGCGATGTGCACGGCTACAACCTCAACACTTTCCCGACCGTGATTGCCGCCAGCCCCGGGAATCAAACCCGCGATGCCGCCAACTTCAACAACGCAGACCACCACAAGACCGACAACAACTGGGACATGACCCTGCTGGCGCGCTACACGCCGAGCGCCACGCAGGACATCGAAGTCGGTTTCGCTCACAAGACGCGCTCGCCCAACCTGCACGAACGCTATGCCTGGTCGACCTGGCAAATGGCCGCGCTGATGGTCAACTGGGTGGGCGATGGCAACGGCTACATCGGCAACCTCGACCTGAAGCCGGAGAAGGCGAACACGCTCTCCGCCACCTTCGACTGGCATGCCGCCGACCGCAGCTGGGAATTCAAGGCAACGCCCTATTACACCCGCGTCACCGACTATATCGACGCGATTCAGTGGAATGGGACGGCCAATGCGCCGGCAACCACTCTGCAGACGGATACATTCACGGTCCTCAAGTTCATGAACCAGTCGGCACGTCTCTACGGCATCGACCTGTCGGGCAAGATGCCGCTGGCCAAGACCGGGGTGGGCGAGTTCGGCATCAGGGGGCTGCTCAACTACACCGACGGCAAGAACCGCGACACCGGAGACGGGCTTTACAACATCATGCCGCTCAACGCCAAGCTGACGCTGACGCACAAGCTGGGTGGCTGGGACAACGCCGTCGAGCTGATCATGGTCAAGGGCAAGAACGACGTTTCCAACGTGCGCAACGAGATGCATACGCCGGGTTACAACCTGGTCAACCTGCGCGGCAGCTATTCGTGGAAGCAGGTACGCGTCGACTTCGGCGTGGAAAACCTCTTCGACAAGCTTTACTACCTGCCGCTCGGTGGCGCTTATGTCGGTCAGGGCACGACGATGACCACCGGAACTTCAACTGTATACACCACACCGATTTGGGGCACTCCGGTCCCCGGCATGGGCCGCTCGCTCTACGCCGGCATCAACTACAAGTTCTGATCGACGCCCACACTATCTCTTTTACCTCCCTCCGCCGGCCTCGTGCCGGCGTCTTTTTTTGAAAGTCGGCCATTGCGTGACGGCACCTGGTCAGCGGGCAAGGGACACGCGCACGCGCAGCCCCTGCCGACGGATCCCCTTGGCCTGTACGGGGCGCGCGCCATGCAGCTCGGCGCTGCGCGCGACGATCGACAGCTTGGCGAGCCGGTCAACAGCAGCCCCAAGACCGACAATTGCCGACAATGCGTAAGCTCATCGTCTGCGCCACCAGCGCGCATACGCGAACAGGTTCAGCGCTGCCACGCCGAGCCCGAGCGCAATCTGCCACTCGCGGGTCAGGCCGGCCGGATAGATGATCGGCCAGAGATAGTGCTCGATGAATCCGCCCGGATAACCGGCCTCGCCGCCCAGCTGGCGCAGCCGGTTTTCCAGCGGGGTGAGCGGGCAGACGCAGCCGCACAATTCGATCGCCACCCCCCATGTCACGGCAGGAAGATGCAGCCAGGGCAGGCGCGGCCAGCGCACGATGAACAGGCCGCCGACGACGACGAAGGCGATGAAGGCCAGATGGAGCAGCAGCACAAAATCTGCCAGCAGGCGGTAGAGCATCGGACTAGGCCTTGAGCAATTCGGCCCGGCCAGCCAGCCAGCGCGCCAGATGGCGCTCGGCCTGCACGGGCCACTGCGCCAGCATTTCCTCGGCGGCGCTGCGCGCCGCCTCGACGAGCGCGGCATCCTCGAGGTCGGCGAAACGCAGCAGCGGCAGGCCGCTCTGCCGCGCGCCGACGAACTCGCCGGGGCCGCGCAGATGCAGGTCCTGGCGCGCGATCTCGAAACCGTCGCTGTGCTCGTAGATGATCTTGAGCCGCGCGCGCGCAGACTCCGACAAGGGCTGCCCGTAGAGCAGGATGCACGCGGACGCGGACGCGCCGCGCCCCACGCGGCCGCGCAACTGGTGCAACTGGGCGAGGCCGAAGCGCTCGGCGTGCTCGATCACCATCAGGCTCGCGTTGGGTACGTCGACGCCGACCTCGATCACCGTCGTGGCGACGAGCAGCTGGATTTCGTTCTTCTCGAAGCCGGCCATCACGGCGGCCTTCTCGTCCGGCTTGAGACGGCCATGGACGAGGCCGATCTTCAGCCCGGGCAGCTCGGCGGTGAGGTGCTCGAAGGTCTCCTGCGCGGTCTTGAGCTGTAATGCTTCCGATTCCTCGATGAGCGGACAGACCCAGTAGGCCTGCCGCCCCGCGCGGCACAGCGTACGCACCCTGTCGACGATCTCGTGACGGCGCGCCGCGCTCACCAGTTTCGTCACGACCGGCGTCCGGCCGGGGGGCAGTTCGTCGATCACCGAGACGTCGAGGTCCGCGTAGTAGCTCATCGCCAGGGTGCGCGGTATCGGCGTGGCCGACATCGCCAGCTGATGCGCCTGCTGCCCTTTTTGCTTGAGCGCGAGGCGCTGGCGCACCCCGAAGCGGTGCTGCTCGTCGACGATGGCGAGCCCCAGCCGCGCGAACTCGACGTTCTCCTCGATCAGCGCGTGCGTCCCGACCACCAATGCCGTCTCGCCAGCGCCGACTTTTGCGATGGCAGTGAGTTTGTCTTTCTTCTTCTGGCTGCCCGAGAGCCAGGCGACCTCGATGCCGAGCGGTGCCAGCCACGCCGCGAGCTTGCGCCAGTGCTGCTCGGCGAGAATCTCGGTGGGCGCCATCAGCGCGGCCTGGTGGCCGGCCTCGACCGCGCGCAAGCCAGCCAACGCGGCGACCACGGTCTTGCCGCTGCCGACATCCCCCTGCAGGAGACGCTGCATCGGATGAGGCTGGGCGAGGTCCCGCTCGATCTCATGCCAGACGCGCAGTTGCGCCTGCGTGAGTTGGAAGGGCAACTGCGCGAGCAGCTTCTTCGTCAGCGAGCCATCGCCCGCCAGCACCGGCGCGCCGCGTGCGCGCCGTGCCGCGTAGGCCTGGCGCAGCGAAATCTGCTGGGCGAGCAGCTCGTCGAAGGCGATACGCCGCCAGAACGGCTGCTGGTGTCGCGCGAGCGCATCGACATCGAGACCCGGCGGCGGCGCATGCAGCGACCGCACACTTGTCGCGAAGTCCTGCAGCTTTAGACGCGCGATCAACTCGGGCGGCAGCGTCTCGGTGAGGTCGGCTTCGGCGAGCGCGCGCACGATCAGCTTGCGCAGCATGGCCTGCTCAAGCCCGGCGGTGGTCGGATAAACCGGCGTCAGCGCGGTCGGCAAGGCCTCCTCGCCATGCAGCACACGGAAGCGCGGGTGGATGATCTCGCTGCCCCCCAAGCCACTGCGGCCGCCGCGCACTTCGCCGAACACGCGCAGCCGCACGCCCGGCTGCAGCAGCTTCTGCTGGCTCGGATAGAAATTCAGGAAGCGCAGAATCAAGCCCGCCCCCGAAGACGCCGTTTCACGGCGTCCTCCCCCCGGGGGGCCGGGAAACACTTGGGACGGCCCGGCGTGTTTCCGGTGTTCGCCGCAAGCATCGACGACGTGGCAGACGAGCTGGCGTTTCGGACGATAGACGATCTCGCAGGACAGCACCGTGACCTCGAACTGCAAGGACGCGCCAGGCACGGCGGCGGCGATCGGGGTAATGCGCGTCTCGTCCTCGAAGCGCAGCGGCAGATGCAGGACAAGATCGGCCTGCGTGTGCAAGCCGAGCGTTTTGAGCTTTTCGGCAACGAGGGAAGTCGCGCCCGGGATGGTTTGCTTAGCCAATCACCAGGACGGCGTCGGCCTCGACGAGGGCCCCGCGCGGCAGTTCCTTGACCCCGACGGCGGCACGCGCCGGGTAGGGTTGGTTGAAGTATTTCGCCATCGTCTCATTGACCTTGGCGAAGTTGGCGAGATCGGTGAGATAGATGTTCACTTTCACCGCGGCGTCGAGCGTCGTACCGGCGGCAGCGGCCACCGCCTTGAGGTTGTCGAAGACGCGCACGATCTGCGCGTCGATGCCTTCGACCATCGTCATGCTGACCGGATCGAGGCCGATCTGGCCGGAGAGGAAAACGGTGTCGCCCACCTTCACGGCCTGCGAATAGGTGCCGATCGCGGCGGGGGCGTTGGGGGTGCTGATGATCTGGCGGGTCATAATCGCTCCTGGGGCAAACGGGTGGCCATTATCGCCTGACCAGGAGGCCATCGTCGATGCCCATGCTCTTGAGTTTGGCGCGGGCGGCATCGGCTTCGGCACGCGTCGCGAAAGGACCCGCCTGTACCCGCGATTCTATCTGCACGGGGATGCCGGCAGCCTGCAATTTGCTCGCCAGTTCCTCGGCATTGGCGTGGTTGCTGAATACACCAACCTGAACGAGGAAACGCTTGGCGCCTTCGACTACCTGGGCCAGCGGCTTCGCGGACGGCACGGCTGCCGGGGCTTGCGTGGCGACGGGCGCGCTGCGCTCGGGGATCGCCTTGGCAATTTCCTGCCGCGCGTCCGGCTTGGGCGGCGCAGCGGCGGGGGGCGGGGGCTTGATCGAGGCGGCGCGCGGGGTGGCCGGCACCGTCAGCGGCTTGCCAGCCGGCAGGGGCGCCATCGCATCTTCGCTGCGCTCGGGCACGGCTTCGGCGACAAACTCTTCCTTCTTTTCCTCGACGGTCGGCTGCTCTTCCGGTTTGGCGGATTCAGCCGTTGCAGGCGGTTCTATAGGCACGGCGGCCATCTTCGGCATGGCCGGCGCCTGCGGCTTGTTGAGCGCGTCAAATACCGCCAGCCCCCCGAGCAGGCCGAGGATCACCACGCCGGCGACGGCGATCCGCGACAGCAGCCGTTTTCTGAGAACGCTGTCGTCCGCCGGGTCGTCAGCCGCTGCGGCGGGGCTCGAAGCCGATGCCGGGTTCATATCGTCCGATTCCGGAATCTCCGGCATTGCGGGTTTCTCCGTCCTCTCGGTCTGTACCATCGTGTTCTCCTTCTTCAAATAGGCTCTCGCCGCGGCTGAGGGCATGCACCAGCTCGGCTTCGGCCAGCGAGATGCCCATGCGGTCGGCGACCTCCTGCGCGGTCAGGCCGCGTTGCGCCAGGGCCAGAGCCTCGGCATAGTGCGGAGAAATATTGCGCACGGCACGCAGATCGTCGAGTGCGGCGCGCAGTTGCTCGACTTCCTTGCGCAACTGCCGCACTTCGCGCTCAAGGTCGGAACGCGCCAGATGCTCGGCCAGTTGCTCGCCGAAACCGGACACGGGGGCGGGCGCTTCCACGGCGGACGCCGAGCCGGCAAGCAATTCCAGATCGACCGCGTCATGCCATTCGGCACGCCGGGCGACGGACGAAGGCGCCACCGCCTCCGTCAATTCGGGGGGCGATGCCACCTCAGACGTCGCAATCTCGGCTTGGGAGGGTTCCGCTTTGCCGGATGCGGCGGGCCGCTTCCCAACCCTCAGCAGCCTGATCACGGTGACCAGCAAATAGAGGACCGCTGCCCCCACCAGGAGCAGGATTGCCTCGCGCCAGCCGAACATCTCCGCTTCCATCCGCACCCGACCTCATCCCTAGCCCATTCCCGGGCCTCGCACCGATCATAAACGGGGGCCACCCCCCTTAAATGGCAAGCAGGCCTTTGTTTTTGCCGTGTTTTCCCCAAGTCTCTTGAAGCCGGCGGCCGGACCCTCATATCTCGTTACAAATTTAGCTTTCGTGGCAGGGAACCCGCCGGATTCCGCCGGGTCGCATGGTTTTCCCTTCCGTTCAATGAAAGGATTAGCAGCATGAACCGCACACGGCTGACCCTGATCGACGTACTGCAACCCCGCAGGTTTCAGGGCACCCCGGAGCGCTCCCGGGTCACGCGCACCATCATCCAACCGGAAATCGATGCCTTCGAGGAGCAGGAAGCGCGACTGGCCACGCAACAGTCGGCGCTGGCAGGACGGCACCCTGCCGAAGCGCTTGCCCGGATCTGAGGAGGAAGAGTTATTCCGCCGGCGGCACCGGTCGTTTGCTGCCGTCGGCGTTGAGGCAGACGTAGGTCAGCGTCGCCTCGGTCACCTTGACCACGATCGGATGAGCCGGATTGCGTTCGGCGAAGACTTGCACATCGACGGTGATCGATGTGC
>CAZPIE010000060.1:0-8683 GCA_964586275.1 uncultured Methyloversatilis sp. | reverse complement strand
GCGGGTGCGACAGATTGTCGCAGGGCATATGAAAGTCGGCGCTGGCGGGACGGCAGCGACCCCCGCGCCCCGAGTCGGGACGCTGGGGTCTGGAGCGCGCTCGCTGCTTTACGCCGGAGCCAGATCGAAGCGGCGCCGCGCCTCTTCCACCGCCTTGTCCTTGCTCGGGAAGACGTTGTCACTGCCGAGCTGTTGCAGCAGACCGGTGCATCTGAATACTTCGGCGACCTGCGTCTTCAGGCTGCTGAACATCAGGGTTACGCCCTGCTGCTGCAGGAGTTTGCCCAGTTCGCCGACCTTCTCCTCGCCCGAAGCGTCGATCTCGTTGATGCCGGATCCGATCACCAGAATGCCGCGGGCCTCGGGGTAGCGCGCCAGCACTTCCAGCACCGTATCCTCGAAGGCCGCCACGTTGAGATAGTTCAACGACTGATCGAAGCGCATGGCCACGAAGTACTTGCCCAGAGGCTCGAGATCGTTGGCATCGATTCCTCCCATGGTGCCGTCCGGCTTGATGCCGAGCACTGCGGCCCGGGGTTTCATCGTGCGCATCAGAAAGAGGGTTGCGGAGAGCGCCATGCCCACCAGGATGCCGTTGGCGATGTCGGGGGCGAAGACCAAGGTGGCGACGAAGGTGATCACCCCCGCCATTGCATCGCTGCGCCTGGCTTTCCATGCCCGGACGAGCGGCCTGACACGAATCAGCCCGAACACCGCCATCATGACGATCGTGGCCAGCACCGCCTGCGGCAGGTGATAGAGGTAGGACGTGAGGAACAGTAGCACCACGACCACGATCAGGGCGCTCACCACGGCAAACAAGCCGGTTTTGGCCCCGGCCCGGGCGGCCACCGCGGAGCGCGAGAAGGATCCGCTCACGGCGTAACTCTGAAAGAAGGCGCCGGCGATGTTGGCCAGGCCTTGCCCGATCAGTTCCTTGTTGGTGTCGATGCGCTGGTGGCTTTTCGCCGCGAGCGCCTTGGAAACGGCGGTCGCCTCCATGAAGCCGATCAGGGCCATCACGAAGGCTGCCGGTAACAGGGCCAGCATGGCGCCCCACTCCAGGGACGGCACCTTGAATGCCGGCAGTCCTTCGGGAATCCTACCTACCACGGCGCCGCCCGCGGCGACCGTTACCTTGCCATCCTTGACGCTCTGGAAGCGCCAGACTTTTTCCGTCGGCGTGGCGCCCGCGGGCAGACGTTCGCGATGGTAGAAAAGCGGGCCGTCCACGCCGGGCAACTGAACCAGGGGCTGTGCGTGGATCTCCAGGCGACGGGCATTGTTCTCCTTCTTCAGATGGTCGATGCGCACTTCCAGAACCCGAATGTCCGAACTCAGTTGCGCGAGCGTGGTCGCCGCCGCTCCGGCAGTCTCGGTTTGGCGCAACTCGGTACGCTTGGCGGAGGATTCGGAGGACAGGCGCCCGATCTCCTTGTTCGTGCTGGCGAAGCTGTCGATCATCTGGCGCACTTGAGCATCGGCGATCCGATCCGGGCTGGTGGTGGCCACCTGCTCGTAACCGATCATGGCGCTGATGCCGGTGCCGAACAGCACGGCCAAGAGCACGGCCGGAACCTTGGGCAGCCAGCGCGCCAGCAGCCACATCATCAGGCCGGAACCGACGGCAAAAGCTATTGCGGGCAGGTAGGCCTGATCGACCCTGCTCAGGAGAGCGGCCACGTCTGCGGCAAAAGTGCCGGTGCCAGGATTGGGCATGTCCATCACGAAGCGCAGCTGGGACAGACCGATGATGAGCGCCGCAGCGTTGGTGAAGCCGATCAGGACCGGATGCGAGACCAGATTGACGATGCCGCCGAGCTTGAAGATGCCCATCAGCAGACGCAGCACGCCGACCATCAGGGCGAGCATGATCGACAGCGCGATGAATTCGTCGGAGCCGGCGATGGCAAAGGGCGCGATCGCGGCGGCCGACATCAGCGAGAGCATGACCACGGGCCCCGTGTGCAGGAGATTGAAATTGCCAAACAGGGCGCCGACCACCACGGGCAGCAGGGCGGCGTACAGGCCATAGACCACGGGCAATCCGGCGAGCAGGGCATAGGCCATGCTTTGCGGCACCAGCACCAGGGCGACGGTGATGCCGGCGAGGACATCTGCCCGCAGGGTTGCGGCTGACAGCGGGAACCAACGAAGGAAAGGAAGCAGCGTCGTCAATTTCATGCTCAAGCTCTCCATTTGAACGGGCGGCAGCATGCCGCTATGACGCGTCATTCTAGGGAGAGCGCTACATAAGTAAAAATAAATTCTTAAAATACTTTTTATAGACTATTGTCTATAGATGGACGCGAACAAGAGCGCTCGGCCAGCAGTACGATCACCGCGCCGGCGCCGCCTTCGATGGTGCGCGCCTGGCAGTAGGCGAGCACTTCCTGCCGCTGCGCGAGCCAGCCGAGCACCAGTCGCTTGAGCACCGGAACGCGCCCCGGCGAGCCGTGGCCCTTGCCGTGCACGATGCGCACGCAGCGCCGGTCGTGCTGGCGGCATGCGGCGAGGAAGGCGGCGACGTGGTGGCGCGCCTCGTCGCGATGCATGCCGTGCAGGTCGAGATGGGCCTGCACGACCCAGCGGCCGCGCCGCAGGTCCTTGAGTACTTTCGGCGCGATGCCGGGTTTGAGGTATGCGGCTTCGTCGCCGCCTTCGAGGGCCAAGGCGAGCGAATCGTTGTCGCTCAGGGATTCGCCGAGCGCGGCGCGCTCGTCGTGGGTGCGCTGGCGGGGAATCGGCGGCGGGGGCGGCGGCTCGTGATGGATGCGATCCGTCGCGAGCGGCACGGCATCGGCCACCGCGTCCCGGAACAGGGCGCGCGATGCGTCATCGAGCGTCCCGTTGTTCAAAGCCTACTCCAAATTGTCGAGGTACTTCTCGGCGTCGAGCGCCGCCTGGCAGCCGGTGGCCGCGCTGGTCACGGCCTGCTTGTAGATCATGTCCTGCACGTCGCCGGCGGCGAACACGCCGGGCGCCGAGGTTGCCGTGGCGTTGCCGTCGCGGCCGGCCTTCGTCACGATGTAGCCGTTCTGCATTTCGAGCTGGCCGGCGAAGATGTCGGTGTTCGGCTTGTGGCCGATGGCGATGAAGACGCCCATCAACTTGATGTCTTCCGTGGCGCCGCTCTTCACGTTCTTGATGCGTATGCCGGTGACGCCAGTTTTGTCGCCGAGCACTTCGTCGAGCACGCAATCCCATTTGATGGTGACCTTGCCGGCGGCTTCCTTCTCGAACAGCTTGTCCTGCATGATCTTTTCGGCGCGGAACTTGTCGCGGCGATGCACGATGGTGACGTGGCTGGCGATGTTGGCGAGGTAGAGCGCTTCCTCGACAGCGGTGTTGCCCCCGCCGATCACCGCGACCGCCTGGTTCTTGTAGAAGAAGCCGTCGCAGGTGGCGCAGGCCGAGACGCCCTTGCCGGAGAATTTCTGTTCCGACGGCAGGCCGAGATACTGCGCCGAGGCGCCGGTGGCGATGATCAATGCATCGCAGCTGTATTCGCCGGCATCGCCGATCAGGCGGATCGGCTTCTCGGTGAGTTTCGCGGTGTGGATGTGGTCGAAGACGATCTCGGCGCCGAAGCGCCGGGCGTGCTTTTCGAAGCGCGCCATCAGGTCGGGGCCCATCACGCCGTCGGCGTCGGCCGGCCAGTTGTCCACCTCGGTGGTGGTCATCAGCTGGCCGCCCTGGGCCATGCCGGTGATCAGGACGGGCTTGAGATTGGCGCGCGCGGCATAGACGGCGGCGGTATAGCCGGCGGGGCCGGAGCCTAGGATCAACAACCTGGAGTGGCGGGCAGACATGAGGACAATCCTTTTTGAGAAACGTTGAGGGTCATTATAAGGGGCGTCAGGAAGGGGTTTGTTTCGCTGTTCCGGCGTTTGGCCAACCCGTCCGGGCCGAAAATCGGCACGATATCCGCAGTGTCTTCATTCTTATGGAACTCCGCCCATGTTCCTCGCCTCGCTTTCCTATGCCACCCGGTCGCGCCCCGCAGGCCAGCCGCTGCCCGAGCGCATCGCCGCGCTGGTGCACGAAGCCCGCTGGTTGGTCGTCGCCGCCCTCGGCCTCTATCTCGCCCTGATCCTGATCGGCTTCGACAAGGCCGATCCCGGCTGGTCGCAGGCGGCCGACGTCGACAAGATCGCCAATCCCGGCGGCCGCTTCGGCGCCTGGCTGGCCGACCTGATGCTCTACCTGTTCGGCCTGTCGGCGTGGTGGTGGGTCGGGCTGCTGTTCATGATGGTGGCGCACGGCTACCATCGCATCAACCATTTCTTCGGTGAGGATCGCCGGCCGCTCTACATCGCGCTGGTCGGCTTCGCGATCTTCCTGGTTGCCAGCAGCGCCCTCGAAGCGCTGCGCTTCTGGAGCCTGAAGGCGGCGCTGCCGCTCGCGCCCGGGGGCGTGCTGGGCTTGGAGATCGCCCACCTGACCGCGGCCTGGCTGGGCTTCACCGGCGGCACGCTGCTGCTGATGGTGGCGATGATCGCCGGTTTCAGCCTCGCGACCGGCATGTCGTGGCTGCGCTTCATCGAGAAGCTCGGCGGCTTGCTGGAGATGACCTGGAGCGGCCTCGTCGCCCTCTGGGAAGGGTGGCAGGACCGCCGCTACGGCCGTGCCCTGGCCGAGCGCCGCGAGGCCGTGGTCGCCGAGGAGTGGAAGAAGCTCGAGGACAACCCGCCGCCCCCGGTACGGATCGAGCCCCCGGACCTCGAGATTCCGCTGGCGAAGAAAGCCGAGGTGCGCATCGAGAAGGAGCGCCAGGCGCCGCTGTTCTTCGACGCGCCGGGCGAGGCGCTG
The DNA here is from genome assembly GCA_964586275.1 of uncultured Methyloversatilis sp. Taxonomy (GTDB): domain Bacteria; phylum Pseudomonadota; class Gammaproteobacteria; order Burkholderiales; family Rhodocyclaceae; genus Sulfuricystis. The sequence continues at coordinate 3,871 of CAZPIE010000060.1, read as the reverse complement.
CCGCCGCTGCATCTGCTCGATGCGGCGCACCACGGCAACGACGAACTGCCGGGCGCCGAGACGCTCGAATTCACTTCGCGCCTGATCGAACGCAAGCTCTCCGATTTCGGCGTGCAGGTGCAGGTGATGTCCGCCCATCCCGGTCCGGTGGTGACGCGCTACGAAATCGAGCCGGCCACCGGCGTCAAGGGGGCGACCGTCGTCGGCCTCGCCAAGGACCTGGCGCGCGCGCTGTCGCTGGTCAGCATTCGCGTCGTCGAGACCGTGCCCGGCAAGAGCTGCATGGCGCTCGAGCTGCCCAACCCGCGCCGCCAGACCGTGCGCCTCTCGGAAATCCTCGGCGCCAAGGTCTATCACGACATGCACTCGCACCTGACCCTGGCGCTCGGCAAGGACATCGCCGGCCAGCCGCTGGTCGCCGACCTCGCCAAGATGCCGCACCTGCTGGTGGCCGGCACGACCGGCTCGGGCAAGTCGGTCGGCATCAACGCGATGATCCTCTCGCTGCTCTACAAGTCCGAGCCGAAGGACGTACGCCTGATCCTCGTCGACCCGAAGATGCTCGAACTGTCGGCCTACGAAGGCATTCCGCACCTGCTGGCGCCGGTGGTCACCGACATGACCAAGGCCGCCAACGCGCTGCACTGGTGCGTCGGCGAGATGGAGCGCCGCTACAAGCTGATGAGCGCGCTGGGCGTGCGCAACCTGTCCGGCTTCAACGCCAAGATCAGGGAAGCCGAGAAGGCCGGCAGCTTCATCGCCGACCCGCTCGCGCTGCCGGGCGATCCCGAAGCCGGCCCGCCGCCGCTCAAGAGCCTGCCGTACATCGTGGTCGTCATCGACGAACTGGCCGACCTGATGATGGTGGTCGGCAAGAAGGTCGAGGAACTGATCGCCAGACTTGCACAAAAAGCCAGAGCAGCCGGCATCCACCTGATCCTCGCCACGCAGCGGCCGAGCGTCGATGTCATCACCGGCCTGATCAAGGCCAACATTCCGACGCGCATTTCATTTCAGGTTTCCAGCAAGATCGACTCGCGCACCATCCTCGACCAGATGGGCGCCGAGGCGCTGCTGGGGCAGGGCGACATGCTCTACCTCGCGCCGGGCACCGGGCTGCCGGTGCGCGTGCATGGCGCCTTCGTGGCCGATGACGAGGTGCACCGCGTCGTCGAGCATCTGCGCAAGATCGGCCCGCCCGAGTTCATGGCCGATATTTTGTCCGCGCCGGCGGGCGAGGGCGGCGATGCCGCCGCCGAGGACGGCGGCGACGTGGAAGCCGACCCGATGTACGACCAGGCCGTGCAGATCGTGCTCAAGACGCGCCGGCCGTCGATCTCGCTGGTGCAGCGCCACCTGCGCATCGGCTACAACCGTGCCGCGCGCATGATCGAGGCGATGGAGCGCGCCGGCCTCGTCTCGCCGATGAACGCTGCGGGCGGCCGCGAAGTGCTCGTCCCCGAGCAGGCCGAATAGATTTCTTACAATCGGCCCGGGCAGGACGGCACCGCGCCTGAGCGATAATGCGCCCATGCGCACACTCATCCTTATCGGCGGATTATTGCTCTCCGGGCTGGCCTCCGCCGCCGGCATCGACCAACTCAAGGCCTTCTGGGCCAATACCCATGCGGCGCAGGGCGCCTTCGCCCAGAGCGTCGTCGCCAAGTCCGGCCGCAAGCCGCAGAACTCGACCGGCATCTTCATGCTCGCCCGGCCCGGCAAGCTGCGCTGGTCCTACGAGAAGCCCTACAAGCTGCTGCTGGTCGCCGACGGGGAGAAGCTGTGGACTTACGACGTCGACCTCAACCAGGTGACGATCGGCAAGATGGACAAGGCGCTCGGCGCCAGCCCGGCGGCGCTGCTCACCGGCGAGTCGCTCGACCGGCATTTCACGCTGACCGAAATGGGCGCAGCGGACGGTCTGGAGATCGTCGACGCGGTGCCGAAGGCGGCCGACAGCAGCTTCGCGCGCGTGCGCATCGGGCTGTCGGACAACCTGCCGCGGCTGATGGAAGTGCAGGACAACTTCGGCCAAACGACGACGCTGCTATTCACGCAGTTCCAGCCAAACCCGACCCTGCCGAAGGACGCCTTCCGCTTCGTGCCGCCCAAGGGCGCCGACGTGATCGGCGAGTAGGTTTGAGCGGTTGCTGGCCGCCAGTTTCAGCCCGAAGCCGATAACAGCTTACCCTGAAACGAAATCGATGAGCGACCTGTTCTCCACCGACAACCCGCATGCACCATTGGCCGAGCAACTGCGCCCGGCGACGCTCGACGAAATGATCGGCCAGCAGCACCTGCTCGGGCCGGGCAAGCCGCTGCGGCTGGCCTTCGAGTCGAAGACCCCGCACTCGATGATCCTCTGGGGGCCGCCGGGCGTCGGCAAGACCACGTTGGCGCGGCTGATGGCGGACAGCTTCGACGCCGAGTTCATTGCGCTCTCGGCGGTGTTCTCCGGCGTCAAGGACATCCGTGCCGCGGTCGAACAGGCGCAGCTGACGCTGGCGCAGTCGGGGCGGCGCACGCTGATGTTCGTCGACGAGGTGCACCGCTTCAACAAGGCGCAGCAGGACGCCTTCCTGCCCTATGTGGAACAGGGCCTGCTGACCTTCATCGGCGCGACGACCGAGAACCCGTCGTTCGAGGTGAATTCGGCGCTGCTGTCGCGTGCCGCCGTGTATGTGCTCAAGCCGCTGGCGGCGGAGGAACTGCGCGAACTGTATCGGCGCGCCCACGACCATGCCTTCCCCGATCTGGAGTTCGCGCCGGAGGCGATCGACCGTGTGGTGGGCTACGCCGACGGCGATGCGCGGCGGCTGCTGAATGTCCTCGAAACCTTGCGTACGGCTGCGGGTGCCGCCCAGTGCCGTCTCGTCGGCGCCGACTTTCTGGAACAGGCGCTGGCTTCCGACCTGCGCCGTTTCGACAAGGGCGGCGACGCCTTCTACGACCAGATCTCGGCGCTGCACAAGTCGGTGCGCGGCTCCAATCCGGACGCCTCGCTCTACTGGTTCGCGCGCATGCTCGACGGCGGCGCCGACCCGCTCTACCTCGCACGGCGCATCATCCGCATGGCTTCGGAAGACATCGGCCTCGCCGACCCGCGCGCGCTCTCCATCGCGCTCGAAGCGGCGCAGACCTACGAGCGGCTCGGCTCGCCGGAGGGCGAACTGGCGCTGGCCAACGCGGTGATCTACATGGCGGTGGCGCCGAAGTCGAACGCCGGCTATGTCGCCTACGGCGCGGCGCGGCGCTTCGTGAACAAGGACCGGAGCCGGCCGGTGCCCGAACGCCTGCGCAACGCGCCGACCAAGCTGATGAAGGAACTGGGCTTCGGTAGCGAATACCGCTACGCGCACGACGAGCCGGAAGCCTACGCGGCGGGGGAGAGTTACCTTCCCGACGACATGCCGCGCATCGAATGGTACAAGCCGACGCCACGCGGCCTGGAGCAGAAAATCTCCGAAAAACTGGCCCACCTGCGCGCGCTCGACGCGCAATACCGGAAGCAGAAAAAAAACTGATCAACGACCGGGATGCGCAGCGGCGAATTGCTCAAGGGCATGGCGCGCGCTCCTGAGCGTCGCGCTGTCATGGTCGTGCCGGGCATCGCGAACCGCCGCCTTCAGCAGGCAGCGCAACAAAGCCTCGCCCTCGCGACTTTGCGTCAGACCGCAGGCGAGCTCGACGGCGTACGCATAGGGTAAATGCTCATGCCTGGCGATGACGGCAACCTCTTCCTCGGTCAGATCGCTGTAGTCGAGGCAATCCTTGAGAGAAATCATCGGCATTACTCCTAAAATGGGCGCCCACCGGTTTCACTTAAGCAGGCCCGTCAGGCCAAATCAAGGAACATTCCATGCTAGACATC
>CAZPIE010000059.1:0-8752 GCA_964586275.1 uncultured Methyloversatilis sp. | reverse complement strand
TGATGGAAGCCCAGATACTGCAGTTCCTGCAATCCTCCCTTGGTTCGTCCTGGTCCGTGGTCGCGCCGGTCTGGCCGGCGATCTGGGCGCTGCTCAAGATCGTTTCCGTGCTCCTGCCCGTCGTCGCGGCGGTTGCCTATCTGCCGTATTTCGAGCGCAAGGTCATCGCCTACATGCACGTGCGCATCGGCCCCAACCGTGTCGGCCCGGTCGGCCTGCTGCAGCCGATCGCCGACGCGCTCAAGCTGGTCTTCAAGGAAGTCGTCACGCCGAGCCAGGCTAGCAAGGCCCTGTACTTCACCGGCCCGATCCTGGCGCTGGCCCCGGCGCTCGTGGCCTGGGCGGTGGTGCCTTTCGACGACGGCATGGTGATCGCCGACATCGATGCCGGCGTGCTGTTCCTGCTGGCGGTCAGTTCCCTGGGCATCTACGGCATCATCATCTCCGGCTGGGCGTCGAATTCGAAATATGCCTTCCTGGGCGCGATGCGGGCGGGCGCCCAGATGATTTCCTACGAAATCGCGATGGGCATGGCGCTGATCGCGGTGCTGATGATCTCCAACAGTCTCAACCTGGGCGACATCGTCAGCGCGCAGGACAAGGGCCGCTTCGTCGGCTACGGCCTGGATTTCCTCTCATGGAACTGGCTGCCGCTGTTGCCGATGTTCCTCGTGTATTTCATCGCCGGCGTTGCCGAGACCAACCGGGCGCCCTTCGACGTGGTCGAAGGCGAGTCCGAGATCGTCGCCGGTCACATGGTCGAGTATTCGGGCATGGCCTTCGCGCTGTTCTTCCTTGCCGAATACGCGAACATGATCCTGATCTCGGCACTTACCGCGATCTTCTTCCTCGGCGGCTGGCTGTCGCCGGTGGGCTTCCTGCCCGACAGCATCGGCTGGCTCTTTTTGAAAATCGCGGTGCTGCTGTTCATCTTCCTGTGGTTCCGCGCGAGCTTCCCGCGCTACCGCTACGACCAGATCATGCGCCTGGGCTGGAAGTTCTTCATCCCGATCTGCATCGTGTGGATCCTGGTCGTCGGCGTCTGGATGATGTCACCCCTGAATATCTGGCATTGAGGCGAGCATGGGCGCAATCAAGGATTTCATCGGCAGTCTCCTCCTCACGGATTTCCTCAAGGGGATGAGGGTGACGGGCAAGTATTTCTTCGCCCGCAAGATCACTGTCCAGTACCCCGACGAAAAGACGCCGCTCGGCTTCCGCTTCCGCGGCCTGCATGCCTTGCGCCGTTATCCGAACGGCGAGGAGCGCTGCATCGCCTGCAAGCTGTGCGAGGCGATCTGCCCGGCGCTGGCGATCACCATCGAGTCGGCCGAGCGTGACGATGGTACCCGCCGTACCACCCGCTACGACATCGACCTGACCAAGTGCATTTTCTGCGGCTACTGCGAGGAAGCCTGCCCGGTCGATGCCATCGTCGAAACCCATATTTTCGAATACCACGGCGAAACGCGCGGCGATCTGCACTACACCAAGCAGATGCTGCTGGCCAACGGCGATCGTTACGAAGCGGAGATTGCCAAGCGTCGCGCCCTGGACGCGCCCTACAGGTAATCGAATAAGTTATGGCCCCCCACGCTCGCAAACACTTCTCGCTGCCCCCCACGGGGGGGCTCATGCCCCCTTGGGGCGGCCCGGCGGAGGCATGATGGAATTCACGACCTTCCTGTTCTACATGTTCGCGGCGATCATGCTGTTCGGCGCGCTGCGCGTGATCACGGCGCGCAACCCGGTGCATGCCGCACTCTACCTCGTCCTGGCCTTCTTCAATGCGGCGGGCATCTGGATGCTGCTGCAGGCGGAGTTTCTCGCCATCTTGCTGGTGATGGTCTATGTCGGCGCCGTGATGGTGCTGTTCCTGTTCGTCGTCATGATGCTCGACATCGATCTGGTGCGCTTGCGCAGCGGCTTCTGGAGCTATCTGCCGCTGGGCGGCATGATCGGCCTCCTGATGGTCGTCGAGATGTCCCTGGTGCTCGGCGGCAAGTATTTCGGCGCCGCGGCGCTGCCCGGGCAGACGCTGCCGGACGGCTACAGCAACACCAAGGAATTGGGCCGGCTGCTTTACACGGAGTATGTATACCCCTTCGAACTGGCCTCGGTCATCCTGCTGGTCGGCGTTATCGCCGCGGTGATGCTGACCTTGCGGCAACGCAAGGACACCAAGTACCAGAAACCCTCCAAGCAGATTGCGACGCGGCGGGAAGATTCGGTGCGCCTGGTCAGCATGCCGGCTGAGAAGGACGAGCCGGCCACTGCCGATCATCCCGCCGCAGGCAAGGGAGATCAATGACATGCTGACCACGCTCTCCCTGTCCCACTACCTGATCCTGTCGGCGATCCTGTTCGCCATCAGTGTCGTCGGCATCTTCCTCAACCGCAAGAACCTGATCGTGCTGCTGATGGCGATCGAATTGATGCTGCTGTCCGTCAATCTGAACTTTGTCGCGTTTTCGCATTACCTCAATGATCTGGCCGGGCAACTGTTCGTGTTCTTCATCATGACCGTGGCTGCGGCCGAGGCGGCCATCGGCCTGGCGATCCTGGTGGTGCTGTTCCGCAACCTCTCGACGATTCACGTCGACGATCTCGACAGCCTGAAAGGCTAGACACGATGAAACTGCTCTATCTCATCGTCCCCTTCGCCCCCCTGCTTGGCGCGCTGATCGCCGGATTGTTCGGCAAGACGATCGGCCGCAGGGGCGCGCACACGGTCACGATCCTCGGCGTCGCGACTTCCTTCATCGCTTCCGTGATCATCCTCCGGGACGTGATGGCCGGCAACACGTTCAACGGCGACCTCTACACCTGGCTGGAGTCTGGCGGCCTGTCGCTCAAGATCGGCTTCCTGATCGATCCGCTCACCGCGGTGATGATGATCGTCGTCACCTTCGTCTCGCTGATGGTGCATATCTACACGATCGGCTACATGGCGCACGACGAGGACAACTGGCCGGCCGACAGCAAGGCGGGCGCCCACAGCTACCAGCGCTTCTTCGCCTACATCTCGCTGTTCACCTTCTCGATGCTGATGCTCGTGATGAGCAACAACTTCGTCCAGCTCTTCTTCGGCTGGGAAGCGGTCGGCCTGGTCTCCTACCTGCTGATCGGCTTCTGGTCGAACCGGCCGACGGCGATCTACGCCAACCTGAAGGCTTTCCTGGTCAACCGCGTCGGCGACTTCGGCTTCCTGATGGGCATCGGCCTGATTGCCGCCTACGCCGGCAGCCTCGACTACGCCACGGTCTTCGGCAAGGCCAAGGAACTCGCCGCGATGACCGAAACCGTCACGGGCTGGCCGCTGATCACCGCCATCTGCATCGGCCTGTTCGTCGGCGCGATGGGCAAGTCGGCGCAGTTCCCGCTGCATGTCTGGCTGCCCGACTCGATGGAAGGCCCGACCCCGATCTCGGCGTTGATCCACGCCGCCACCATGGTCACGGCCGGCATCTTCATGGTCTCGCGCATGTCCCCGCTGTTCGAGCTGTCCGACACGGCTTTGTCGATGGTCATCGTCGTCGGCGCCATCACGACGCTGTTCATGGCCCTGATCGCCATCGTGCAGACCGACATCAAGCGCGTCGTCGCCTATTCGACGCTCTCGCAGCTCGGTTACATGACCATGGCGCTCGGCGCATCGGCCTACTCGGTCGCCATCTTCCACCTGATGACACATGCCTTCTTCAAGGCGGTGCTGTTCCTCGGCGCCGGCTCGGTGATCATCGCCATGCACCACGAGCAGGACATGCGCCGGATGGGCGGACTGCGCAAGTACATGCCGATCACCTACGCCACGGTGCTGATCGGCGCCATCGCCAACGCGGGCCTGCCGCCGTTCGCCGGCTTCTTCTCGAAGGACTCGATCATCATGGCGGTGCAGGCCTCGCAGATACCGGGGGCGACCTTCGCCTACATCTGCGCCCTGGCGGCGGTGTTCATCGGTGGCCTGTATTCCTTCCGGCTGGTCTTTTTCGCCTTCCACGGCAAGGAGCGCTTCCGCGAGGCCGCTCATGGACACGGTCATGACGATCACGGGCATGGCCATCACGGCGTCCATGAACCCCACGAGTCGCCCAAGGTCGTCACCATCCCGCTGATCCTGCTCGCCATTCCCGCCATCGCCTCGGGCTGGGTGATCGGCGGCTTCCTGTTCGGCAACTGGTTCGGCGATGCCATCGTGGTCGATCCCGCCCACGGCGCGATGGCCCAGCTGAAGGCCGGCTTCACGGGGGTCTTCGGCATGATCGCCCACGGCGTGGTGACCCTGCCGTTCTGGCTGGCGCTGTCCGGCGCCGTGCTGGCCTGGTTCCTCTACATCGTGCGCCCGGACCTGCCGGCGGTGATCAGGAAGAAGGCCGGTTTCCTGGCGACCATCCTCGAGAAGAAGTACGGACTGGACGATTTCAACGAGTGGTTCTTCGCCGGGGGCGCGCGCGGCGTCGGTCGCGGCCTCTGGAAGGGCGGCGATCAGGCACTCATCGACGGTGTCGCGGTGAATGGCTCGGCGCGACTGGTGGGCTGGTTCGCCGGCGTGCTGCGCTGGATCCAGTCCGGCCACATCTATCAATACGCATTCTCCATGATCATCGGCGTCTTCGTGCTGCTGACCCTCTGGATGAACCGAGCCTGACGGAACCGACGCAATGAGTTCTTCACTCCTTAGCCTGGCCATCTGGGTACCGATCCTCGGCGCCTTCGTGGTGTTCGCCGCCGGCAATGCGCAGAACCTGGCGCGCTGGGCGGCACTGATCACCGCCATCGCGGGTTTTGCCGTCACGGTTCCGCTCTATCTCGGCTTCGACGTCACGCAGGCCGGCATGCAGTTCGTCGAGCAGCGCGCCTGGATCCCGCGCTTCAACATCGAGTACTTCCTCGGCGTCGATGGCATTTCGGTGCTGTTCATCCTGCTCAACAGCTTCATCACCATCCTGGTGGTGATTGCCGGCTGGGAAGTGATCAAGGACAAGGTCGCCCAGTACATGGGCGCCTTCCTGATCATGTCCGGCGTGATGAACGGCATCTTCAGCGCGCTCGACGCGGTGCTGTTCTACGTCTTCTTCGAGGCATCGCTGATCCCGATGTACATCATCATCGGCGTGTGGGGCGGCCCGAACCGCGTCTATGCGGCCTTCAAGTTCTTCCTCTACACGCTGCTCGGCTCGCTGCTGATGCTGATTGCGCTGATCTACCTGTTCCTGGCTTCGGGCGGCAGCTTCAACCTGCTCGAATGGCACCAGCTGCGGATCGAGATGATGCCGCAGATCCTGCTGTTCCTCGCCTTCCTGGTCGCCTTCGCCGTCAAGGTGCCGATGTGGCCGGTGCATACCTGGCTGCCGGACGCCCACGTCGAGGCGCCGACCGGCGGTTCCGTGGTGCTGGCCGCGATCATGCTGAAGCTCGGCGCCTACGGTTTCCTGCGCTTCTCGCTGCCGATCGCCCCGGATGCCAGCCAGTACCTGGCGCCCATGATGATCGCGCTCTCGCTGATCGCGGTGATCTACATCGGTTTCGTCGCGCTGGTGCAGCTCGACATGAAGAAGCTGATCGCCTATTCGTCGATCTCGCACATGGGTTTCGTTACGCTGGGCTTCTTCATCTTCAACCAGATCGGCGTCGAGGGTGCGCTGGTGCAGATGATCTCCCACGGCTTCGTGTCGGGCGCCATGTTCCTCTGCGTCGGCGTCATGTACGACCGCATGCATTCGCGCATGATCGCCGACTACGGCGGCGTGGCGAACACCATGCCCAAGTTCGCCGGCTTTTTCGTGCTCTTCGCGATGGCCAATGCCGGCCTCCCGGCGACCTCCGGGTTCGTCGGCGAGTTCATGGTGATCCTCGGCGCGATCAAGTACAACTTCTGGATCGGCTTCGCCGCGGCGACGACGCTGGTGCTCGGCGCGGCCTACACCCTGTGGATGGTCAAGCGCGTGATCTTCGGCCCGGTCGCCAGTGCGCACGTCGCCGAGCTGACCGACATCAACCGCCGTGAATTCCTCTTCCTGGCGGTGCTGGCGGTCTGCGTGCTGGCCATGGGCATTTACCCCTTCCCCTTCACCGAGGTGATGCACGCCTCGGTGGACAACCTGCTCAAGCATGTCGCGGTGAGCAAGCTCTAACGGCGCAAAGCGATGCTCAACAATTTCGTCCCGCCCGATCTCTACCCGGCCTCCGCGGAAATCTTCCTGCTGGCCATGGCCTGCGTCATCCTGCTGGTGGATGCCTTCATCGGCGTCACCCGGCGCTGGGTCGTTGCCGCGCTGACCATCGTGACGCTGGTCGGCTGCGCGCTGATCACCTACTGGACAATGGACGGACAGGTGGTGCTGACCTTCAGCAACATGTTCGTCGACGACCTGCTCGCGGACTTCCTCAAGCTGCTGGTTTACTTGGCAGTGATCGTCGTCATTGTCTACAGCCGCGACTTCCTCGCCGCGCGCAAGCTCGACAAGGGCGAGTATTACGTGCTGGTGCTGCTCGCCACGCTCGGCATGATGGTGATGATCTCGGCCGCGAGCTTCCTGACCATCTACCTCGGCCTCGAACTGCTCTCGCTGTCCCTCTACGCCCTGGTCGCCCTCGACCGCGACTCGGCGCGCGCCACCGAGGCGGCGATGAAGTATTTCGTCCTCGGCGCGCTGGCGTCCGGCCTGCTGCTCTACGGCATGTCGATGGTGTATGGCGCGACCGGCACGCTGGAGATCGGCGGAGTCGCCCAGGCCCTGCACCTCGGCGTCGCGAACAAGACCGTGCTGGTGTTCGGCCTCGTCTTCATCGTCTCCGGCATCGCCTTCAAGCTCGGCGCCGTGCCCTTCCATATGTGGGTGCCCGACGTCTATCACGGCGCGCCGACACCGATCACGCTGCTGATCTCCTCGGCCCCCAAGCTGGCCGCCTTCGCGATCGCCATGCGCATGCTGGTGTATGGCCTGTTCGAACTGGCCGAGCACTGGCAGAACATGCTGCTGATCCTGGCGATACTCTCGATCGCCGTCGGCAACCTCGTCGCCATCGCCCAGACCAACATCAAGCGCATGCTCGCCTATTCGGCGATCTCGCACATGGGCTTCCTGCTGCTCGCGCTGACGAGCGGCGTCGTCGGGCCGGACAAGCACTTTGCCCTGAACGCCTACAGTTCAGCGCTGTACTACGTGGTGGCTTACGTGATCATGTCGCTCGGCGCCTTCGGCACCGTATTGCTGCTGTCGCGCGCCGGTTACGAGGCCGAGCATCTGGACGACTTCAAGGGCCTCAACCAGCGCAGCCCGTGGTTTGCCGCGGTGATGATGGCGGTGATGTTCTCGATGGCCGGCGTACCATTCTTCATCGGCTTCTTCGCCAAGTTTGCCGTGCTGCTGGCCGTTGTCGATGCCGGCCATCTCTGGGTGGCCGTGTTCGCGGTCATGTTCTCGCTGATCGGCGCCTTCTACTACCTGCGCATCGTCAAGTTCATGTACTTCGATGCGCCGGTGGATGCCGCGCCGATCACCGCGGGCCTCGACATGCGCTTCCTGCTGTCGGTCAATGGCGCGGCGGTGGCCCTGTTCGGCATCTTCCCGGACGCGCTGGTGTCGCTGTGCACCTTCGCCCTGCTGCGCTCGCTGTAATCCGCGCTTGCGCCGATTTGCCGTGCCCCGGCTACTGAAGTCGATCCTGCTCTTTGTCGCGCTCGTCGTCGCCCTGCTGGCGGCGCCGCTGCTGTTCATCGCCGAAGACGGCAAGCCCGTGGAGCAGGCTGCGGAAGGCTTGCCCTGGCAGATCGAGCTGCTTGGCGAAGGTTACACGAGGGTGTTCGGCCTGACCCCCGGCGCGAGCACGCTCGACGCAGCCCGTGCCCGTCTCGGCAACGACGCGGAGGTGGCGCTCATCGTCGCGCCGGGGGAAAGCGGTTCGGTCGAAGCCTTCTATCAAAGCGTGTCCGCGGGGGGCATCACCGGCAAGATGATCCTGACGCTCGAAACCACCCTCGCCGAGCGCGAGGGGATGCTCAAACGCGCCATCAAGGCCGAATACATGGAAAGCACGACGCGGCGCATCACGCTCGCCGCCGACGACCTGCAGGCCCTGAAGCAGGCCAGGATCGCCGCCATCGCCTTCATTCCCGCGGCGCAGCTGGACGAAGCGGTCGTGCTGCAGCGTTTCGGCCCGCCCGCCGAGCGCATCCGCTCGAGCGAGCATACCGAGCATTTTCTCTACCCCGACAAGGGGCTCGACCTGCGCCTCGACGCCAAGGGCAAGGAACTGCTGCAATACGTCGCCCCGCGCGATTTCGCGCGCCTGCGCGACCCGCTGCTGGCGGTGCCGCAAGGCGGCTAGGGGCCTTTTTTCTCGGCTTCCCGCTGCGCCTCGTAGGCCGACGGGCTGACGCCCGCATGGGCAAGGAATTCGCGCAGCTGCTTGATGTCCTGCCGCCCGAACACGCTGCCCTGATGGGGATGATGCAGAAAGTATTCGCGGCGGTTCAGCAGCACGCGAAAACGCGCCCCATGCACAGGCTGAACGTCCGCGCCGAGATGGTGGAGCAGGGACTCGATCTCGCGCCAGTGGATGTTCGCGCTCGGCGGATCCTGGAACAAACTGCGCAGCAGATGCAGATGTTTGTTGCTCATGACGCTCTCCCGGCCGCTTTCGTGGCGGAGGCGGTGAGATTCGAACTCACGAACGCCTTGCGACGTTGCCGGTTTTCAAGACCGGTGCATTCAACCGCTCTGCCACGCCTCCGATGCGATGCGAATTA
>CAZPIE010000058.1:4439-8794 GCA_964586275.1 uncultured Methyloversatilis sp. | reverse complement strand
AGTGCCTGCTCCAGGTCGGCCTTGAGGTCGTCGATGTGCTCGAGGCCGATCGACAGGCGCACCATGTCCTCCGACACCCCGGCCTTCTCAAGCTCTTCCGGGCCCAACTGGCGGTGCGTGGTGCTGGCCGGATGGCAGGCCAGCGACTTGGCGTCGCCGATGTTGACGAGGCGGGTGATGAGCTTGAGCGCGTCCTGGAACTTCGCGCCGCCCTCGCGGCCGCCCTTGACGCCGAAGGACAGGATGCCCGAGGCGCGGCCCCCCAAGTACTTCCGTGCGAGCGCGTTCTCGGGATGGGCCGGCAGGCCGGCATAGCGCACCCAGCTCACCTTCGGATGGCCCTTGAGGAACTCTGCGACGGCCTGCGTGTTGGCGCAGATGCGGTCCATGCGCACGGCCAGCGTCTCGATCCCTTGCAGGATCAGGAAGCTGTTGAACGGCGAGATCGCCGCGCCCATGTTGCGCAGCGGCACGACGCGCGCGCGGCCGATGTAGGCGGCCGGGCCGAGCGCCTCGGTGTAGACGACACCGTGATAGGAGACATCCGGCGTGTTGAGGCGCTTGAAGCGCTCCTTGTGGTCGGCCCAGGGGAACTTGCCCGAATCGACGATCACGCCGCCGATGCTGGTGCCGTGGCCGCCGAGGTACTTGGTCAGCGCATGCACGACGATGTCGGCGCCATGCTCGAAGGGGCGGCACAGGTAGGGCGTCGGCACGGTGTTGTCGACGATCAGCGGCACGCCGGCGGCATGGGCGATGGCGGCCAGCGCGGCGATGTCGACGACGTTGCCGAGCGGATTGCCGACCGATTCGCAGAAGATCGCCTTGGTCCTGGCGTCGATCAGCGGCTTGAACGAGGCCGGATCGCGGTAGTCGGCGAAGCGCACTTCCACGCCATACTGGGGCAGGGTATGGGCGAACAGGTTGTAGGTGCCGCCGTAGAGCGTACCCACCGAGACGATGTTGTCGCCGGCCTCGGCGATCGTCTGGATCGCGTAGGTGATCGCCGCCATGCCGGAGGCGAGGCCGAGCGCGCCGACGCCGCCTTCCAGCGCGGCCATGCGCTTCTCCAGCACGTCGGTGGTCGGGTTCATGATGCGCGTGTAGATGTTGCCGGCGACCTTGAGGTCGAAGAGGTCGGCGCCATGCTGCGTATCGTCGAACGCGTACGAAGTGGTCTGGTAGATCGGCACCGCCACCGCCTTGGTGGTGGGGTCGGGCGAAAAGCCGCCATGGACGGCCAGCGTCTCGATCCGCAAATTCTCGATTTTCATTGGCTTCCCCTGTTGCTTTTGTTGTCGATAAGTTAAACTTGTCGCCCGATTATATGAATCAATTGCTATTTTCGGAACACCACGAAGATACCACCTGCTAACATCAAAGTCCGACGAAACCACTCAAGCATCCGGAGAGACCCATGAAGATCGCCAACAACGTCACCGAACTGATCGGCAACACCCCGCTGGTCAAGCTCAATCGTCTGAACACGACCCAGGCGACCATCGCGCTGAAGCTGGAATACTTCAATCCCGCGCACAGCGTGAAGGACCGCATCGCAGCGGCAATGATCGACGCGGCCGAGAAGGCCGGCAAGATCAAGCCCGACACCATCATCCTCGAACCGACTTCCGGCAACACCGGCATCGGCCTGGCGATGGTCTGCGCGGCGCGCGGCTACAAGGCGACCTTCGTGATGCCCGAGACGATGAGCCGCGAGCGCAAGCTGATGCTCAAGGCCTTCGGCGCCGAACTGATCTTGACGCCCGGCCCGGAAGGCATGCCCGGTGCGATCAAGCGGGCGACGGAGATGGCGGCGGCCGATGCGCGCTACTTCATCCCGCAGCAGTTCGACAACCCGGCGAACCCCGAAATCCACCGCAAGACCACCGCCGAGGAAGTCTGGCGCGATACCGATGGCCAGGTCGACATCTTCGTCTCGGGCATCGGTACGGGGGGCACGATCACCGGCGTGGGCGAGGTGCTCAAGGCGAAGAAGCCCGGCGTCAGGATCGTCGCCGTCGAGCCGGATGCCAGCCCGGTGCTCTCGGGCGGCGCGCGCGGCCCGCACCCGATCCAGGGCATCGGCGCCGGCTTCGTGCCGAGCATCCTCAACACGCAGATATATGACGAGATCGTGCGCGTCAAGAACGATGACGCGCTCGCCATCGCGCGCCGCCTGGCGACCGACGAGGGCCTGATGGTGGGCATCTCGTCCGGCGCCGCGGTGTGGAGCGCGCTCGAAGTCGCCAAGCGTCCCGAGAACGCCGGCAAGCTGATCGTCGTCGTGATTCCCTCCTTCGGCGAGCGTTATTTGTCGACTGTTTTGTATCAGCATCTGGAAGTCTGAGTAAGGCCCGCCCCCTCCCAACCTCCCCCTCACGGGGGAGGAGACTTGCGGGCGTGCTACCATGCCGCGCCCGCCATGCCCGCCAAACCCGATCTGGACCGACTCTTCGCCGCCGACGGCCCGCTCGCGCGGGCCATCCCAGGCTACCGACTGCGCGATCAGCAGGTCGCCATGGCGCGTGAGGTGCAGGCCGCCATCGCAGCCAACCGGCTGCTCGTCGCCGAAGCCGGCACGGGAACGGGAAAAACCTTCGCCTACCTCGCGCCGGCGCTGCTGTCCGGCGGCAAGGTGATCATCTCCACCGGCACCAAGACGCTGCAGGACCAGCTCTTCAACCGCGACCTGCCGACGGTGCGCGACGCGCTCGGCGTGCCGGCCACGGTGGCGCTGCTCAAGGGCCGCGCCAACTACGTCTGCCCGCATCACCTCGAGCGCGCGCTCTCTGGCGGCAAGCTCAATTCGCGCGCCGAAGTGATGCACCTGCATGCCATCGCGCGCTTCGCCAAGGCCACGGCGAGCGGCGACAAGGCCGAATGCACCGACGTGCCCGAGGATTCCGGCGCCTGGTATCTCGCCACCTCGACGCGCGAGAACTGCCTCGGGCAGGAATGCCCCCACGTCAAGGACTGCTTCGTGCTCGCCGCGCGGCGCGAGGCGCTGCTCGCCGACGTCGTCGTGGTGAACCATCATCTCTTTTTCGCCGATGTCATGCTCAAGGACGACGGCATGGGCGAGCTGCTGCCGAGCTGCAACACCGTGATCTTCGATGAGGCGCACCAGTTGCCCGAGGTGGCCGGCCTGTTCTTCGGCGAGAGCGTTGGCACCGGCCAGTTGCTCGATCTCGCGCGCGACGCCAAGCTCGAGGGCATTGCCGCCGCCAAGGACTACAAGCCCTTGCAGGATGCCGTCGGCGATCTGGAAAAGGCCGCAAAGGACCTGCGTCTCGCCTTCCGCCACGAAGGCCGACTCGCCACCGCTCAATGGCTGCAGCATCCGCAGGCCATCGAGGCATTGAAGCACCTGCAAACGACGCTTGACGAGCTCGGCAGGCATCTCGAAAGCCAGGCCGGGCGCTCGGAAGGCTTGGCCAACTGCCTGCGCCGCTGCGGCGAACTGGTACTGCTGCTGAGGCACTGGCAAAAAGTCGGCGCTGGCGAGACGGCGCCTGCTGACGAGAAGAATGGGGAAGAAGCGCCACCGGTGCGTTGGGTGGAGGTGACGACCTACGGCGTCAGCTTCAACCTCACGCCGCTGTCCGTCGCGCCGATCTTCAGGAAGCAGCTCGAAGGCCATCCGCGCGGCTGGATCTTCACCTCGGCGACGCTCGCGGTGGGCAACGACTTCAGCCATTACCGCGAGGCGCTCGGGCTGGCGGACGCCGCCACGGCGCGCTGGGACAGCCCCTTCGACTATCCCGCCAACGCGCTGCTCTACTGCCCGACCGGCATGCCCGACCCGAACCATCCGGAGTATGCCGAAGCGGTCGTGGAGGCCTGCTGGCCGGCGCTCAAGGCTTCACATGGCCGCGCCTTCGTGCTGTGCACCTCGCTGCGCGCGATGCGGCGCATCCACGAACTGCTGGAAGCGCGGATTGAGGATGCCAAGCTCGATCTGCCGCTGCTGCTGCAAGGGCAGCGCTCGAAGTCCGAACTGCTCGACAGCTTCCGCCGCCTGGGCAATGCCGTGCTGGTCGCCAGCCAGAGTTTCTGGGAAGGCGTCGATGTGCGCGGCGAGGCGCTTTCGCTCGTCGTCATCGACAAGCTGCCCTTCGCGCCGCCCGACGACCCGGTGCTGGCGGCGCGCATCGACACTTTGAAGAAGCAGGGTCGCAACGCCTTCTTCGAGGTGCAACTGCCGCGCGCGGTGATCAGCATGAAGCAGGGCGCCGGGCGGCTGATCCGCGACGAGAGCGACCGCGGCGTGCTGATGGTCTGCGACCCGCGCCTGGTCGACAAGCCCTACGGCCGGCGCATCTGGCAGAGCCTGCCGCCGATGCGGCGCACGCGCG
>CAZPIE010000058.1:0-4339 GCA_964586275.1 uncultured Methyloversatilis sp. | reverse complement strand
CTGGCGGGGCTGTTCGAGGTGGGCTGGGCGATCGGGCTGAAATACACCGAAGGCTTCACGCGTTCCGTGCCGACGGTTCTGACGCTGGCGGCGATGGTGGCGAGCGTCGTGTTGCTCGGCATTGCCATGAAGTCGCTGCCGGTCGGTACCGCCTACGCGGTGTGGGTCGGCGTCGGCGCGGTCGGCACGGCCGTTCTCGGCATCGTGCTGTTCGCCGAGCCGGCCACTGCGGGCAGATTGATGAGCCTCGGACTGATCGTGATGGGCATCGTTGGCCTTAAACTGGCTACATGAGACTCGCAGACCTGCCTGCCGACCTGCTGGCCGCACGGCCGCAGCTGTTTTCGTCCGCCACCGTGCCGGTGAGCGCGGGCGATGTGGCGCGCATGCGGGAAACGATCGCCACCGTCGAGCGCACGCTTGCCCTGAAAGTCGGCGCTGGCGAGACGGCACCCGGGAAGATGAGCGGCGTCTTCATGGGCTACGACTTCCACCTGACGCCCGCCGGGCCGCAACTCATCGAGATCAACACCAACGCCGGCGGCGGGCTGCTGGCGGCCTTGCAGGCGGATGAAAAAAAACGCGACGACGCGCTGGCCGCCTACGTCGCGATGTTCCGCGCCGAGTGCCCGCGCGAACTCAAGGCGCTCGCCATCGTCGATGAGCAGCCGGCGAGCCAGTACCTCTATCCCGAGTTCCTCGGCTTCCAGCAATTGTTCGCGGCGCACGGCATCACGACGATCATCTGCGATCCGGCCGAGCTGATGCTCTGCCATGGCAACCTGTGGCACGAGGAGCAGAAGCTCGACCTCATCTACAACCGGCTCACCGATTTCAGCTTCGCCGCACCGGCACATGCGGTGCTGCGCGAGGCCTGGCGGCAGGGCGTGGCGATCTCGCCGAACCCGGCGCTGCACGCGCGCTACGCCGACAAGAAGAACCTCGTCGCGCTGACCGACGCGGCGCAGCTGGCGGAGTGGGGCGTGGATGACGCAACGCGCCGCATCCTGCTGGCCGGCATCCCGAAAACCGAGGCGGTGACGGCGGAGCGCGCCGAGGATTTTTGGCAGCGCCGCCGGCAGTTGTTCTTCAAGCCGGCGGCGGGCTACGGCTCGAAAGGTTCGTACCGGGGCGACAAGCTGACCAAGCGCGTGTTCGACGAGATTCTCGCCGGCGATTACGTGGCGCAGGCCTTCACGCCGCCCTCGACCGTATCGGTCGAGGTGAATGGCGAGTTAACGGAGCTCAAGGCGGACATCCGCAACTATGCGTATCGTGGCGCAGTCCAACTGGTGGCCGCGCGGCTTTACCAGGGGCAGACGACGAATTTCCGGACGCCGGGCGGCGGATTTGCGAAGGTGATCGAGGCATGAAGGTATTTGGTTTGGCCGGCTATTCCGGCTCGGGCAAGACGACGCTGATCGAGCAGCTGATCCCGCGCTTTACGGCGCGCGGCCTGCGCGTGTCGTTGATCAAGCACACCCACCACAACTTCGACGTCGACCAGCCGGGCAAGGATTCCTACCGCCATCGCGCGGCCGGCGCGGGCGAGGTGCTGCTGACCTGCGACAAGCGCTGGGTGCTGATGCACGAGCTGCGCGGCGCACCGGAGCCGACGCTCGACGAGCAGCTCAAGGTGCTGTCGCCCTGCGACCTCGTGCTGGTGGAGGGCTTCAAGCAGACGCCCATTTCCAAGCTCGAAATCCATCGCCCGGCCCACGGCCGGCCGCCGATCTGGCCGGAAAACCGGAGTGTCGTCGCGGTGGCGAGCGATGCCGCCATCGAGTGCCCATTGCCGGTGCTGGACCTCAACGACCCGGACGCCATCGTCCAATTCATCCTCGACTATCTGGATCGACCATGCTGAGTTACGAAGACGCCCTCGACCACCTGCTGGCCGCCGCGCAGCCGGTCGCGGAAAGCAAGCCCGTGCCCTTGTCGGTCGCGCGCGGCCGCATCCTCGCCGCGGACGTCGTGGCCAACGTCACCGTGCCGCCGCTCGACAACAGCGCGATGGACGGCTATGCCCTGCGCTGCGCCGACGTGCCGCAGGCCGGCGTCGCGCTGCCGGTCGCGCAGCGCATTCCCGCGGGCAGCGTCGGCCATGCACTGGCGGCGGGCACGACGGCGCGCATCTTCACCGGCGCGCCGGTGCCGCCCGGCGCCGATGCCGTGGTGATGCAGGAGCTTTGCGAGCACGGCCCGGATGGAACCGTCATCGTCAACCAGGCGCCGAAGCCCGGCCAGAACATCCGTCGCGCGGGCGAGGACATCCTGGCGGGCGCCGCCGTGCTGCAGGCGGGCACGCGCCTCGGCGCGGCGGAGATCGGCCTGGCGGCCTCGATCGGCATCGCCCAGTTGCCGGTGCCCCGCCACCTGCGCGTCGCCTTGCTGTCCACCGGCGACGAGCTGACCGAACCCGGCAATCCGCTGCCCCCCGGCGGCATCTACAACTCGAACCGCCATTTCCTGCGCGCGATGTTCGAGCAGATGGGCTGCCTGGTGACCGATGCAGGCCATGTGCCGGACACCTTCGAGGCCACGCGCGCGGCGCTGCGCGATGCGGCGGAGGCGCACGACCTGATCGTCACTTCGGGCGGCGTCTCGGTCGGCGAGGAAGATCACGTCAAGCCGGCCGTCGAGGCCGAGGGCGCGCTCTCGCTGTGGAAGATCGCCATCAAGCCGGGCAAGCCGCTGGCGTTCGGCCATGTGCGGAAAGTCGGCGCTGGCGGGACGGCATCGAGCACAGCCTTCATCGGCCTGCCGGGCAATCCGGTCTCCTGCTTCGTGACCTTCCTGCTCTTCCTGCGGCCCTACGTGCTCAAGCGCATGGGGATGGCGGCGACGCTGCCGCTGGCGCGCCAGCTGGTCTCCGCTTCCGACTGGACCAAGCCCGAAGACCGGCGCAGCTTCCTGCGCGCGCGCCTCGCGCCGGACGGCCGCGTCGAGCTGTATCCGAACCAGAGCTCGGGCGTGCTGACCTCCTGCGCCTGGGCCGACGGGCTGGTCGATGTGCCGGCGCACCAGACCTTCAAGGCGGGCGAAGCGGTGCGCTATATCGCCTTCGCCGACTTGCTATAGTCAGGCCATGCTCAAGATTCTGTATTTCGCCAACCTGCGCGAGGCCATCGGCAACGGCGCGGAAAGCTTTGAACTACCGGCGGGCGTGACCACGGTGGGCGCCCTGCGCGCCGCGCTGGGGGCGCGTCACGAGGCCCTGCTGACGGCGAAGAACCTGCGCGCTGCGGTCAATCGGAAAATGTGCGGGATGGATGCGCCGGTCGCCGATGGCGACGAGGTGGCCTTCTTTCCGCCGGTAACGGGTGGCTGAGGGATGACCGAGATCGCCGTCCAGCAAGCCGACTTCGACGTCGGCGCCGAAGTCGCCGCGCTGTCGGCGGGCGACGACGGCGCCGGCGCCGTGGCCAGTTTCGTCGGCCTCGTCCGGGGCGGCGACATCGTCGCCATGACGCTCGAACACTATCCGGGCATGACCGAGCAGGCGCTGGCGGAAATCGTCGCGCAGGCGCGCGCGCGCTGGCAGATGCGGCGCGTGCGCGTGATTCATCGCGTCGGCAGGCTGC
Organism: uncultured Methyloversatilis sp.; assembly: GCA_964586275.1. Taxonomy (GTDB): domain Bacteria; phylum Pseudomonadota; class Gammaproteobacteria; order Burkholderiales; family Rhodocyclaceae; genus Sulfuricystis. Next base: position 755 of record CAZPIE010000058.1, on the reverse strand, counting down.
TGCCGGGCGCGCGCATCGTCTTCGTCGGCGTCGCCTCGGCGCATCGCCACGACGCCTTCGCGGCCTGCGAATTCATCATGGACTACCTGAAGACGCAGGCGCCGTTCTGGAAGAAGGAAGAAACGTCCGCCGGCACCCGCTGGGTCGATGCGCGCGAATCGGATGACCGCGCCGCCGACCGCTGGAAGTAGCGTCGCTTCTACTTCTTCCTGGCCGTCCTGGCCGGTTGCGCCGCTTCCGCCAGGCTGTCGAGGCTTGCCGTCGTCGCCTTGGCGATCTGTTCGAAGGCGCTGTTGGCGGTATTCATCGCCTGCTGCATCATTTCCATCATGCCGGGATTCTGGCCGGGCAGGCTCTTGAAGAAGCCCTGGAAGGCATCGGCCATTTCCTGGCTGCCCGAGGCGAGTTGCTCGGTCAGCATGCGCGAGAAGGCAATGCGCGCATCGTTGCCGATCTCGGCCACCTGCTGCGCGACGGCCATCATCTTGCGCGCGGTTTCCTGTGCATACTCGGCGCGCAGGCGCAGCACTTCCTGCGGATCCTTGGCGCTCGCCTGGGCGCGCGCATTCTCGACGCCGTCGTTGAACAATTCGCGCGCCAGTTCGTTCTGCAGCGCCATCACGCGCTGCGAATTTTCGATCGAAAGCTGCGCCAGGCGCATCGCCGCTTCCATGTTCTTGCGATTGAGCTCGTTCAGATGCTCCATTTTTCCAGCCATCGTGCGCTCCTTCACATTGGACGATTAGGACACCCAA
>CAZPIE010000057.1:6283-8891 GCA_964586275.1 uncultured Methyloversatilis sp. | reverse complement strand
CTACATGCAGACCCTCGGCCGGCAGGCGCGCGTCGCGTCGCGCGCGCTGGCGAAGGCCAGCACCGCCGCCAAGAACGCCGCGCTGCTGGCGATGGCGGGGGAGATCCGCGCGCGCAGCGCCGAACTGCTCGCCGCCAACGCCGCCGATGTCGCCGAGGCGCGCGCCAACGGCCTCGACGCCGCGCTGCTCGACCGCCTGACGATCACGGCGAAGAGCGTCGAGGCGATGGCGCAGGGCCTCGAACAGGTCGCCGCGCTGCCCGATCCGATCGGCGAGATTGCCGACATGAAATATCGCCCCTCGGGCATCCGGGTCGGCAAGATGCGCGTGCCGCTGGGCGTCGTCGGCATCATCTACGAGGCGCGCCCGAACGTCACCGCGGATGCGGCCGCGCTCTGCCTCAAGTCGGGCAATGCCGCGATCCTGCGCGGCGGCAAGGAGGCGATCCGCTGCAACCAGGCCATCGCCGCCTGCGTGCGCGCCGGCCTCGCGGCCGCCGGCCTGCCGGAAACGGCGGTGCAGGTGGTCGAAACCGCCGACCGCGCCGCGGTCGGCTACCTCGTCGCGATGCCCGAATGCGTCGACGTCATCGTGCCGCGCGGCGGCAAGGGCCTGATCGAGCGGATCTCCAAGGAAGCCAAGGTGCCGGTCATCAAGCACCTCGACGGCAACTGCCACGTCTATGTCGATGATTCCGCCGATCCGGTGAAGGCGCTGCGGATTCTCGAAAACGCCAAGACCCAGCGGCTTGGCACCTGCAACACCGCCGAGTCGTTGCTGATCGCGCGCCCGGTTGCCGTCTCGCTAGCGCCGACTTTGTGCGCCATGCTGACGGCCAAGGGTGTGGAAATACGTGGCTGCGCGGAAACGCGGGCGCTGGTGCCGCAGGCCAAGGCAGCGACCGAGGAGGACTATTACACCGAGTACCTCGCCGCGATCATCTCCTGCAAGATCGTGGCGGACGTCGATGAGGCCATCGCCCACATCAACCGGTACTCGTCGGCGCATACCGAGACGATCGTCACCGAGGACTACACGCGCGCCATGCGCTTCCTGCGCGAAGTCGATTCGGCCAGCGTGATGGTGAATGCCTCGACGCGCTTCGCCGACGGCTTCGAATACGGGCTCGGCGCCGAGATCGGCATCTCGACCGACAAGTTCCACGCGCGTGGCCCGGTCGGCCTCGAAGGGCTGACCTCGCAGAAATGGATCGTCTTCGGCAACGGGGAGGTAAGGTCATGAATGCATACAGTGCCGTCCTGTCGGCGCCGACTTTTAGCATCGGCATCCGCTGCAACGCCGACGCAGTCACCGAGATCGCCTATCTCGAACCACGTAGCGAGATCAAGCCGCAGACGCCGCTAGCCAAGGAAGCGGTGCGCCAGTTGCGCGCCTACCTCAAGGATCCGCAATTCACCTTCTCGCTGCCGCTCGCGCCGGCGGGCACGGACTTCCAGCGCAAGGTCTGGCAGGGCATTGCCGCCATCGGGCCGGGCAGGACGCGCAGCTACGGCGAACTCGCCGAAGGGATCGGGAGCAGTCCGCGCGCGGTGGGCAACGCCTGCGGCGCGAATCCGTATCCGCTCGTCGTGCCCTGCCACCGCGTCGTCGCCGCCAATCGGGGACTGGGCGGCTTCGCGCGCCAGCGCGGCGGCTTCCTGCTCGACGTGAAGCGCTGGCTGCTCCAGCATGAAGGAAGCCGATAGCCTTCTGCTGGATGAATTCGTCGACGCGCTCTGGCTCGCCGACGGGCTCGCGAAGAACACGCTGGCCGCCTACCGGTCCGATCTCGCCCTGTTCTGCGGCTGGCTCGAAGAACGCAAGCTCGGGCTGGTCGATGCACGGGAGGCCGACATCGACGCCCACCTCGCCTACCTGCACGCGCGCACGCCGCGCCCGCGCCCGACCACGCTGCGCCGGCTGCAGGCCGCGCAGCGGCGCTTCTATCGCTGGCTGCTCGAGCAGGGCCGCATCACCGTCGATCCGCTGCTCAACATCCAGCCGCCGGTGCTGGCCGAACGCTTTCCGAAGACGCTGTCCGAAGCCCATGTCGAAGCGCTGCTCGCCGCGCCCGACACAGCCACGCCGCGCGGCCTGCGCGACCGCGCGCTGCTCGAATTGCTCTATGCCACCGGCCTGCGCGTGTCGGAACTGGTCGGCCTCAAACTGTTCAACCTGAGCCTCGACGACCGCGTGGTCCGTACCTTCGGCAAGGGCGGCAAGGAACGGCTCGTCCCTCTGGGCGAGGTCGCCGCCGAGTGGTTGCAGCGCTGGCTCGGGGAAGGGCGGCCCGCGCTGCTCAAGGGCCGGAACTCGGACTTCGTCTTCGTCACGAATCGTGCCAAGCGGACAAATGAGGGCATGACGCGCCAGATGGCCTGGACGCTGATCAAGAAGCATGCCGCCGCCGCCGGCATCCCCGCCGGCCAGATCTCGCCGCACGTGCTGCGCCACGCCTTCGCCACCCACCTGCTCAACCACGGCGCCGACCTGCGCGTGGTGCAACTGTTGCTGGGCCATGCGGACATCTCGACGACGCAGATTTATACTCATGTGGCCCGCGCGCGCCTGAAGGAGTTGCACGCTCGGCACCATCCGCGAGGCTGA
>CAZPIE010000057.1:1498-6183 GCA_964586275.1 uncultured Methyloversatilis sp. | reverse complement strand
GCCCGCTCGATCTGCACGCCGACGCGCTTCACGCCGCGCGCGATGCCGACCTTGGCGATCGACAGCTTGACCCAGGGCGTACGGAACTCCTCGAGCAGCAGGCCGATGAGGTATTCGCCGAGCGTCTCCAGCAGGTTGAAGTGGCGTGCCGCCAGCTCTTCCCGAATGCGCGCGATCACCACCGCGTAGTCGATGGTCTTGGCGATGTCGTCGTCCTGCGCCGCCTCGTCGGGCACGCCGAAGGTCAGCGACAGGTCGAGCGTCTGCGGCGCTGCCCTTTCCCGGTCATAGATGCCGACATGCGCCTCGACGCGCATCTCTTCAATAAATATGAAATCCATATCGCCGCCTTGTTTACAATCCGGGGCATTCTATGGAAACCCTCGCCCTTTACCTAATCCTCGGCTACCTGATCGGCTCGCTGCCCTTCGCGGTGATCGTCTCGAAACTCTTCGGCCTCGCCGATCCGCGCAGCTTCGGCTCGGGCAATCCCGGCGCGACCAACGTGCTGCGCACCGGCAACAAGGCGGCCGCCGCGCTGACCCTGCTCGGCGACGCCTCGAAGGGCTGGCTGGCGATGTGGCTGGTAGCGAAAGTCGGCGCTGACGGGACGGCCACCGCCCTCACCGGCCTGGCCGCCTTTCTCGGCCACCTCTACCCGGTCTTCCTCAAGTTCAAGGGCGGCAAGGGCGTGGCCACCGCCCTCGGCGTGCTGATCGGACTGGACGGCTGGCTCGCGCTGGGTGCCGCAGCGGTCTGGCTGGCGACCGCGGTCGTCTCGCGTTATTCGTCGCTGGCCGCCATCGCCGCCGCCGCGGTTGCGCCGACGCTGGCGCTGGCTTGGCATGGCCCCGGCGCAGTCGCTCTCGTCGTCGGGCTGATGTGCCTGCTGCTGATCTGGCGCCATCGCGGCAATATCGGCCGGCTGATCGCCGGCACCGAGAACGCGATCGGCAGCAAGAAGAAAAGCTAGGCCGTCGCCAGCGGCCAGCGCGGCCTGACGGCGAACGCGCCGTTTCCTTGATTGGCGAACGCGCCGTTTCCAGCCGGTACGGCGCCCGCCAGCAACCGCTGGGCGCCGGCGAAGGCGATCATCGCGCCGTTGTCGGTGCACAAGGCCCTCTCCGGATAGCAGACGCGGATGCCCGGCTTTTTCGCCGCGGCATCGAGCCGCTCGCGCAGGCGCTGGTTCGCGCCGACCCCGCCGGCGACCACGAGGGTCTTGAGGCCTCGTGCGCGACAGGCGGCCAGCGCCTTGGTCGCCAACACCTCGGTCGCCGCTTCCTGAAACTCCGCCGCCAGATCGGCCTTGTCCTGCTGAGTAAGTGAGCGCTCGCGTGCCACCGTCAGAACTGCGGTTTTCAGGCCTGAAAAGCTGAACGAGAAGTCGCCGCTGTTGAGCATCGGGCGCGGCAGCTTGAACTTCCCCGGCTTGCCGGATTCGGCGAGCCGGGCGACCGCCGGGCCGCCGGGATAGCCGAGGCCGAGCAGCTGGGCAGTCTTGTCGAAGGCCTCGCCGGCGGCATCGTCGAGCGATTCGCCCATCAGCTCGTAAGCGCCCACTTGCGTCACACACATGATCTGTGTGTGTCCCCCCGACACCAGCAAGGCGATGAAGGGAAAAGTCGCCGGCTCGCTCGAGAGGAGCGGCGAGAGCAGATGCCCTTCGAGGTGATGCACCGGCAGCGCGGGCACGCCCAGCGCCAGCGCCAGCCCTGAGGCGAAGCTCGCGCCGGCGAGCAGCGCGCCGGCCAGCCCCGGTCCGGCGGTATAGGCAATGGCGTCGATTTGCCCCTTGGCGATGCCGGCCTTGGCGAGCACCTCGCCTAGCAGCGGCGCCAGCCGCCGGATATGGTCGCGCGAAGCCAGTTCGGGCACCACGCCGCCGTAATCCTCGTGCATCGCCACCTGCGAATGCACCGCATGGGCAAGCAGACCCCGGTCGCTGTCATAAAGCGCGAGGCCGGTTTCGTCGCAGGAGGATTCGATGCCCAATACCAGCATCGGCAAATTTTACTTTGACATGAGCCCGGAAATGGCTAGAATGCGCGACTTTCTTTCACCCCACCACGTTTAGGAAGCCCGCATGCCCGGTATTCGCGTCAAGGAAAACGAGCCTTTCGAAGTCGCCATCCGCCGCTTCAAGCGCACCATCGAAAAGGCCGGCACGCTCACCGAACTTCGCTCCCGCGAGTTCTATGAGAAGCCCACGACCGAGCGCAAGCGCAAGCTGTCTGCCGCCGTGAAGCGCCATCACAAGCGCATCCGCAGCCAGCTCCTGCCGCCCAAGCTGTACTGATTCGTTTAGTTCCCTAGCGAAATACCGCCTCCGGGGCGGTTTTTGCGTTTGTGGAGAAAATTGCATGAGCCTCAAAGACCGCATCACCGAAGACATGAAGACCGCCATGAAGGCGAAGGACAGCGTCCGCCTCGGCGCCATCCGCCTGTTGCTGGCCGCGATCAAGCAGAAGGAAGTAGATGAGCGCATCGCGCTCGACGACGCACAGGTGATCGCGGTCATCGAGAAGATGCTCAAGCAGCGCAAGGACTCGATCGCCCAGTACGAAGCCGCCAAGCGCCAGGATCTGGCCGACGCCGAGAGGTTCGAGGTCGAGGTGCTGACCGCCTACATGCCGCAGGCGCTGGGCGCCGACGAAGTCGCCGCCATCGTCGCCCGGGCCGTCGCCGCTTCCGGCGCCAAGGCCCCCGCCGACATGGGCAAGGTGATGGCGCTGGTCAAGCCGCAGATCGCCGGCCGCGCCGACATGGGCGAAGTCTCCAAGCTGGTGAAAGCAAAGCTCTCCGGCGCATAATCTCCGGGTGATACCGGAAAGCTTCATACAAGAGCTGCTCGCCCGCGTCGATATCGTCGACGTGGTCGAGCGCTACATCACGCTCAAGAAGGTCGGCGCCAACTACCAGGCCTGCTGTCCCTTCCACTCCGAGAAGACGCCCTCCTTCACGGTGAGCCGGTCCAAGCAGTTCTACCACTGCTTCGGCTGCGGCGCCCACGGCAGCGCGATCGGTTTCGTCATGCAGTACAGCGGTCTCGGCTTTGTCGAAGCGGTCGAGGAACTCGCCGGCCAGCTGGGCATGCCGGTGCCGCGCGAAGTCGGCATTCGCTCCCAGGAAAAGGCGAAACAGCAACCCCTGACCGAGCGCATGGCGCGCGCCGCGCGCTTCTACAAGGAGCAGCTCAAGGCCTCGCCCAAGGCCATCGACTACCTGAAAGGCCGCGGGCTGACCGGCGAGATCGCCGCGCGCTATGGATTGGGTTATGCGCCCGACGACTGGCAGGGATTGCAGCGCGTCTTCGACGACTACGCCGATCCGGCGCTGGTCGAATGCGGGCTCGTCATCGAGAACGAGCAGGGGCGCCGCTACGACCGCTTCCGCGACCGCATCATGTTCCCGATCCAGGACGCGCGCGGCAACGTCATCGGCTTCGGCGGCCGGGTGATGGGGCAAGGCGAACCCAAGTATCTGAATTCGCCGGAAACACCGCTGTTCCGCAAGGGCGAGGAACTTTACGGCCTGCCGCAGGCGCGCAAGGCCATCCAGGAACAGGACATGGTGCTCGTGGTCGAGGGCTACATGGACGTCGTCGGACTGGCGCAAAGCGGCGTCGAGAACGTCGTCGCCACGCTCGGCACCGCGGCCACCGGCGCCAATGTCCAGCGGCTGATCCGGCTCGCCGACCGCGTCGTCTTCTGCTTCGACCGGGATGCCGCCGGCGATCGTGCCGCCCGGCGCGCCATGGAAGTCAGCCTCGAACATCTGGTCGACGGCAAGAGCGTCGAAATCCTCCAGCTCGACGGCACCCAGGATCCGGACGAATTCGTCCGCGAACACGGCAGGGACGCCTTCCTCCGGCAAACGCGGAACGCCACGCGTCTTAGCGACTTTCTGGTGCGCAAGCTAATCCAGGAGAGCAACACCCGGACGGCCGAAGGCCGCGCCAAGCTGGTCAGCGCTGCCAAGCCCTTGTTGCAGAAGATTTCCGCGCCCGTCCTGCGCGTCCAGATCGGCAAGGAAATCGCCCGTCACGCCCAGCTCTCGCAGGCCGAACTCGAAGCCCAATGCGGGCTCAAGCCTCTGGCCCGCAACCGCTCATTCGGCCACTATGCACCGCCGCCGCGCGCCCGACCCGCCCCCCATTCGCTGGAGCACACCCTGCTGCTGACCGTGCTGCGCCGGCCGGAACGGGCGGCCCGGCTGCCGCTCGAACTGATCGCGCCCGACAGCGCCGCAGGCGCGGCTTTGCTGGCAGTGGCCGACGCCGTCGAGCATGCCGCCCTGCCCGGGGGCAATCTCGGACAGCTGCTCGAGCATTTTCGCGGCAGCCCCCATGAGGAAATCATCGCCGCGCTGGCGGCACAGATCGAAACCGGGACAGGAGACGAGGGCGAGCAGGAAGCGGTCTTCACCGACAGCATCCAGCGCCTGCGGAGCCGCGATCTTTGCCGCCAGATCGACGCCCTCAACGCAAAAGAGCGGGCCGGCGGGTTGAGCCCGGAAGAGCGCCGTACGCTGGCGATGCTTCTTGCACGTAAAAGCGCTTGATCTATAAAGTGTATAATTCAATGTTTTCCTGCGCTTGAGTCGAGCCCATGTCCAAAACCGCCGCGAAGCAGACCAAAGCTAGCTCTATCAAACTCGCCAAATCCGCCAAGCCTGCCGCCAAG
>CAZPIE010000057.1:0-1398 GCA_964586275.1 uncultured Methyloversatilis sp. | reverse complement strand
GCCGCCAAGACGGCGAGCAAGCCGGCCAAGCCCGTGGCCAGGACTGCTGTGAAACCGGCTGCCAAGAAGGCGGTCAAAGCGGCTGCCCCGGTCAAGGCGGCCGTCCCGGCCAGGCCGGCTGCGCAGAAACCGGCCGCCAAGCCGGCGGCAATACCCGCAGCCAAACCCGCAGCCAAGCCGGCGCCCAAGGCAGCGGAAGCCATGGGCAAGGCCGCTCCCGCCGAATCCGTCAAGCCGGTTGCCGTCGCGCCGGCGCCGACTCCCGTAGCCGCACCGGCCGCACCCGCCCCCGAAGCGGCGCCCGTCAAGCTTTCCGCCAAGGCGAAAAAGCTCAGGGACAAGCAGATGCTGGCCGCGCTCGAGCAGGCACAGCCGACGACGGCCGATCTGGAATCGCGCCGCACGCGCCTCAAGAGCCTGATCACGCTCGGCAAGGAACGCGGCTATCTGACCTACGCCGAGATCAACGACCATCTGCCCGACGACATCGTCGATGCGGAGCAGATCGAATCGATCATCAGCACCTTCAACGACATGGGCATCCAGGTCTTCGACCAGGCGCCCGCGCCGGAAGAAATCCTGCTCGCCGAGCAGGCCGCCGCGCCGGTCGATGCCGAAGAAGCCGAGGAGCAGGCCGAGCAGGCGCTGTCGTCGGTCGACTCGGAGTTCGGCCGCACCACCGATCCGGTACGCATGTACATGCGCGAGATGGGCACGGTCGAGCTGCTGACGCGCGAAGGCGAAATCGAGATCGCCAAGCGCATCGAGGACGGCCTGAAGCACATGATGCTGGCAATTTCGGCCTGCCCGAGCACCATCGCCGAGATTCTCGAAATGGCGAACAAGGTCGCACTCGACGAGATGCGCATCGACGAGCTCGTCGATGGCCTGATCGACCCCGACGCGCCCGACCGGGGCTTCGATGCCGCTGCCCGCGAGGAGGTCGCGGAGGAGGAACTGGAAGACGACCTCGACATGGACGACGAGGAGGACGCCGAGGCGCGCGTGTCCGCGTCGCTGCTAAAGCTCAAGCAGGACGCGCTGGAGCGCTTCGCGGTCATCCGCCAGCTTTACGGCAAGCTGATGCCCGCGCTGGTCAAGAAAGGCTCGCAGGACAAGGGCTACCTGCGCATCCAGAAGCAGATCTCCAACGAGCTGATGAACATCCGCTTCACCGCGCGCGCCATCGAACGCCTGTGCGATTCGGTGCGCGGCATGGTCGAGGCGGTGCGCAACCACGAACGCAAGATCCTGCATCTGTGCGTCGACAAGACGCACATGCCGCGCCCGCACTTCATCGAGGTCTTCCCCGGCAACGAGACCAACTTGGAATGGCTCAAGCACGAGGTGCAGTCGGGCAAGCCCTATGCCGCCGCGCTGATGCGCGCCGCGCCGGCC
>CAZPIE010000056.1:5043-9022 GCA_964586275.1 uncultured Methyloversatilis sp. | reverse complement strand
GCCCTTGGCGGCGTCACCCCGATCGGCGGCGGGCTTGGCCGCATCGCTGGCGTAAGCATTGGCCGCCAATGCCAGGGCAGTGGCGGAAAGCATCAACTTGAGCGAACTGCGGGTCATCAAAAAGCTCCTCGAAAAATTGCCCAACTGAGCTGCCGAATTAACAAAGGCGCTATTCTATATCAGCCCATCCTCTATGTAGACGCGCCGCGCCGGGCGCCGCTTCATGCCTACCAGTCTGTTTCGCCACGCTGTTTTCGAGATTTCCGTCGCCGATCCGATGACCCTGCCACAGGCCGGCGGGGCGGAAATCGCCTTCGCCGGGCGCTCGAATGCCGGGAAATCCTCGGCGATCAACACGCTCGCCGGTCATACGCGCCTGGCCTATGTCTCGAAGACGCCGGGACGCACCCAGCTCATCAACCTGTTCCGCCTCAAATGCGGGGCGGCGATGGTCGATCTGCCGGGTTACGGCTATGCCGAAGTCCCGGAAGCGGTGCGCAAGCAATGGCAGGGCCTGCTCGAACATTACCTGACCCGGCGCACGGCGCTCGTTGGACTGGTCCTGATCATGGACGCCCGGCGGCCCTTCACCGAACTCGACCGCCAGATGATCGGCTGGTTTGGCAGCAGTGGCCGCCCGATCCATTGCCTGCTCACCAAGGCCGACAAACTGACCCGGCAGGAACAGGCCAGGACGCTCGCTGCCGCGAGCCGTCTCGCCAAGGCCGACTTTCCGCAGGTGCCAATCACCGTGCAACTGTTTTCGAGCCTGAAGAAAACCGGGATCGATGAAGCCGAAAAAGTGATTGGAGTGTGGCTGGGCCAGAAAGAGAAAGGGTCCTCGGCCAAAGGGGAGAAAGCCGAGGACCCAAATACTGTGACGAGCGCCACAGTACCCGCTCAGGGAGGGAAAGCGGGGGACGATTCATCACCGTCCGCTTGATAAGATAGGTAACGTATCGAAAAGTTCAAGTATTTTTTTCGGAAGACAACATCATGATTATCAAAGGCGTATTTCCCAGTACGCGCATGCGCCGCATGCGCCGCGACGATTTTTCCCGCCGCCTGATGCGCGAGTCGGCCCTGACTGCGGCCGACTTCATCTACCCGGTGTTCGTGCTGGAAGGCAGGAAGAAGGTCGAGAAAGTGGCCTCGATGCCCGGTGTGCAGCGCATGACTTTGGATCGTTTGCTGCCTGTGGCGGAAAAAGCCTTGAAGCTGGGCATTCCTGCCATCGCCCTCTTCCCGGTCATTGATACCGCGAAGAAGAGCGAGGATGCGCGCGAGGCCTGGAACCCGAAGGGGCTGGTGCCGACCGTCGTGGCGAAGCTGAAAAAGGAGTTTCCCGAACTCGGCGTGATCACCGACGTGGCGCTCGACCCCTACACCAGCCACGGGCAGGACGGCCTGATCGACCCCGCCGATCCGCGCGGTTATGTGATGAACGACGAAACCATCGAGGCGCTGATGAAGCAGGCGCTCTGCCACGCGCACGCCGGCGCCGACGTGGTGGCGCCCTCGGACATGATGGATGGGCGCATCGGCGCGATCCGCGCGGCGCTGGATGACGAAAAGATGATTTACACGCGCATCCTCGCCTATTCGGCGAAGTATGCGTCGAGCTTCTACGGCCCCTTCCGCGATGCGGTCGGCTCGGCGGGCAATCTCGGCAAGGGCAACAAGTACACCTACCAGATGGATCCGGCCAACACCGACGAGGCGCTGCGCGAAGTCGCGCTCGATCTCGACGAGGGCGCCGACATGGTGATGGTCAAGCCGGGCATGCCCTATCTCGATATCGTGCGCCGTGTAAAGGACGAATTCGGCGTGCCGACCTACGCCTATCAGGTCAGCGGCGAGTACGCGATGCTGAAGGCGGCGGCGGCCAATGGCTGGCTCGCCCACGACGCGGTGATGATGGAGGCGCTGCTGGCCTTCAAGCGCGCCGGCGCCGACGGCATCCTGACCTATTTTGCGCTGGAAGCGGCAGCGCTGTTAGCGCGCAAGTAAGGGCCACTGGATGGCCCAGCGCGCCAGCGGGTCGTCCTGAAAGCCGCTCTTGACGAAGCGCTGCAGCCTGCCGAGCAGGTGACAGACCAGCAGATCGGCATGCGCGGCGCAGTCGTGCTCCGCCGGCAACGCGTTCTGCGCGACGGCAATCTTGAGGGCCTGTTTCAGCGAGGCTTCGAGCCGCTCGAAGAGCTGGTTGATGCGCGCCTGCAGGCGCGGGTTCTCGTGCACGAGCGCATCGCCGATCATCACGCGCGCCAGGCCGCGGTTCTTGCCGGCGAAACGCAAGCTCGCGGCAAGCATCAGCTCGGCCTGCTTCATCCCATTCGATTCGTCGGCGACGATCTGCCCGACGACGGAGAAGATCGCGTTCTCGATGAACTCGATCAGACCCTCGAACATGCGCGCCTTGCTCGGGAAGTGACGGTAGAGCGCCGCCTCGGAAACCTCCAGCCGCGCCGCGAGTGCGGCGGTGGTGATCTTTTCCCCGGCAGGGTCCTCCAGCATCGCGGCGATGGCCTGGAGGATCTGGAGCTTGCGGTCGGCGGCCTGGGTCATGACAGCGACCCTTACTTCGACTTGATCAGCGTACCGACGCCTTCGTCCGTGAGGATTTCGAGCAGCAGCGCGTGTTCGACGCGGCCGTCGATGATATGTACGCTCTTGACGCCGCTCCTGGCGGCGTCGAGCGCCGAGCCGATCTTCGGCAGCATGCCACCCGATAGCGTGCCATCCGCGACCATCGCGTCGATTTCCTTCGGCGTGATGCCGGTCAGCAGCTTGCCGGCCTTGTCGAGGACGCCCGGCGTGTTGGTCAGCAGCACGAGCTTCTCGGCCTGCAAGACCTCGGCGATCTTGCCGGCGACGACGTCCGCGTTGATGTTGTAAGTCTCGCCCTCGGGGCCGACACCGATCGGCGCGATCACCGGAATGAAGTCGCCCGTGTCGAGGAAGGCAATGATCGACGGGTCGATGGCGGTGATGTCGCCGACCGAGCCGATGTCGATCATCTCGTCGGGTTTGTCCTTGTTGGGCAGCAGCAGTTTCTTGGCGCGGATGAAGTTGCCGTCCTGGCCGGTCAGGCCGACGGCCTTGCCGCCATGGCGGTTGATGAGATTGACGATTTCCTTGTTCACCTGGCCGCCGAGCACCATTTCGACGATATCCATCGTCTCCTCGTCGGTGACGCGCATGCCCTGGATGAAGGCGCCCTGTTTGCCGACGCGCTTGAGCAGGTCTTCGATCTGCGGCCCGCCGCCATGCACGACCACCGGGTTCATACCGACCAGTTTGAGCAGCACGACGTCGCGCGCGAAGCAGTCCTTCAACTGCGGATCGGTCATGGCGTTGCCGCCGTACTTGATGACGATCGTCTTGTCGAAGAAGCGCTTGATGTAGGGGAGGGCTTCGCCGAGGATCTTGGCCTTGGTGGCGGCGGGCAGGCTGTCGGTGGCTGGGGTGGTCATGGGAGGGGCGCCGTGGAAATGGGAATGGCGGCGATTTTACCGCCGCCATTCACGGGGTGCCGTCCTGCCGGCGCCGACTTTGATGCGATTCAGCAACTCCGCTTCAATTGATCGTCAGGCGCTTGGATTGGGCGACGGCTTTCTTCGGCAACGTCAACTCAAGGACGCCATCGCTGAACTTGGCGCTCGCGGCCACATCGTCGATGTCCTGTCCGAGATTGAAACTGCGCGAAACCTTGCCGAAGTAACGTTCCGAACGCAGCACGCGTTCGCCTTCCTTCACTTCCTTTTCTTCCTTGCGTTCGGCGCTGATCGAAACGACCGGCCCATCGATGGTGACGAGAATATCCTCCTTCTTGATGCCAGGCATTTCGGCGTGCACCAAATAGGCCTTGTCCTGCTCCTTCACATCGACCTTGATATCCGGCGCTTCCATTCCCCTGCCCATTTCGACCGGACGCACGAAGAAACCGCGGAAAAAGTCATCGAACGGATCGTGACGA
>CAZPIE010000056.1:0-4943 GCA_964586275.1 uncultured Methyloversatilis sp. | reverse complement strand
CGCCTGCCTGAAGGCTTTCAGCGCGTCTCGGCCAGACCCAGCATCAGAATAGCGTCGCGGTTGGTCCAGGAAAAGCAGGTGGCGGCGGCCGCACGCCAGGGGAGCCAGCGCACGGCGCGATGCTCGCCCGGCGCGGGGGTGACGGGCGTTCCCGGCGGCACGCACAGGCTGAATACATGCTCGGTGTTGTGCGTCACGCCGGCCGGATAGCGGTCGCGCCACTCGGCGAAAATCTCGAAACGGTTGACGAGGCGCCAGTCCAGCAGCCGGTCCGCAGGGGCGGCGATTCCGGTTTCTTCGTCGACCTCGCGCAGGGCCGTCGCCCGCAGGGGTTCGTCGTCCTCCTGGCTGCCGGTGACCGACTGCCAGTAGCCCGGATGCGCGGCGCGTTCGAGCAGCAGCATGTTCAATTCGGGGTCATGGACGACCACCAGCACCGAGACGGGGCGTTTCGTGCCGGGCATGGCCCGTAGCCTTCAGGCGATGTCGCTGAGCCAGCTGATGCCGTCGGCCTGCATATCGACAAAGCACCAGAAAGGCACCCCCTGCTCGCGCCATTCATTCGCGGCGTTCTCGAAAATCTGCAGGGTCTGGACGAAATCGGCCTCCGCCCTGCCGTGGATGCCGTCGCAGTGCTCGAGAATGACGACATAGCCTTCGGCGGGAAGCCAGCCGAGGTCGACCAGACAGTCCATCAAGGCATCCCAGTTGTGACCGAACCATTCCGGAAACCGCATCGCATTCCCGATAGTCTTCAGGAGTTCAGCCTTGTCCCTGGCCCTGGCGAGGTCGATGCGGAAGACGAAGTAGCCATTGTGCTCGGCGGCAGAGACGAGCGCTGCCTCGCCGTCGAGGGGCATGTGATAGACGCCGGCATGCTCGAAACGCGTCAACAGGTGTTGATAGTTCATTCGGCGATCTTCCTGAAGCTGCGATAGTGGTCGGCCGTGTACCAGCAGGCATCGGGACGACGGACTTGCCAGCCGCCGCAGACGATGCGGCGCGGTCCGCGATGGCTCAAGCCCGGGGTCGGCACGGTGTATTCGCGATAGTAGCCGCGTTTCTGCGGGGGTAGCAGTTTCTCGAAATTGTTGAAGACGATGCCGTCGCGCTTGTAGGGGAAGGGGCCGCCCGCCGCGATCAGCGCCAGGACCGAGCGCCCCTCGGGGGGCAGGTCCGCTGCCGCGATATCCCGCGCCTGGGCCTGGACCTGAGTCAGCCCGAAAGCGCAGACCAGCAGAAGCCCGGCGAGGAATCTCATCAGCCCTTGCCGACCTGCTCAGCCAACGACAGCCTGCGTCTCGACCTTCTGGCGCAGGCGAATGTGCAGCTCGCGCAACTGCTTTTCGTCGACGGGCGACGGCGCATCGGTGAGCAGGCACTGGGCGCGCTGCGTCTTCGGGAAGGCGATCACGTCGCGGATCGACTCGGCGCCGGTCATCATCGTGACGATGCGGTCGAGGCCGAAGGCCAGGCCGCCGTGCGGCGGTGCGCCGTAGCGCAGCGCTTCGAGCAGGAAGCCGAACTTGAGGCGCTGCTCTTCTTCGCCGATGCCGAGCGCCTCGAACACCTTGGCCTGCACGTCGGCCTTGTGGATCCGCACCGAGCCGCCGCCGATTTCCCAGCCGTTGAGGGCGAGGTCGTAGGCCTTGGCGAGGCACTCGCCGGGATTCGTCTTCATCAGTTCCTCGTGGCCATCCTTCGGCGCGGTGAAGGGGTGGTGGCAGGCCGACCAGCGCTTCTCTTCCTCGTCGTATTCGAACATCGGGAAGTCGACGACCCAGAGCGGCTCCCAGGCCTTGCCATTGACGTAACCCTTCTCGTGGCCGATCTTGCTGCGCAGTGCGCCGAGCGCGTCGTTGACGACCTTGGTCTTGTCGGCGCCGAAGAAGATCAGGTCGCCGGACTGGGCATGCGTGCGTTCGATGATGACGCGCAGCGCGTTTTCGTGCAAATTCTTGACGATCGGCGACTGCAGGCCTTCTTCGTTGAGCTTGCTGACGTCATTGACCTTGATGTAGGCGAGGCCCTTGGCGCCGTAGATCTTGACGAACTCGGTATAGCCGTCGATTTCGCCGCGCGACAGGCTGGCGCCGCCGGGGATGCGCAGCGCGGCGACGCGGCCGCCGGTGGTGGCCGGGCCGGAGAACACCTTGAAGGCGACATCGGCGACGGCGTCGGTAACCTCGGTCAGTTCGAGCGTCACGCGCAGGTCGGGCTTGTCGGAGCCGAAGCGGCGCATCGCCTCCGCATAGCTCATGCGCGGGAAGGGATTCGGCAGATCGACCGCAAGCGTTTCCTTGAACACGGTGCGGATCATCTCTTCCATCAGCGCGGTGATTTCGACCTCGGTGAGGAAGGAGGTCTCGATATCGACCTGGGTGAATTCGGGCTGGCGGTCGGCGCGCAGGTCCTCGTCGCGGAAGCACTTGACGATCTGGTAGTAGCGGTCGAAGCCGGCGACCATCAAAAGTTGCTTGAACAGCTGCGGCGACTGCGGCAGGGCGAAGAACTGGCCGGGATGGACGCGCGAGGGCACGAGGTAGTCGCGCGCGCCTTCGGGCGTGCTTTTGGTCAGCATCGGCGTCTCGATGTCGATAAAGCCGTTGGCGTCGAGGAAGCGGCGGAAGGCGCGCGCCGTCTTGTAGCGCAGCATGAGATTCTTCTGCATCTGCGGGCGGCGCAGGTCGATGACGCGGTTTACCAGCCGGACGTTCTCGGAGAGATTCTCTTCGTCGAGCTGGAAGGGCGGCGTGACGGCGGCGTTGAGGATCTCGATCTCGTGGCACAGCACCTCGACCTCGCCCGAGGGCATGTTCGGGTTCTCGGTACCGGCGGGACGGCGGCGCACCTTGCCGGTGATCTTGAGCACGTACTCGTTGCGCACCGCTTCGGCGAGCTTGAACATCTCCGGCCGGTCGGGGTCGCAGACAACCTGGGCGATGCCTTCACGGTCGCGCAGGTCGATGAAGATCACGCCGCCGTGGTCGCGGCGGCGGTGGTTCCAGCCGCAGAGGGTGACGATCTGGTCGACATGGCCGGCATTCAGATGGCCGCAGTAGTGGGTACGCATGGGGGTTTCGGCTTTCAAAAGTCGGCGCCGGCGAGACGGCGCCGGGGAGAGGTTATTCGTTCTGGGCGCGTCCGGCGAGATTGGGGTAGCGCCGCTGCGGCGGCACGACACCCATCGAGACGATGTACTTCAAAGCATCATCGACGCTGATATCGAGCTCGATGGTTTCGCTCTTCTTCACGAAAAAGAAGAAACCGTTGACCGGGCTGGGCGCGGTGGGGATGAAGACGCTGACATGCTCGTCCGGGAGCATCTCGCCGATCTGGCCGGCCGGCGTGCCGGTCTGGAAGGCGACCGCCCAGGCCTGGGGATGCGGGTAGCGGACCAGCAGCACCTTGCGGAACGCCTGGCCGCTGCTGGAAAACAGGGTATCGGAAACCTGCTTGACGCTGTAATAGATCGACTTGACGATCGGGATGCGCGCCAGGATGCCCTCCCAGAAGCGCACCAGTTTCTGGCCGATGATGTTGGCGGTCACCAGTCCGGTCAGGAAGATCACCAGCAGTGTGAGCAACGCACCCGAGCCGGGAATGTTGAAACCGAGCAGATTGATCGGGTGGATGGCCTCCGGCAGCAGGCGCAGCGACTGGTCCATCGCGCCGATGATG
This sequence comes from uncultured Methyloversatilis sp., assembly GCA_964586275.1. Lineage (GTDB taxonomy): Bacteria > Pseudomonadota > Gammaproteobacteria > Burkholderiales > Rhodocyclaceae > Sulfuricystis. The sequence continues at coordinate 1,262 of CAZPIE010000056.1, read as the reverse complement.
GCCGTCAGCACCCAGACGGTGATCACCAGCGGGATCCAGATCAGGAGCCCGGTGATGAAGTACTTCTTGATGGGTTTCACGCGGGCGGTCAGCTACAGGACGGGCAGGCGCCGGTACCGCCCTGGCAGGGAGGCGGATTGTCGGCTTTGGGCCTGGCAGCGGAAGATCCACCCTTGAAGTCGGTCTGATACCAGCCGCTGCCCTTGAGCTGGAAGCCGGCGGCGGTCAGTTGCTTGCTGAAATTGTCGGCACCGCATTCCGGGCAGGTGGTCAGCGGCGGATCGGACATCTTCTGCAGGATATCCTTCTCGAAACCGCACTGGTCGCAGCGGTAGGCGTAGATGGGCATGATTCTCTCCAGGAAATATCGCAAATTATATAAGCGCCTGAACGAAAAGACGTTCGCGTGGCGCATAAATTGGTGTCGGCAGACGTGAAATCAAGCTCAAATCACACCAAGATAGGCCTGATTGAGCTGTTTACCCCAGAAGAGAGCAATTATTCCGGCTGCGGCGAGATAGGGGCCGAAGGGGATCGGCACGTTGCGCCCGTGCCGGGCCAGCACGATCAGGGCGATGCCGACGATGGCGCCGACGAAGGAGGATGCCAGGATGACCAGCGGCAGCATCTGCCAGCCGAACCAGGCGCCGATGGCCGCCAGCAGCTTGAAGTCGCCGTAGCCCATGCCTTCCTTGCCGGTAGCCAGTTTGAACGCCCAATACACCAGCCACAGGGCGAGGTAGCCGGCCACGGCGCCGATCACGGCATGGGTCAGTGTCGCGAAGCTGCCATTGAGGTTGATCAGCAGGCCGGCCCAGACCAGCGGCAGGGTGATGCCGTCGGGCAGCAACTGGGTATCGAAGTCGATGCAGGTCAGGGCGATCATCGCCGCGATGAACAGCATGGCCCCGGCGCCAGCCAGCGTGAAGCCGAAGCGCCAGGCCGCGTAGCCGAACAGTACTCCGGTAATGGCCTCCACCAGGGGATATCTGGGACTGATGGGCTTGCCACAGCCCTTGCAACGGCCTTTCTGGAGCAGGTAGCTGAGGATCGGGATGTTTTCGAACGCGCCGATCCGATGGCCGCAGAGCGGGCAGCGCGAGCGGGGCCTGACGAGCGAGAGCGGCTCGGCTGTGGACGGTTCCTGCCCATTCTGCCCAGTAAGCTCGGCGCACTGGGCACGCCAGTCGCGCTCCATCATGAGCGGCAGGCGGTGAATGACGACGTTCAGGAAACTGCCGATCAGCAGGCCGAACAGCGCG
>CAZPIE010000055.1:7879-9136 GCA_964586275.1 uncultured Methyloversatilis sp. | reverse complement strand
CTGCGTCACCGCCATGCCGGCGTAGCCGCAGGGATTGATCGCGGCGAAGGGCGCCAGGTCCATCGCGACGTTGAGCGCGAGGCCGTGGTAGCAGCAGTTGCGCTTCACCTTGAGGCCGAGCGCGGCGATCTTCGCTGCGCCGACATAGACGCCCGGCGCGCCGGCCAGCCGCTCCGCCGCGACGCCGTACTCTTCCAGCAGGTCGATGACCGCCTGCTCCATGCGATGGACGAGCGTCTTCACCGTCAGGCCGCGGCGCCTGAGGTCGAGCAGCAGGTAGCAGACGATCTGGCCGGGGCCGTGGTAGGTGATCTGGCCGCCGCGGTCGATCTTGACGACCGGAATGCCGATGTCGCGCAGCAGGTGTTCCGGCTTGCCGGCGAGGCCTTGCGTGAACACCGGCGGATGCTCGCAGAGCCAGAGCTCGTCGGGCGTGGCCTCGTCGCGCTGCGCCGTGAATTCCTGCATCGCGCGCCAGGTCGGCTCGTACTCGACGCGGCCGAGAAATTTGACAATCAGAGAACGATCTTGACCCACGGATGGCCGGTCAGTTCGCGGTAGAGCGCGTCGAGCTGCGGTTTCGAGGTCGCGCGGATGGTGCAGGTGAGCGAGAGGTAGTTGCCGGCCTTCGAGGGACGCATCTCGACGGTCGCCGCGTCGAAGTCGGGCGCATGTTTCCGCACGACCGCGACAACCGCCTGCGCGAAACCCTCGCGCGTCGCGCCTATGATCTTGAGCGGAAAATCGCAGGGGAATTCGAGCAGGGTTTCCTGTTCAGGCGCCACGCATCACCGCTTTCTTGAAGTCCCGATACCAGTCGTACATGCGCGCGAACACGGGTCCAGGAGCGCCCGTGCCGACTGGCCGCTCGTCGAGTCGCACGATGGGCAGCACTTCCTGGGTCGAGGAGGTAAGCCACAGCTCGTCGGCCGCGCGCACCTCGGCATCGCTGATGTCGCGCACCTCGGTGGGCAGGCCGTGCGTCGCGGCAAGTTCGAGTACCACGTCGTAGGTGATGCCGGTGAGCATCAAATGGTTCCGCTGCGGCGCGAGCAGCGTGCCGTCCTTGACCACGAAGATGTTCGACGCCGCGCCCTCGGAGAGGATGCCGTCGCGGAACATCACCGTCTCGGCGCAGCCGGCGTCGCTGGCCATCTGGCGCAGCAGGCAATTGGCGAGCAGCGAGGTCGCCTTGACGTGGCAGCGCAGCCAGCGGAAGTCCGCGGCGGAAATGGCCGCGACGCCCTGCGCCACCTG
>CAZPIE010000055.1:2110-7779 GCA_964586275.1 uncultured Methyloversatilis sp. | reverse complement strand
CGCCTCGGCCAGCGGCAGGAAGCGTCCGTTGAGGTAGCAGACGGTCATTGGAAGAAGAGCCGCAGCGAATCCCAGGCGCGGCCGAGGATGCCGGCCACCGGCACGTCGGCGAGCGCGACCAGCGCATGCTCGCCGAATGGCTTGCCATCCACGGTCAGCTTCATGGTCGCGATGCGGTCGCCCTGCCTGACCGGCGCGAGCAGCGGCTGCTTGCTGTGCACCTCGACCTGGATGCGCTCGGGATTGTGCGCGACCCCCTTGGGCAGCGACAGCACGAAATCCGCGGCGAAGCCGGCGCCGACGGTGTTCCGGCTGCCCTTGAAGATCTTGATCTGCGCGAGCGCCTGGCCCTTGTCGTAGAGCTTCACGGCAGCGAAGGCGCGCGCGCCGTAGTGCAGCAGCGCCAGCGTTTCCTGCACGCGCGCATTGTCGGACGGCGTGCCGACCACGACGGTGGTGAGGCGGCGCGCGCCGTCGTGGCGCGAGGCGATCAGGCAGTAGCCGGCCGTTTCGGTGTGCCCGGTCTTCACGCCGTCGATGGCGGGGTCGAGCCAGAGCAGGCGGTTGCGGTTGGGCTGCTTGATCTTGTTCCAGGTGAAATCCTTCGCGGCGTAGCGCTTGTAGTCCTCGGGGAAGTCGCGGATCAGCGCCGTGGTCAGGCGCGCGAGGTCGCTGACGGTGGTCGTGTGCGCGGGATCGGGCAGGCCGGTTGAGTTCACGTAATGGGTGTTGGCGAGGCCGAGCCGCTTGGCCTCGGCGTTCATCAGGCTGACGAAGGCTTCCTCGCTGCCGGCGACGGCTTCGGCCAGCGCGATGCTGGCGTCGTTGCCCGACTGGATCACCACGCCCGAAATCAGCGCATCGACGGTGACCTGCTGGTCGGGCGCGACGAACATGCGCGAACCCGGCGCCCTCCAGGCTTTTTCCGACACCGGCACGACCTGGTCGCGCTTGAGCTTGCCGTCGCGCAACGCGGCATAGACGACATAGGTCGTCATGATCTTGGTGAGCGAGGCCGGCTCGACCTTCTGCTCGGGGTTTCGGGCGGCCAGGGTCTGGCCGGAGGTCTGGTCGATCAGCATCCAGGCGCGCGCGGCCAGCGGTGGCGGCGGTTCGACGGTCTGGGCAGCAACGTGCAGGGAAACGAGGGACAGCAGGAAGGCAAGGAAACGCATGGAAACGGTCACTGAAAAGAACGGAAGGAGGGGAGGAGGGGAGTTACTTTACCAGCACGCTGGGCAGCTCGAAGGCGAGCTTGAGCTGCTCGGCGACGCGGCGCGCCTCGGCCGCGTCGGCCCACGGGCCGAGCTGCAGGCGATGGAGGTTGCCGGCGCTGCGGATCAGCAGGCGCTCGCCGAGAGTGCCAAGCATGCGTGCCAGCTTCGTCTTCAGCGACTCCGCATTCTCGCGGCTGCCGAAGGCGCCGAGCTGCAGATAATGGCCGCCGCTTTCCTCGATGTCGCGCAAGACATTCGGCTGAGCGGGCGCGGAATCGGTGGCGGCGGCCGCGGCCTGGGTCGGCACGGGCGGGGCCGGCACGGCAGGGTCGCCGGGGAAGACGCTCTCGACGACCACCAGGCCGCTGCCGCTGTCGAGGATGCCGAGCTTCCACGCGGCCGCGTAGGACAGGTCGATCACGCGCCCGTGCAGGAAGGGGCCGCGATCATTGATGCGCACGACGACCGACTTGCCGGTATCGGGACCGCCGTCGACCCGTGTGACGCGCGCGTAGGACGGGATCGGCAGGGTCGGATGCGCGGCGGTCATGCCGAACATGTCGTAGGGCTCCCCGCTCGAGGTGGGCTGGCCGTGATAGCGGCGGCCGTACCAGCTGGCCACCCCCTGCTGGCGGAAGGGGGCCCGCGCGGCATGCGGCACATAATCGCGTCCGAACACGTTGTAGGGACGGTTGGCAAAGCGATGCAGCGGCTCGTCGCGCGGCACCGCGTCGGGCACGGCGGCAAGATCGACGGGGATCGCCTCGAGCGGGCCGTCGTCGAGATAGAAACCGCCGCCGCGCTTGGGCGTGGCGGCCGGCTTCTTCTCGGGCAAAGTCGGCGCTGGCGGGACGGCAGCACGCGGGATAGGCTCCTCGATGGGCCGGGGCGGCTGGCCGCTGCAGGCGGCGAGTAACACGGCAGCCACAACGCTCGTGAAAATCGAGCGAAGCGCGCCACAAGTCTCCCCTCCCATGAGGGAGGGGCTGGGGGAGGGTGGGATCATTTCTGGACGAGCATGCGATTCTTGCTGATCGACATCAGGATGCCGATGCCGAGACAGAGCGTGACCAGGGCGGTGCCGCCATAGCTGACGAAGGGCAGCGGGACGCCGACGACGGGAAGGATGCCCGACACCATGCCCATGTTGACGAAGGCGTAGGTGAAGAAGATCAGGGTCACCGCCCCGGCCAGCAGGCGGGAGAACAGCGTCGCGGCCTGCGCGGCGATGATCAGGCCGCGGCCGATCAGCAGCGCGTAAAGCACCAGCAGCGCGAAATTGCCGAGCAGGCCGAATTCCTCGGAAAACACCGCGAAGATGAAGTCGGTATGGCGTTCGGGAATGAATTCGAGCTGCGCCTGCGTGCCCTGCCCCCAGCCCTTGCCGAAGATGCCGCCGGAGCCGATCGCGATGGTGGACTGGATGATGTGAAAGCCCTTGCCGAGCGGGTCGCTCTCGGGGTCGAGCAGCGTCAGGATGCGCTGGCGCTGGTAGTCGTGCAGCAGGTGCCACGCGAAGGGCGCCGCCGCGCCGGCGGCGGCGGCAAGCCCGATCATCAGCTTCCAGGGCAGGCCGGCGAAGAAGATCACGAAGAAGCCGGCCGAGAACACCAGGATCGAGGTGCCGAGATCGGGCTGGCGCAGGATCAGTCCCACCGGCGCCAGCAGGATCAGGGTGGCAACCGCGTACTCGCGCCAGCGCAGCATGCCTTCGTGCTTCTGGAAATACCAGGCCAGCATCATCGGCATGGCGATCTTCATCAGTTCGGAAGGCTGGATGCGGATGAAGCCGAGGTCGAGCCAGCGCCGCGCGCCCTTCGAGATGTCGCCGAACAGTGCGACGCCGACGAGCAGCAGCAAGCCGAAGAGATACAGCGGCAAGGCAAGGCGCATCAGGCGCTGCGGCGGCTGCTGGGCGACGACATGCAGCGCGACGAGGGCGATGGCCATGTGGGTCAGCAACGTCGTCAGGCGCTCCGGGGAGGCGCTGGCCATGGTGCCGAGGGCGGTCAGCAGCAGCAGGCCGAGGATGGCCGCCAGGGGGCCGTCGATGGGGCTGACGAATTTCAGCCAGAAGCTGCGGATCACTCGTCGGCCTCCCTGGCTTCCTCGTCGGCGGGCGCCGCGCCGGGCGGCAGCTTGCCGAGCAGGTAGTAGTCGATCACCTGGCGCGCGATCGGCGCGGCGGCCTGCGCTCCGAAGCCGCCATTCTCGACCAGCACCGCCAGGGCGATCTTCGGCGCTTCGGCCGGCGCGAAAGCGATGAACAGGGAGTGGTCGCGCAGCTCCTTCTTGACGCCCTCCCGGTCATATTTCTGGCCGCGCAGCGAATAAACCTGCGCCGTCCCGGTCTTGCCGCCGGAAACGTAGCCCGCATCCTTGAAGGCGCGCGCGCCGGTGCCTTCCTGGTTCACCCCGACCATCGCGTGCTTGATGACGTCGATGTGTTCCTGCTTGAGCGGAAGGGTGCGCAGCGGCTGCGGTTCGACGTAGGTCTTCTCCCCCGTGCGCGTGTCGGTGATGTGATTGACCAGGTGGGGGCGGTACATCACGCCGTCGTTGGCCAGCGTGGCCATCGCCTGGGCGAGCTGGATCGGCGTGTAGGCGTTGTAACCCTGGCCGATGCCGACCGAGATCGTCTCGCCGGCATACCACTTCTGCTGCTCGGGTTTCTTGAAGCGCTTCTTTTTCCAGGCCTGGGAGGGCAGGACGCCCTCCGACTCGCCCTCGATGTCGACGCCGGTGCGGCTGCCGAAACCGAACTGCGCCATGAAACTGGCGATGCCGTCGATGCCGAGGTCGTTGGCGAGGACGTAGTAGTAGGTGTTGCAGGACTGGACGATCGACTTGTACATGTCGACCATGCCATGGCCGCCCTTCTTGTCGTCCATGAACATGTGGCCGCCGAAATTGAAATAGCCTGGATCGGCGAACGCCTGCTCGGGCCGGCGCTTGCCGAGGGTCAGCGCCGCCAGCGCCATGAAGGGCTTGAAGGTCGAACCCGGCGGGTAGGCGCCGTTGAGGGCGCGGTTCACCATGGGCTTGTCGGGCGCATTGTTGAGCGCCTCCCAGTCCGCCGTGCCGATGCCGTCGACGAACAGGTTGGGATCGTAGTTGGGCATCGAGACCAGCGCGAGGATGCCGCCGGTGGCCGGCTCGATCGCCACCAGCGCGCCCTTGCGGTCGCCGAAAGCCTGCTCGGCGATCTGCTGCAGTTTCGCGTCGATGGTGAGCGCGAGGTTGTTGCCGGGCACGGGCGCGGTGCGCGCCAGCGTGCGGACCGGCCGGCCGCCGGCATCGACCTCGACCTTCTCGAAGCCGCTCGTGCCGTGCAGCTCGAACTCGTAATACTGCTCGAGGCCGGTCTTGCCGAAGTGGTCGGTGCCGCGGTAGTTGGCCTCCTGCTCGCGCTCCGCGATGCGGGTCAGGTCGCGCTCGGCGATGCGGCCGATATAGCCGATGACGTGCGAAGCGAGGGCGCCCCGCGGATACTGGCGGAACAGGCGCGCCTTGATGTCGACGCCGGGGAAGCGGTAGCGGTGAGCAACGAACTTCGCCACCTCCTCGTCGGTCAAGCGCGTCCGGATCGGCAGCGATTCGAAGCGCTTGCTCTCATCCATGAGCTTCTTGAAGCGCCGGCGGTCCTTCGGCTCGATGGTGACGAACTCGGCCAGCCGGTCGATCGTGGCTTCGAGGTCCGGCACCTGCGTCGGCGTGATCTCGAGTGTGTAGGCCGAAAAATTGCGCGCCAGCACCTCGCCGTGGCGGTCGACGATCAGCCCGCGATTGGGGGTGATCGGCACCAGCGAGATGCGGTTGTCCTCGGCGCGGGTCCGGTAGTAGTCGTGCTGGATGACCTGCAGCCAGAAAAAGCGGCCGAACAGGATGGCGAAGCAGAGCAGCACCAGGCCGCCGGCCATGGCGATGCGACGTTTGAACTTGTCCAGCCCTTCCTGAGCGTCCTTGAATTCCACGGTTTAGATCGGACGATTGTCGTCCCGCTCGACCGGCTGGTACTGGGGCAGGAGCAACACGTAGCTGAGCGGATGCCAGAGCAGCGCCGCGACGAAGCTGGACAGGAAATAGAGGAGCCCCGGAAACTCGGCGCCCGTCGCCAGGCGGATCGCCAGCATCGTGAGCTGGGCGCCGAGCAGCAGCGGCAGCACATGCAGCGCCTGCTGGACGAGCGGGAACCAGAGCACGCGGCGCGACAGCCCGCCCGCCGCGAATGCCAGCAGCACGTAGGCGAAGGCATGCTGGCCCATCACGCCGGCATTGGCGACGTCCATTGCCAGACCGAAGAAGAAGCCGGCGGCCATGCCGACCTTGAGCGGCTGGTGGATGCACCAGAAGCACAGCACCAGCGCCAGCCAGTCCGGGATGCCCGGCACGCGGCCGAGCGGCGTCAGGTTGAGCACGAAGGCCGCCAGCAGCGAAAAATAGATGAACCAG
>CAZPIE010000055.1:0-2010 GCA_964586275.1 uncultured Methyloversatilis sp. | reverse complement strand
TTCTTCGCTTGTTCCGGGGCATCCTCGGGCATCGGCGGCACGCTGCGCCGGCCGAGCACCAGCACCTGTCCCTGGCGTTCCACGCCGGCCAGCGGCGCGCACTCGATGCGGGCGAAGGAAAAGGAGTTGTCGCGGTCGATGCTGGTCACGCGCGCCACCGGCAGGCCGGGCGGATAGACGCCATCGAGGCCCGAGGTCACGAGCGTATCGCCGGGCTGCACGTCGGCATTGGCGGGCAGGAACTTGATCTCCAGCACGCCGCCGCCGGCGCCGGCGAGGATGGCGCGCTGACCGTTGCGCACCACCTGTACCGGGATCGACTGGTTCTTGTCGGTCAGCAGCGTGACCTCGCTGGTGAGCGGAAACGCCCGCGTCACCTGGCCGATGACACCGACATCGTCGATGACCGGCTGGCCGGCCTCGATGTCGTGCGTAAGGCCGCGGTCGATGATGATCCGGCGCGAGAAGGGATCCCGGGCCGCATAGAGGATTTCCGCCGACCGCGTGGGCACGTCCAGTCGGTCTCCCATGTCGAGCAGGGCGCGCAGGCGGCGGTTTTCGTTCTCGAGGTGTGTCTGGCGCAGCAGGAGATGGGCCTGCGCCAGCTGACGCTGGCGCAGCGCCTCGTTTTCCCGTTTCAGCCGGGCAAGATCGGCAAGGTAGGATCCCGCCTCGCCGGCGCCCTCGACCGGCAGCATGACGGCCTTCTGCAGCGGCCACAGCAACGTGGCCACCGCCACGCGCGCGGGTTCGAGGGTCTTGAAGCGGAGGTCGGCCACCATCAGCAGCACGGCCAGGGTGAGGAAGAAGACCAGCCGGGCGAGCGGCGCCGGCCCGCGCTTGAAGAACGGTGGCGGCGAATGACCGGCGACGGACATCAAGGCTGAGTTTCTCCCCCCGAGAGATCGGCGCGGCACGGGCGCCGTGCTACGGCGCACCCTACCGGAGCATGGCCTATTCGTTGGCGAAAATACTGGCGAGTTTGTCCATCTTTTCGAGCGCGATGCCCGAGCCGCGGACCACGCAGGTCAGCGGATCGTCGGCGACCGTGACCGGCAGGCCGGTTTCCTCCATCAGCAGGCGGTCGAGATCGCGCAGCAGCGCGCCGCCGCCGGTGAGCACCATGCCGCGCTCGGCGATGTCGGCGCCGAGCTCCGGCGGCGTGTGTTCCAGTGCGATCTTCACCGCGCCGACGATCTGGTTGAGCGGGTCGGAGAGCGCCTCGAGAATCTCGTTGGAGGAAATCGTGAAGCTGCGCGGAATGCCTTCGGCGAGGTTGCGGCCCTTGACTTCCATCTCCTTGACCTCGGAGCCGGGGAAGGCCGATCCGATGGTCTTCTTGATCGTCTCGGCCGTCGTCTCGCCGATCAGCATGCCGTAGTTGCGGCGGATGTAGTTGATGATCGCGTCGTCGAACTTGTCGCCGCCGACGCGCACCGAGCCCGCATAGACCATGCCACCCAGCGAGATCACGCCGACCTCCGTCGTGCCGCCGCCGATGTCGACGACCATCGAGCCGGTCGCGTCCGACACCGGCAGGCCGGCGCCGATCGCCGCGGCCATCGGTTCCTCGATCAGGTACACGTTGCTCGCCCCGGCGCCGAGCGCGGATTCGCGGATCGCGCGGCGCTCGACCTGGGTCGAGCCGCAGGGCACGCAAATGATGATGCGCGGACTCGGCGACAGCAGGCGCGAGTCATGCACCTTCTTGATGAACTGCTTGAGCATCTGCTCGGTGACCGTGAAGTCGGCGATCACGCCGTCCTTCATCGGGCGGATGGCGGTGATGTTGCCGGGGGTCTTGCCCAGCATCTGCTTGGCCTGGCTGCCTACGGCCTGGATCGTCTTCTTGGCGTTGGGTCCGCCTTCGGTGCGGATCGCGACGACCGAGGGCTCGTCGAGCACGATGCCCTTGCCGCGCACGTAGATCAGCGTGTTCGCGGTGCCGAGGTCGATCGCCAGGTCATTGGAGAAATAGGAACGGAGAAATGAGAACATCGCTATCCCGAA
>CAZPIE010000054.1:0-9365 GCA_964586275.1 uncultured Methyloversatilis sp. | reverse complement strand
AATGCGGCGAGATCCTGCGTGGGGTCAAGGAGCCGCGCGCCTGCAAGCTGTTCGGCAGCGTCTGCACGCCGGAAAATCCCGTCGGCTCCTGCATGGTCTCTTCCGAGGGCGCCTGCGCGGCGCACTACGCATTCGGCCGTTTTCGAGGCGCGCAAAATGGGGCGAGCAGCAAGTCGAACGGATCCGGCTAAAATTCCGGCATGCATGAAATGTCGCTCGTCGAGGGCGTGCGCGAGTTGATCGAGGAGGCTGCGGCGCGCGAAGGTTTTAGCCGCGTGAAACAGGTGCGGGTTGAAATCGGCCAGTTGAGCGGCGTCGAACGGGAAGCCTTCGAATTCTGTTTCGATATCGTCATGAAGGACGGCATCGCCGCTGGCGCGCAGCTCGAAGTGGTGGCCACGCCGGGACGCGGGCGCTGTCCGGCCTGCGGCAGGGAAACGGCGCTGGCCGTCGTCTATGATCCATGCGAGCATTGCGGCACGGTCCCGGTCGCCGTGATCGGCGGCACTCAGATGCGCGTCATCGACCTTGAAGTGGAGTGAATGAGATGTGTACGACTTGCGGTTGCGGCGAAGGCGAAGCGAAGATCGAGGGCCAGAATGTGGGTGATGGCCTGCAGCATGCCCATGAGCACACGCATGCGGACGGGACGACGCATAGTCATCCCTACACGCCCGCGCACGCCCATGCCCGCACCGTCAAACTCGAACAGGAGATCCTGGCCAAGAACAACGCCTACGCCGCGCAAAACCGCGCGCGCTTCGCCGCGCAGGGCATCCTCGCGCTGAACCTCGTCTCCAGTCCCGGCTCGGGCAAGACGACGCTGCTGGTGAAGACCATCGAGGCGCTCAAGGGGAAGCTCGGCATCGCCGTGATCGAAGGCGACCAGCAGACCAGCTTTGACGCCGAGCGCATCCGCGCCACCGGCGCGCCGGCCGTGCAGATCAACACCGGCAAGGGCTGCCACCTCGACGCGCACATGGTCGGCCATGCGCTGGAGCAACTGCCGCTCGAGAAGGGCGGCGTGCTGATGATCGAGAACGTCGGCAACCTCGTCTGCCCGGCGGCCTTCGACCTCGGCGAGGCGGGCAAGGTGGTGATCCTCTCGGTGACCGAAGGCGAGGACAAGCCGCTCAAGTATCCGGACATGTTCCGCGCCGCGCGGCTGATGCTCGTCAACAAGTGCGACCTGTTGCCCTACCTGCAGTTCGACGTGGACCAGGCGATCGCCTATGCGCGCCGCGTCAATCCGCTGCTCGAGGTGATCCGCGTCTCGGCGACGACGGGCGCAGGCATGGCCGACTGGCTGGCCTGGATCGAGAAGGGCGCTGCCGCCGTTCGTGGCTGATGCCATCCGCATCAGGGTGACGGGCGTCGTCCAGGGCGTCGGCTTCCGCCCCTTCGTCTGGCGCCTCGCGCAGGAACTGAAGCTTGCCGGCTGGGTGAAGAATGACGCGGCCGGCGTCGAGATCCACGCGGAAGGCGCAGCCGCGGCATTGAATGAACTCGCACGGCGCGTCCGTGACGAGGCGCCGCCGCTGGCGCGCGTCGACTCCGTGTTGATGCGACCGGTCGCGTACGAAGCGACTGCCGGCTTCGCGATCGTGGCAAGCGCCGGCGGCAGGGTCGGCACGGCGATCGGCCACGACACCGCGCCCTGCGCCGCCTGCCTGGCCGAGTTGTTCGACCCAACGAATCGCCGCTACCGCCATCCCTTCATCACCTGCACGCATTGCGGGCCGCGCTACACTGTGACGCGGCGCCTGCCCTACGACAGGCCGCAGACCAGTCTCGCGCCATTTCCGTTCTGCCCGGACTGCCAGCGCGAATACACCGACCCGGCCGACCGGCGCTTCCATGCCGAGACGACCTGCTGCCCGCAGTGTGGCCCGCGTCTCGCCCTGCTGGACGCGGAGGGCGGCCCCTTCGAAGGAGATCCCATCGCAGCGACGCTGGCGTTGCTCCAGGCCGGCAGGATCGTCGCGATCAAGGGGCTGGGCGGCTTCCATCTCGCCTGCGACGCGCGCAACGCCGCGGCCGTCGCAGCATTGCGCGAACGCAAGCAGCGCGAGGAAAAGCCGTTCGCCGTGATGGTCGCCGACATGGAGGCGGCCAGCCGTCTGGCAAAAGTCGGCGCTGGCGAGACGGCATTGCTGGAGTCTCCAGAACGTCCCATCGTGTTGCTGGAAAAGCGCGGGGAGTTGCCCGGCATCGCGCCGGGCTTGAATGAGGTCGGCCTGATGTTGCCGGCGACGCCGATCCAGTATCTGCTTTTCCATGACGCGCCGGACATGGTGCTGGTCATGACCAGTGCCAATCCGCATGGCGAGCCGCTGGTGCTCGGCAACGACGAGGCCCTGCGACGGCTCTCCGGCATCGCCGACGCCTTCCTGCTGCACGACCGCGACATCGTCGTGCGCTGCGACGACAGCGTGCGCAGGGGCAAGGGTTTCGTGAGGCGGGCACGCGGTTATGTTCCGCGCGCGATCAAACTGCCGCATGCCGTGCCGCCGGTGCTGGCGGTGGGCGGCGGGTTCAAGAACACGATCTGCGTCACGCGCGGCGATGAGGCCTTTGTTTCGCAGCACATCGGCGACCTCGACAACGCCGCGGCCTGCGGCTTCTTCGAGGAAAGCGTCGCCCACCTGCTGCACATCCTCGACGCGACGCCGGACATCGTCGCGCACGACCTGCATCCGGACTTCCATTCGACGCGCTTCGCCGCCGCCTTCGCCGCAAAGCGCGGCATTCCGGCCATCGGCGTGCAGCATCACCATGCGCACATCGCCGCGGTGTGCGCCGAGCATGGCTTGACCGAACCCGTGCTTGGACTGGCCCTCGATGGCGTGGGATTCGGCGCTGACGGGACCGCATGGGGCGGCGAGTTGCTGTGCGTCGATGGTGCGCGGTTTGAACGTTTGGGTCATCTGCGCCCGCTGGCGCTGCCCGGCGGCGATGTCGCGGCGCGCGAGCCCTGGCGCATGGCGGCGGCGGCCCTGCATGCGCTCGGGCTTAACGATGAGATCGCTCGGCGTTTTGCGGACGAGGCGGCTGCCCCGCTGGTCGCAACCATGCTGGAGCGGGGCATCAACAGTCCATTGACTTCGAGTGCCGGTCGGCTGTTCGATGCGGCGGCGGGCTTGCTGGGGGTGCGGCGGCGCGCCAGCTTCGAGGGGCAGGCGGCGATGCTGCTCGAAGGGCTGGCGGCCCGTCACGGCCCGATTGCGGCGTGCCCCGACGGCTGGCGGCTGCAGGACGGCATTCTCGATCTGCTGCCCATGCTGGCGCATCTCGAGGACTGCGGGGATGCCGCGGCGGGCGCCGCCGGGTTCCACGCGACGCTCGCGGCGGGGCTGGTCGACTGGATTGCCGTCGCGGCGAATCGAACGGGGATTCGTACCGTCGCGGCGGCGGGCGGCTGCCTGCTCAATCGTTTGCTGTCGTCCGCATTGCGCGCCGGGCTGGCGGCGCGCGGCCTCGAGTTGCTGGAAGCGCGGATGTTGCCGCCCAACGATGGCGGCCTGGCGCTCGGTCAGGCGTGGGTGGCGGTTAATTCGGCGGCAGAAGCCTGAATTCCTCGGGCGGTTCGGTCCGTCCCAGCCCCGTCACGAATTCCTCGAAGGCGGACGCTTCCAGCGCCGGCGTGCAAAGGAAGCCCTGGAATTCGTTGCAGCCGGCGGCGATCAGGAAGTCGCGCTGTTCGATCGTCTCGACGCCCTCGGCGATGACTTTGAGGCGGAGTGCATCGGCCATCTGGATGATGGCGTTGACGATGGCGGTGTCGCTTTCGTCGCGCGGCAGGTCCCGAATGAAGGAGCGGTCGATCTTGACCTTGTGGATCGGGAAGCGCTTGAGGTAGGACAGGCTCGAGTAGCCGGTGCCGAAGTCGTCGATCGCCAGCTGCACGCCCAGCGCGGCGAGCAACTCGAGGCGCCGCATGGTTTCGTCGACATCCTGGATCAGGATGGACTCGGTCAGTTCCAGCTCCAGCAGACCGGGCGGCAGCGCATGCTTCTTCAACGTCCGGTCGACGCGTTCGACGAAGTCGGCCTGCTGGAACTGCAGGGCCGAGACGTTGATCGCCATCATCAGCGTCAGTCCTTTGGCGTTCCAGTCCGAACATTGCCGCACGGCCGCGTCGAGCACCCAGTTGCCGATGCCGACGATGACGCCTGAGTCCTCGGCGATCGGGATGAACTGGCTGGGCGCGATTTCGCCGAGTTCGGCGTCACGCCAGCGCAGCAGGGCTTCGGCGCCGAAAATCGCGTTGTCGCGGAAGCGCAGCTGCGGCTGGTAGTGGAGGCGGAAGCCCGTGCCGGGCGCGGAATTCGTCAGGGCCTGGCGCATCGCGTGGTCGATCTTCATGCGCGACAGCAGGCCGACGTTCATCTGGCGCTGGTAGAAGCGGAAGCCGGCACGGCCGCGTTCCTTGACGTGGTACATCGCGGCGTCGGCGTTCTTGATCAGGTCGTCCATCGTCTGCCCGTCGTCGGGATAGATGGCGATGCCGATGCTGCAGGTGACGGTGAAGGACAGGTCGTCGAGGGCGAAGGGTTGTGAGAGCCGGTTGAGGATGCGCCGGGCGATGATTTCCGCGCCGCGCGCATCGGTCTTGTGCAGCAGGATCAGGAATTCGTCGCCGCCGAGGCGCGCGGCGGTATCCACCTGCCGCAGGCAGTCCTTGATGCGCTCGGCGACATCGACCAGCACGCGGTCGCCGAACATGTGGCCGAGCGAATCGTTGATGTGCTTGAAGCGGTCGAGGTCGAGGAACAGCAGCGCGAAGCCGACCTTCTCGCGCTGGGCGAGCCCGAGCGCGAATTCGATGCGCTCGGTGAGCATCAGCCGGTTGGGCAGGCCGGTCAGCGCGTCGGTGTAGGCCAGTTCCTCGATGCGCTTGCGGGCATTGACGGCTTCCGACAGATCCTTGAAGAAGCCGATGCAGTGCAGCAGCTTGCCACTGTTGTCGAGGACGCGTACCAGCGAGGCCTGGCAGGGCAGGCTGTTGCCGTTGCGATTGCGATGCCAGGCTTCGCCTTCCCAGTAGCCGTGCGCCTGCAACTGGGTTTCGACCTGCGCGACGAAATGGTCGCGCGAAACCATGTCGGAAAGGATGTCGTAGGCGTTCTTGCCGAGCAGTTCGGCGCTGTCGAGGCCGGTCAGGCGCTCGCAGGCGGGATTGACCGCCTTCAGCGTCATTTCCGGGTCGGTGACGAAGATCGCGTCGAGACTGGCCTCGAAGACTTTCGATGCCAGCTGCAGGCGCGCCTCGTCGGCGAGCCGCTGGGTGATGTCACGGTAGGAATAGACGCGGCCGATCGGCCGGCCGCGCGCGTATTGCGGCAGGGTCACGCGTTCGAGAATCGTGCCGTTGCGCAGCAGCATGGTGTCCTTCGCTTCGAGCAGGGGCGAACGGGCAATGGCGGCGAGGCGCGCCGCATAGGTGGTGGCATCGACGACGTTCTGCGCCATCCAGGCATGGATGGCGCTGTCGTTGCGCTGCGTCATCAGTTCCTGCGGCAGGTTCCACAGATCGGCATAACGCTGGTTGTACCCGCGGATGCCGCCGTCGAGATCGGTGACGAGGATGCCGTCGGCCGTCGATTCGAGCGTGGCGCGCAGTTCCGCGACGAGCTTTTCGAGCTCGCATTCGATGCGCCGTTCCTCGGACTGGTCGCGGATGCCGACGACGAAGATGGCGGCGGAATCGTTGAGCGTGACGCGGCTGACGCGGCGTTCGACCGGCACCGTCGTGCCATTGGCATGCAGCAGCAGGGTTTCGGAGAGAATGTGGTCGGCGAGACCGGCGGCGACATCTTCCCAGAAGTAAATGTCTTCCGGCGTGGCGGCGAGGTCGACGACCGGCTTGCCAATCAGGCTGGCGGCGGGCACGCCGAGCAGATCGGCGGCGACGCGATTGACGGCGAGCACGCGCAGCTCGAGCGCATCCACGATCCAGACGGCCTCGATCATGCCTTCGATGAGCGGTTGCCAGATGGGCCTGTTCATGCGGCGAACTCGATGTCGCGGGCGTTGCGCGCCCGCTCGAAGAAGTAGCAGATGCGCTGGCGCGGCGACAGGTAATCGAAGGCGGCCTTGGGCAGCTGCAGGGGTTTCAGGCTGCGGCGGATGCCGAGGTCGGGAGTGTTTTCGAGGTCTTCGACGAGCGCTTCGTCGCGCGGCACGCGCGGCTCGTGGATGACGACGTTGGGCTTGAGCGGGCGCGCGGCATTCACCGAGACCACCAGGGCCAGGCGGCCGTCGGACAGCTCGACCACCGAGCCGGGCGGGTAGACGCCCATCATGCGGATGAAGGGCATCAACACCTTGCTGTCGAACTGGTGCCGCATCTGCGCGAAGATCAGCGCCAGTGCCTCGTGGGGCGTGACGGCCTGCGCCGGATTGCCGGGATTGCAGAGATTGTCGTAGAGGTTCACCAGCGCGACGATGCGCGCCAGCGGCGCGATCTGCTCGCCGCTCAATTGCCGGGGGTAACCGCGTCCGTCGGCGAGTTCGTGGTGCTGGGCGATGATGGCGAGCTCCTCTGGCGGTAGCTTCATGCGCGTGCCGATGGCAACGCCATGGGCGACATGTTCCTGGTAGAGCCGGCGCTCGACCGAGCTGAACTGGGTGTCCAGCCAGCGCAGCCGCTCGGGGAGCGCGGTCAGGCCGATGTCGTGGAGCAGCGCGCCGCGGCCGAGGATGCCCAGCCGGGCGGCGTCCAGGCCGACGGCCTTGCCGAGCAGGAGCGAGATCACGGCAACGTTGACCGAATGCTGCGAGGCCCGCTCGCCGATGCTTTCGGAAAGCAGGCGGATCGCGGTCTCTTCCTGCTCGAGCATTTTGTCGACCATCCCGCCGACCACTTGGGCCACCTGGGCGCCGGCGGTTTCCGGCTGGCTGCCGATCTGCTCGATCACCTGGCGATAGGCGCGCGAGGCGGCGGTGAATTCGCGCTCGCAGAGGTCGAGGCTTTCGCGCTGGGCGCGGAGCTTCTCGCGGCGCTGGCGCCGTTCTTCGGCCAGCGCGGCGGCCTCTGCCGCGACAGTCGCGGCGATCGCCTGTCGCGCGGCCGCGGCGGCTTCGATGCTTCCTCCGGCAGCGGACTGCCCGGTTGTTGCGGCCGGGGCTGCCGTCCCGTCAGCACCGACTTCTCCGTCCGCCTGCCCGGCCGTCGGGGGCGGCTCGCTTCCCGGCTCGGGATCGCTCTTTTCCGGCGACCAGCGGATGCGTTTCACCCCCAGCTTGATCAGCGTGTCGATCTGGTCCTGCGAACTGATCTTGAAGCTGTTGAGGGCGAACGGATGCTTGATCCAGCCCAGGTCGACATACACGTATGTGCCGATCCGCACATCGTCGATGTCGATGAATTGGGCTTCGCTGTCCTGGGTGGCCATGGTTTGCCAAGATATAACGGCTGGCCGGGCCGCTATCTTGAGAAAACGGGAAGGAAAATCCTCGCTTGCTCAGGTTGTTGTCGGCTATTCCTGAAGTAATCAGGAAGCTTGCAGCATTCAGGTGCGGTATTTTTCGAACCAGGCCAGTTTGTCCCTGAGTCGGACGACTTCACCGACGATGATCAGGGTTGGCGCCTTGAGACCGGCGGTTTCGGCCAGAGTCGGTAGCGTCGCGAGCGTGCCGGTCACCGTGCGCTGGTTCGGCGTGGTGCCCTGCTGCACGATGGCCGCCGGCCAGTCGGCGGGCAGTCCGTGGGCGATCAGCTGGTCGCAGAGGTAGGCCAGGCCGTGCAGCCCCATGTAGATGATGACCGTCTGGCGACGGCGCGCCAGCCCCGGCCAGTCGAGGTTCATGCTGCCATCCTTGAGGTGGCCGGTGACGAAGACGCAGGCCTGGGCGTAGTTGCGGTGCGTCAGGGGGATGCCGGCATAGGCGGCGACGCCCGCCGCCGCCGTGACGCCCGGCACGACCTCGAAGGGGACGCCGTTTTCGCGCAGGGTTTCGACTTCCTCGCCGCCGCGCCCGAAGGTGTAGGGATCGCCGCCCTTGAGGCGGACGACGCGCTTGTTCGTTCTGGCCAGCTGTACCAGCAACCGGTTGAGGTCGTCCTGCGGCACGGCGTGGTTGCCGCGCTGCTTGCCCGCGTAGATGCGCTCGGCGGCGGGATTGACGAGCGCGAGGATCGCGTCCGAGACGAGCTGGTCATACACGAGAATGTCCGCGTCGCCGATGATGCGCAGCGCGCGCAGCGTCAGCAGTTCGGGATCGCCGGGACCGGCGCCGACCAGATAGACGGTGCCGGGGACGGCGGCGCCTCGGCTGGGGAGGCTGGGCGGCAAATCGATCATCATCTTAGCCGCAACCTCCCGTCGTGCCGCTACTTCCACCATTGCCGCCGCAGCCGCCGCAGCCGCTGCCGCGACTGGCGCAAGCGCCGGCCTGGGGCGGATCGTTCGGGTTGATGAAGATGAACTGGAATTCCCCGGGATGGAGCTCGACGAAATCGAGCGTCGCGCCGGCCAGCAGTTCCTGGCTGCGCGGGGAGATCAGCAGGGTGACGCCGCAGGATTCGATCACCGCGTCTTGCTCGCGTTCTTCGTCGAAGCCCATGCCATAGACGATTTCGCCATCCTCGATCTTGGCCGCGACACGCAGGCTGGTGAGGCCGGGTGGTTCGGCGTCTTCCTGTTGCGCGGCGGCGGCGCGCAGGATTTGTTCGGCGGCGGCGGGGGTCAGGTTGAACATGTTGTGGTCTCTCGGGTCAGGGTGGAACAGTTTCTCGCGAACTGGATGAAACGGGCCGGCCAGTTGCAGCCGGCCGTGCTGCGCAAATGGGTGTAGGACGCCAGCAGGTTGTGGCGCAGGATGCCGTCGTGCCGGCCATCGACGCCATGGCCGCGCTTGACCGTGTAGGCGTAGTGCGTGTCCGCCGGCAATCCGCGAATCTCCGAATAGTGGAATTCGTGGGCGTGCAGCGGATGGCAAAAGTCGGCGCCGGCGGGACGGCACCAGGGATGATCCTGCGTCGGCTCGATGACGACATAGCCGCGGCCGACGGGTTTTTCGTGCATCAGGATGTCGCCGGAGATGGCGCCGACCATCGGCCGGGCCTTGCCCCGCCAGGCGATCGACTCGGCCAGATACATCAGGCCGCCGCACTCGGCGTAGGTCGGCAGCCCGCTCTCGATCGCGCTGCGGATGTCGCTGCGCAGGCTGGCGTTGGCGGAGAGTTCGTCGAGGAAGGATTCGGGAAAGCCGCCGCCGATGAAGAGCGCATCGCAGGGGGGGAGCCGGGCATCCTTGAGCGTGTCGAAGGGCGCCAGTTCGGCGCCGGCGGCAGCGAGCGCATCGAGGTCGTCGGTATAGTAGAAGCCGAAGGCGGCGTCGCGCGCGATTGCCACGCGCAG
>CAZPIE010000053.1:0-9378 GCA_964586275.1 uncultured Methyloversatilis sp. | reverse complement strand
CCGACCAGTCGGTGCGCGAACTGCTCGCCATGGCCGGGACGCTGCGCGCCGCGGTCAATAGTTTTCGCCTCATGAAGTAAGGCAAAGTCGGCGCTGGCGGGGCGGCACGGCAACAGGATTATCGTGCTACTCTCCCGCGGCCCCAGTCGAAGCCTGGGCCGCCATCCGCCGTCACTTCACCATGCAACAAGTCCATCATTTTCCGATCACCGCCGTCTGGCCCGGCGCGCCTTATCCGCGCGGCGCCACCTGGGACGGCGAAGGCGTCAATTTCGCCCTGTTTTCCGAGCATGCCGAAAAGGTCGAGCTGTGCCTGTTCGACCCGACCGGCCAGCATGAAGTCCAGCGCATCGTCCTGCGCGAACAGACCGACCAGGTTTGGCACTGCTACCTGCCCGAGGCGCGCCCCGGCCTGCTCTATGGTTATCGCGTCCATGGCCCCTACGATCCGGCGCGCGGCCACCGCTTCAACCCGAACAAGCTGCTGATCGACCCTTACGCCCGCGATATCGTCGGCGCGCTCGACTGGAGCGACGCGCATTTCGGCTACCGGGTCGGCGCCGGCGACGACGTGCCCGATACCCGCGACAACGCGCGCCGGATGCCCAAGTGCCGCGTCACCGACCCGGCCTTCTCCTGGGGCGACGACCGCTCGCCGAACATTCCCTTCCACGAGATGGTGATCTACGAGCTGCACGTGCGCGGCTTCACCATCGAGCATCCGGACGTGCCCGCCGCCCTGCGCGGCACCTATGCCGGCCTCGCCACCGCGCCGGTGATCGCGCATCTGAAGCGCCTCGGCGTCACTTCGGTCGAGCTGATGCCGACGCACAGCTTCGTCGATGACCGCCATCTCGTCGACCAGGGCAAGCGCAACTACTGGGGCTACAACTCGATCGGCTACTTCGCGCCCGAGCAGCGCTATTCGGCGAGCGGCTCGCCGAAAGAATTCAAAACGATGGTCAAGACGCTGCATTCGGCAGGCATCGAGGTGATCCTCGACGTGGTCTACAACCACACCGCCGAAGGCCACCACCTCGGCCCGACGCTGAGCTTCAAGGGCATCGACAACAGCGTCTATTACCGCCTGCAACCGGACAATCCGCGCTTCTACCGCGACTACACGGGCTGCGGCAACACCCTGAACCTCGAGCATCCGCGCGTGCTGCAACTGGTGATGGATTCGCTGCGCTACTGGGTGCAGGAGATGCACGTCGACGGCTTTCGCTTCGATCTCGCCGCCTCGCTCGGCCGCGAGCAGCACGCGGTGAATCATTTCGGCGCCTTTTTCGACATCCTGCACCAGGATCCGATCCTGTCCCGTGTGAAGCTGATCGCCGAGCCCTGGGACCTCGGCGAAGGCGGCTACCAGGTCGGCAACTTCCCGCTCGGCTGGGCCGAATGGAACGACCGCTACCGCGATTGCATGCGCGCCTTCTGGCGTGGCGACGGCGGCAAGATCGGCGAGTTCGCGACGCGCCTCACCGGTTCGAGCGACCTCTACGCCCGTAACGGCCGCCGCCCCTACGCCAGCGTGAATTTCATCACCGCGCACGATGGCTTCACGCTGCGCGACCTCGTCAGCTACGACAAGAAGCACAACGAGAGCAACGGCGAAGACAACCGCGATGGCACCGACAACAACCTGTCCTGGAACTGCGGCATGGAAGGCGAAACCAGCGACCCGGAGATTCTTGCGCTGCGCGCGCGCCAGCAGCGCAACCTGCTCGCCACCCTGCTGCTCTCGCAGGGCGTGCCGATGCTGCTGGCCGGGGACGAAATGGGGCGCAGCCAGCGCGGCAACAACAATGCCTATTGCCAGGACAATCCGCTCAGCTGGGTGAACTGGCAGCTTGCGGCCGAGGACCGCGAACTCCTCGACTTCGTCGCGCGCCTGATCCGGCTGCGCCACCGTCACCCGGTCTTCCGCCGCCGCAATTTTTTCCAGGGCCGCCCGATCCGGGGCACGGGCATCAAGGACATCCACTGGATCAAGCCCGACGGCGGCGAGATGAGCGACGAGGAATGGTCGCGCGACTACGCGCGCAGTCTCGGCGTCTTTCTCTCCGGCGAGGCGCTCGGCGAGGTCGATCGCCATGGCCGCGGCATCCACGACGACAATTTCATCGTGCTGTTCAATGCCCACGACGGGCGCATCGATTTCGTGCTGCCGAAACTCTGCGTCGGCTGCGCCTGGCAGGTCGTGCTCGACACGCACTACCACGCCGGCCTGGAGCCCGATGGCGTCTATGCGGGCGGCGAAAGCTACCCGCTCGAGGGGCGCACGCTGACCCTGCTGAGGCAGTGCGCGGCCGTAGTGCCCGACGAAAGTCGGCGATGACAGAAGCCCTCCAAAAGCTGGCCGACGCCTGCGGCATCGCCCGCGAATACCACGACATCTGGGGCGGCCATCATCCGACCGCGGACAGCGCACGGCGTGATCTTCTCGCAGCGATGCATTTCGACCTGACGCGCGATCCGGCGGAACTGCTTGCGGAACTGCGGTCCTTGCCGAAACCTCCCGCGCCGGAAACCGCGGAGCGCTGTTTCCAGCCGGCGGTGCTGCACGACAACGGCCGATTCTGGGGCCTGAGCGTCCAGCTTTACAGCCTGCGCTCGCGGCGCAACTGGGGCATGGGCGACTTCACCGACCTCGCCGCGCTGGTCGACGTGCTTGCCTCCGCCGGGGGCGACTTCATTGGCCTCAATCCCCTGCACGCGCTGTTTCCCGACAATCCGGCGCACATCAGTCCCTACAGCCCCTCGCACCGCGCCTTCCTCAACGTGCTCTACATCGACGTCGAGGCGGTGCCGGAATTCGCCGCCAGCGCAGCGGCGCGGAGCCGCCTCGCCAGCGCCGACTTTCAGGCACGGCTGGCCCGCCTGCGCGCCACCGAAGTCGTCGATTACATTGGCGTGGCCCAGGCGAAGTTCGAAATACTGCCCCTGCTCTTCGACCGGTTCAGGCAGGCCGGCGGCGCCCGTGCCCGGGCCTTCGCCGACTGGCGCGCGCAGCAGGGCGAGGCGCTCGAACGCTTCGCCCGCTACGAAGCCCTGCAGGCCCGTTTCCGCAAGGCGGCGGGCGCCTGGGGCTGGCCGGCCTGGCCGCAGGAATACCGCGATCCCGCTGCGCAGGCCGTGACGGATTTTGCCCGGACGCATGCCGACGCGGTCGCTTACGGCGCCTGGTTGCAATGGATCGCCGACACGCAGCTCGCTGCCGTTGCCGCGCACACGAAACAACGCGGCATGGCCATCGGCTTGTACCAGGACCTCGCCGTCGGCGCGAACTTCGGTGGAGCGGAAGTCTGGAGCTGGCAGTCGGTGTTCGCCATCGGACAGGACGGAATAGGCGGCGCCAGCACCGGCGCGCCGCCGGACGAACTCAACCTGCTCGGCCAGGACTGGGGCCTGCCGCCCTTCATCCCGCATCGGCTGGAGGCTGCCGGCTATGCGCCCTTCATCGACATCCTGCGCGCCAACATGAAGCATGCCGGGGCGCTGCGTATCGATCACGCGATGGGGCTGACCCGCCTCTTCTGGGTGCCGTCCGACACGCCCGCCACCGAGGGCGCCTACGTGCATTACGACTTCGATGCGCTGCTCGGCCTCGTCGCCCGCGAGAGCCGGGAGAACGCCTGTCTCGTCATCGGCGAGGATCTCGGCACGGTGCCGGAGGGCTTCCGCGAGCGCCTGTTCGACGCCGGCGTGCTGTCCTACCATCCGCTGATGTTCGAGCGCTATCCCGACGGCCAGTTCCGCCTGCCGGCCGACATGCCGCGCCAGGCGCTGGTTGCCGCCAGCACGCACGACCTGCCCACGCTCGCCGGTTTCTGGAGTGGCATCGATCTGGCCGTGCGCACGCGCCTGATGCTGTTTCCCAGCGACGAACTGCGTCAGCGCCTGATCACCGAACGCGGCTGGGATCGCGGCCGCCTGCTCTGGGCGCTGGAACGCGAAGGCCTGCTGCCCTCAGGCGTGGGCAAGGATCCGGCCGCCCTGCCCGAACTCACGCCGGAGGTCATCGCCGCCATTCACGCCTACCTGGCGCGCAGCCCGGCGATGCTGCTGGCCGTCCAGCCCGAGGATCTGTTCGGCCTCACCGAGCAGATCAACGTGCCCGGCACACTCGAAGACCAGCATCCGAACTGGCAGCGCAAGCTGCCCGTGCCGGTCGAGGACTGGGACAAGGCGGAGGGATTCCAGCGCTGCGTCAGCGCGCTGGCCGCGGAACGCTAACCGTTCGGCCAGGCGGCCAGAAATTCGCGCCAGTGCGGCGCGTCGCTCTTGCCTAGCTCGCCGCGCACGAAGGCGACTTCTTCGGCATGCGCCCTGGCCGAGAGCTGGCCGCGCATCTGCTGGAAGCGCAGATAGACGAGGTAGGTGTTCACGACGTCGGTCTCGCAGTAGTCGCGGATCGCGTCGATCTCGCCGTTGAGCCAGGCGCCCCACACCGCGCCGCCGTCCATCCCCAGCTTGCCGGGCAGGCCCATCAGCTTCGCCAGTTCGTCGAGCGGCGCGTTGGCGCGTGGCTGGTACATCGCCAGCAGGTCCATCAGGTCGAGATGGCGCGTGTGGTAGCGGCTGATGTAGTTGTTCCACTTGAAGTCGCGGCTATCGTTGAAATCCCCGTCGCCGAGATCCCAGTAGCGCGGCGCGGCCACGCGATGGATCAGGCCGCGGTAGTGCAGCACCGGCAGGTCGAAGCCGCCGCCGTTCCACGAGACGAGCTGCGGCGTGTATTTGGCGATGCCGTCGAAAAAGCGCTGGATGATTTCGCCCTCTCCCGACTTCGGCTCGGCCAGCGACCAGACCTTGAACCCTTCGTCGCTGCGCATCGCGCAGGAGATGACGATCACGCGCTGCAGGTGCAGCGGCAGGAAATCGGAGCCGCTTTTCGCGCGCTGCTTCTGGAAGGCGAACTCGGCGACCTCGGCAGCGGCGAGCGTCGCCGGCAGGCCATGCAGCGCGCGCAACCCGGCGACGTCGGGGATCGTCTCGATGTCGAAGCTGAGGACGGGAGTCACGCGGCGGCGCTTAGCGTTTCAGCGGGCAACAACTGGTTGCGATACAGGTCGATGATCGGGAAACACAGGTCATAGTCCCCCCAAACCAGATCTCCGTATTCGATGCGAAATCCCGCAAAACGAACCGGGTCGAGGTAAGCCCGAATGTCGGGATGCCGCGAATTCGATAAAAACGGCCTGAAATCGACCGTCCGCTCGACACCATCGTCGAAACGCAAACGAATGCTTAGATCGCCTGCCAGTTCGGCGCTCACGATGTTGATTGGCTGTGATGTCACTTCAGCCTCCGGGTGATGTTTTCAGGTCTGACAGGCTTGTGCAGCACGAAAAAGTCTATCCATTTTGCAACGATCTCGCCAGCCTTGGCGGTAACGACTTCCTTGAAAAGTCGCTGTTCTGCCATATCAAGCGGTGCGCGCCCCGTCACTTCGGAATATCTGATTTCCTCAATGGCGCCGTCCAGCAGGATCACCTCAGCACGCATTTCACGACCTTGGCACTTTCCGTGCACGTGTACCGGGTCATGCTCGTTGGCGTAAAACATGATAACCAGTCCGAAATACTCGTACAGCTTGGGCATCGATTATTTGCCGGCGAGGATGTTGACGTACTTCGTCACACCTGCGGCGACGCTGTCGAACTCGTCGCGGTAGCCCGCGGCGCGCAGCGCGGAAATGTCCGCCTGGGTGAAGCTCTGGTACTTGCCCTTGAGGGCAGCCGGGAACTCGACGTATTCGACGATGCCCTGCGCCACCATCTCCGCCAATGACAGCGCGGGCTTGCCTTCCAGCGCACGGCAGGCGTTGACCGTGGCATGCGCGATGTCGTTGAAGGGCTGGGCGCGGCCGGTGCCGAGGTTGAAGATGCCCGACTTTTCCGGGTGGTCGAGGAAGTACATATTGACCTTGACGACGTCGTCGATATAGACGAAATCGCGCATTTGTTCGCCGTTGGCATGGCCGTCGCAGCCCTCGAAGAGCTTGACCTTGCCATGCTCGCGATACTGGTTGAAGTGATGGAAGGCCACCGAGGCCATGCGGCCCTTGTGCTGCTCGCGCGGGCCATAGACGTTGAAGTAGCGGAAGCCGACGACTTGCGAGCCGAAGCCGCCATCGGTCAGCACGCGCCGGCGCACGACCTGGTCGAAGAGGAATTTCGAATAGCCATAGACGTTGAGCGGCCCCTCGTGCTCGCGCGCCTCCTTGAAGACGCGGCCGGCGCCGTACACCGAGGCGCTCGACGCGTAGAGGAACTGCACCTCGTGATCGAGGCAGAAGTCGAGCAACGTGCTGGTGTAGCGGAAGTTGTTCTCCATCATGTAGCGGCCGTCGGTCTCCATCGTGTCCGAGCAGGCGCCCTCGTGGAAGACCGCCTCGACCGCGCCGTCGAACTGGCCGGCCTGCACCAGTTCGATGAACTCGTGCTTGTCGAGGTAGTCGGCGATCTCGCAGTCGACGAGGTTCCTGAACTTGTCGGCCTTGGCGAGGTTGTCGACGGCGATGATCTCCGTGATGCCGCGCGCGTTGAGCGCCTTGACGATGTTGGCGCCGATGAATCCGCAGGCGCCGGTGACGATGTGGTACATGTTCAGCCTTTCAATTCTTCGATGGAACAGGTGGCGGTGCCGAGCTTGCCGACCACGATGCCGGCGGCGCGGTTGGCCCAGCGCATCGCATCGGGCAAGTTCGCGCCGCTTGCCAGCATCACCGCCAGCGTCGCGATCACGGTGTCGCCCGCGCCGCTGACATCGTAGACCTCGCGCGCCAGGGCCGGCTCGTGCGTGATGCCGTCGGCGGCGAAAAGGGTCATGCCCTCCTCGGAACGCGTCAGCAGCAGGGCATCGAGCCCCAGGTCCGCGCGCAGCTTGCCGACCCGTGCCGCGAGATCTTCCTCGCTGTTCCAGCGCCCGACCACTTCGCGCAACTCTGCGCGGTTCGGCGTGATGATGCTGGCGCCGGCATAGCGGGCGTAGTCGTCGCCCTTCGGATCGACCAGCACGGGCTTGCCATGCGCGCGGGCGCTGCGGATCATCGCCGCGATGTGCGTCAGTCCGCCCTTGCCGTAGTCGGAGAGAATCACGGCGGCGCAGCTGGCGATGCGCTGCTCGAATTCGGCCAGCTTGGCCTGCAGCACCTCGTGCGTCGGCCAGTTCTCGAAGTCGATGCGCAGCAACTGCTGCTGGCGGCCGATCACGCGCAGCTTGACGGTCGTGCTCAGTTGCGGGTCTTCGTGCAGGCTGGCGTCGATGGCCGAAGCGGCCAGCAAGCGCGCCAGCGACGCGCCGGCTGCGTCGGCGCCGACCACCGACAGCAGCGCCGCCCGCGCGCCGAGCGCGGCGATGTTGCGGGCGACGTTGGCCGCACCGCCGGGACGCTCCTCGCTCTTCTCGACCTTGACGACCGGGACCGGCGCCTCGGGCGAAATGCGGCTGACATCGCCGAACCAGTAGCGGTCGAGCATGACGTCGCCGACGACGAGGACGCGCGCCTTGCGGGTATCGGGCAATTTCATTTTCATGGGGTGATATCGAACTCCTCGGTGCGCCGGGGTGGGAAGGTTTCCCAGCCGCCGCAGGCCGGGCAGCGCCAGTGGAACTGGCGCGCCTTGAAGCCGCAGTCCTCGCAGCGGTAGCGCGCCACGCGCCGCGTGTGGTTGTGGATCAGGTTCTTGACCAGTTCGAGGTCGGCGCGCTTCTCGGCCGGCGCAAGCAGGATCTGCGCCTCGAGCAGCTTGTCGAGGCCGAGCAGCGTCGGATTGCGGCGCAACTCGTCGCGTACCAGCGCGTAGGCGGCCTCGGGGCCGCGCGCCTTGAGTTCGGCCTGGAAGACCACGTCGAGCAGGTCGAGGGAAGTGTGGCGTTCTAGATAGCCGCGCAACAGGTCGATGCCCGCCTGTTCGCGGCCGAGTTCGCGGTAGGTCGCCATCATCTTTTCGGCGGCGAGCGACAGGAAGAGCGGATTCTGCTGCTCGACGGTCTGCCAGATCTCGACTGCCGTCCCGCCGGCGCCGACTTTCGATTCGAGTTCGCCGAGCATCAGCGTCGCGCGCACGCAGCGGCGGTTGGCGGCCAGCGCGGCGTCGAGCCGCCGGCGCGCGGCTTCGAGCCGGCCGTTGAGCAGGTCGGAAGCCGCCAGCTCGCAATGGAACTGGGCGATCTGCTTCTGCCAGAGATGCTCGGCATGGCCGGGCATCTGCGCGGCGATGGCGATGGCCTTGTCCCAGTCCTTTTCCTGCTGGTAGATCTCGAGCAGGTTGTGCAGGGCCTCCTCGTCGCGCCGGGTGCCGCGCAGCTTGAGAAAGATGTCCTCCGCGCGGTCGAGCAGGCCGGCCTTCAGGTAGTCCTGGCCGAGTTCGGCGAGCGCATGCAGGCGCTGTTCCTCGGTGAGTTGCGCCTGCGAGGCATCGCGGTCGATCAGGTGCTTATGTACCCGGATCGCGCGATCCGTTTCGCCGCGGCGGCGGAACAGGTTGCCGAGCGCGAAATGCAGCTCGACGGTTTCGGGGTCGATTTTCGCAGCTTCGAGGAAAGCCTCGATCGCCTTGTCGGGCTGCTCGTTGAGCAGGAAGTTCAGCCCGGTGAAATAAGAGCGCGGCAAGGCGCGCGATTCGCTGACGACATGCTTGATGTCGATGCGCGCCGCCAGCCAGCCGAAGCCGAAGAACAGCGGCAGGACGAGCAGCCACCAGAGTTCGATTTCCACGGAGTTCAGGGCTCCGGCGGCAGGGCCGGGCGGGCGGGCCGGTCGGTCGTCCGGTCGGGCAATTGCCGGCGCAACTGGCCGACGCTGCGCCGCAGGCGGATCACCTGGGGCAGCAGGGCCAGCAAGCCGAGGATGACGCCGAGGGTCAGCGTCGCCAGCAGGACCAGCGACAGAGGCGCCTGCCAGGAGGCATCGAAAAAGAAACGCAGTTCGACGTCCCCGCTGTTCTTGATCGCCAGCCCGAGCAGGATGACGAACAGAATGCCGCGCAGAACCCAGAGCAGCGCAGTCATCGCGGCTGGCGCCTACCCGTTCACTTTTCGGCGGCCAAGTCGACGCGCTCGCGCAACTCCTTGCCGGCCTTGAAATGCGGCACATGCTTGGCGGGCACTTCCACCTTCACGCCGGATTTCGGATTGCGGCCGATGCGCGGCGGACGGTAGTTGAGCGAAAAGCTGCCGAAGCCGCGAATCTCGATGCGGTCTCCCTTGGCCAGGGTTTCGGACATCGCATCGAGAATCATCTTCACGGCCAGATCGGCATCCTTCGCCACCAACTGCGGAAAGCGCTGCGCCAGACGAGCGATCAACTCGGACTTGGTCATGACAGAATGACTTTCCGCAATGGCTTATTGCTGGTTGAGCTTCGCT
>CAZPIE010000052.1:4122-9416 GCA_964586275.1 uncultured Methyloversatilis sp. | reverse complement strand
CTACGCCGAGCGCGCCTACCTCGCCTACGCGATGAGCGTGGTGAAGTCGCGCGCCCTGCCGCAGGTCGAGGACGGCCTCAAGCCCGTGCAGCGTCGCATCCTGCACGCGATGAACGAGATGCGCCTTTCGGCCGCATCCAAGCACGTCAAGTCGGCGCGCGTCGTCGGCGATGTCATCGGCAAGTTCCACCCGCATGGCGACAGCAGCGTTTATGACGCGATGGTGCGCGTCGCCCAGGACTTCTCGCTGCGCTATCCGCTGATCGACGGCCAAGGCAACTTCGGCTCGCGCGACGGCGACGGCGCCGCGGCGATGCGCTACACCGAGTGCCGCCTCACGCCCATCGCCGAACTGCTGCTGGCCGAAATCGACAAGGGCACCGTGGATTTCGTCCCCAACTACGACGGCACGATGGTCGAGCCGTCATTGCTGCCAGCCCGCCTGCCCTTCGTCCTGCTCAACGGCGCCTCGGGCATCGCCGTCGGCATGGCCACCGAGATTCCGCCGCACAACCTGCGCGAGGTTGCCGAAGCACTCAAGTTGGTGATCCGCAAGCCGAACGTGCAACTCGACGAACTGCTCGCCGTCCTGCCTGGCCCGGACTTCCCCGGCGGCGGACAGATCATCTCCACACCCGCCGACATCCGCGCCGCCTACGAAACGGGACGCGGCAGCATCCGCATGCGCTGCCGCTGGCGCGTCGAGGAACTGGCGCGCGGCCAATGGCGCGTGATCGTCCACGAACTACCGCACGGCGTCTCCACCGCCCAGGTGCTGTCGGAGATCGAGGCCGTCACCAACCCTCAACCGCGCCCCGGCAAGAAGGACATTTCGCAGGAGCAGAAGAACCTCAAGCAGGCGATGCTCGGGGTGCTCGACGCCGTGCGCGACGAATCGAACGAGAAGGAGCCGGTGCGCATCGTGCTGGAGCCGCGCAGCTCGAAGGCGCCGCAGGACGAGTTCATGGCCGTGCTGCTCGCGCGCACCAGCCTCGAAGCCAACGTGCCGATCAACATGACCATGATCGGCACCGACGGGCGGCCGGCGCAAAAGCCGTTGATGACGATGCTCCACGAGTGGGTCGCGTTCCGCCACGCCACCGTCGAGCGCCGTTCCGCCCATCGCCTCGCCGAGGTGGAGCGCCGCCTGCATATCCTCGCCGGCCGCCTGCTCGCCTTCCTCTCGATCGACAAGATCATCAAGACCATACGCGAGGCCGACGAACCGAAGGCCGAGCTGATGGCCAAGTTCAAGCTCTCCGAGATTCAGGCCGAGGACATCCTCGAAATCCGCCTGCGCCAGCTGGCGCGCCTCGAAGGCATCAGGATCGAGCAGGAGCAACAAACGCTGGCGGCAGAAGAGAAGGACCTGCGCCGCATCCTCGAAGACCGCAAGGAACTGACCAAGCTCGTCGTGCGCGAGATCACCGAGGACGCGAAGAAGTTCGGCGACGAGCGCCGCACGCTGATCGAGGCCGTCGCCCCGGTCAGCACCGCCGAGGTGACGATCCCCGACGAACCCGTCACGGTCATCGTCTCGAAGAACGGCTGGGTGCGCACCCGTCAGGGTCATGGCATCGACGCCAATACGATCACCTACAAGACCGGCGACTTCCCGTACCTCGTGCAGGAATCGCGCACCGTCTGGCCGCTGGTGATCATCGACACGAATGGCCGCGCCTACAGCGTGCGCGTCGCCGACCTGCCCGGCGGGCGCGGGGACGGCGCCCCGCTCACGACGCTCGTCGACTTCCAGGAAGGCGGCAAGCTCGCCCATGCCCTCACCGACGTTCCCGACGCGCAGTACCTCTTTGCCAACTCCGGCGGCTATGGCTTCGTCGCAAACATCGCCGACCTCGTTTCGCGCAACCGCGCCGGCAAGGCCTTCATGTCGCTCGACAAGGGCGAGAAACCGCTGGTGCCGGCAAGGGTTGGCTCCGTGGAGACGGTGGCGGCGATCTCGGCAAGTGGCCGACTGCTGCTCTTCCCGCTCGCTGACGTAAAGGTGATGGCCAAGGGGCGCGGCACGATCCTGCAGGGCATCGACGCGAAGGACGAGATGGCCGCGGTGGCGGTCGGCGTCGATGCCTTCGTCGTCGCGGGCACGGGGCGCGGCGGCAAGCCGACGGAGTGGAAACTCGCGGCGAAAGAGGCCGACGCCTTCCGCGGCCAGCGCGCCCGCAAGGGCCACGCCATCCCCGCGAAGATCAAGCCGACCGGGCTGTATCCGGCCTCTTAAGCGAAATACCTGAAACAGGTATAATCCGCAGGCTTATGAGTGCCGAGAAAAAAGAACCCGCGACGCGCTACTGCTATCACTGCCGCACGCATCATCCCGTGGAGGAGATGAAGCTGCTGGTCACCAAGACAGGATCGCGCTGGCGCTGCATCAAGAGCATCGAAGCGGTGAAGCGTTCCAGGGAGGAGCGCGACGCCTACGGACGGCAGGTTTCGGCGGCCAACCAGGCCGAGGCTTCCGGCCGCGCCCGCATGCTCAACAAGATCCAGCAGGGCCGGTAAACCTTACCGCAGCCGATCGCGCAGGCCGGACATGCGTTCGGCGCGGCGTCTGATCGCCGCGCTCAGCGCTGCCGCGTCGCCCCGCAGGGTCACGCGCCCTTTCGCCCGGGTAACGCCGGTATAGACCAGTTCGCGCGTGACCACGGGAGAGACGCTGTCCGGCAGCGCCAGCAATACCTCACCGAATTCCGAGCCCTGGGACTTATGCACCGTCATCGCCCAGGCCGGTTCCCATTCCGGCAGGCGCTGCAGCGGAATCCAGCGCCATGCGTTACCGGCGTTCCCGGTGTCGCCGGGAACACAGCACTTGAGCTGGCCGTCCGCGGGGTCGGGCAGCACCAGGCCGATGTCGCCATTGAACACGCGCAGCAGCGGATCGTTGCGCAGGACCATGAGCGGCGTGCCCGCTGCGGGACGCATGCTCGCGCTGCCCAAAGCCCGGTTGATCGCGGCGGCTTCCTGCCGGTGGGCGCACAGCACGCGGAAGCGGTCGAAGCGTGCGAACAGTTCCTGCGGGGCCAGGCCCGCCGCCACGCCTTGCCGGAAGTCGCGGTACCCCGCGCGTGCCGCGTCGATCAGGGCGCGCGTGTCGCCTTGTATTGCCGCCCCATGCGCCGCCCACGCCAGGTCGCCCTGCCCCGCCTGCAATAGCGCGAGCGCGCCCGCCGCGTCGCCGGCGCGTAGCCGTTCGGCCAGCCGCCCGATGCCGCTGTCCGCGCCGAAGCGGAAGCTCGTCGTCAGCGGCGCGACGCAGGACGCCAGGCGCGGGCTGTCGCACAGGTCGGCGAACACCGCCCCCGCCTCGACGGCGGCGAGCTGGTCGCGATCGCCGAGCAGGATCAGTCGCGCCGTTTCCGGCAGGGCATCGAGCAGATGCGCCATCAGCGACAGGTCGATCATCGAGGCTTCGTCCACGACCAGCACATCGACCGCCAGCGGCCGCTCGCGATGATGATGAAAGCCGCTGCCGTCGGCGCGCACGCCAAGCAGGCGATGCACGGTGCGCGCGCCGCCCCCGTCACCTTTGACCTCGACGCCCGCGGCGAGCAGCGCTTCGCCCATGCGCGCCGCCGCCTTGCCGGTCGGGGCGGCGAGCGCGATGCGCAGATCGGGATCCGCCTCTTGGAGCAGGCCGATGATGCGCGCCAGCGTATGCGTCTTGCCGGTCCCCGGCCCGCCGGAAATCAGCGCCAGCCGGTGCGTCAGCGCGATGCGCGCCGCCGCGCGCTGGCCGGCGTCGGCGAAACCTTCGGCGAGCCGCGCCTCGTCGGCGGCGTCCAGGGTCTCAGGCGCCGCGCTGCGCGCCAGCAGATCGGCGGCGACGCGGCGCTCGTACTCGAAATAGCGCCGCAGGTAGAGGCGGCGGCCGTCCCAGACCAGCGGCGTCCAGTCGTCCGCGCCACCGACGCCGGCCAGACGCGGCAACTGCTCACGAAAAGCCGTCCGCTGACCGGCGTCCAGCGTGTCCGCCCAGGGTCCCCAGCCGGCCTCGCGGTCCAGATCGGCGCAGACATGGCCGGCCTGCGTCGCCAGCGCGGCCAGCGCGGCGGCCTGTTCGGCGAGCGGATTCCCCCTGCCGAGAAAGCGCGCGAAGTGGCTGACGACGGACGGCAGCCTCATGGCAAAAACTCCGCGATCTCGCCGGTCGTCGGCCGGGAAAAGTGGATGCCCTCCGTGCTGCCCGGCCGCATGCCGCGCAGGAACAGATAGAACACCCCACCGAAGCTCGCCTCCCAGTCCTGTTGCGGCTCGCGCAGCGCCAAGGCGCGCCGCAGCGCGGCCGCGTAGATGCGCTGTTGCAGGTCGTAGCGGTGCGCCTGCATCGCCGCATCGAGCGTCGCCGGTCCGTAGTCCTCCAGCCAGTTCGACTTCCAGTCGACGATGTACCAGCGCCCTTGATGACGAAACACCAGGTCGATGAAGCCCTTCATGTAGCCCGCCCGGTCAGCGGGCGAACCGAGCGGAAAGACGAACTCCAGTTCGATCAGGCGCGCGCCGCGCGGCAAGTCGGCGAGCTTCAGGCCGGCCGCGTCCAGCGGCGTGGCGAGCACGTCGGCGACCAGGCGTTCGAGCACCGGCCGCCATTCCGGCGCGTAGCCGAATTCCTCCAGCACGGCCGCGGCGACCGGGCCCACAGGTGCACGCAGCTGGAAGTCGATGCGCTCGAACAGGGCGTGCAGGCAGCTGCCCGCCCGCGTGCCGCGAGGAAAGGCGTGGATACTCTTGAAAGTCAGCTCCGGCGCGACGGCAGCTTGCGGCACGACCGCGTCGCGATCCGCGCCATCGGCCTCTTCAGCCAGTCGGGCGGCGAGCGAGGAGAAGCTCCGCACCCGCCAGGGGGCGGGAATCCTACCCGCGAACACCCGCGGCCGGAGCGCTGGCGCGGCTTGCTCCGCAATCACGGGCGCAACGCCGTCCGCGGGCAGCGGCATGACGCGCAAGGCCCCGTCGAGCCGGGCTTCGAGGGCCTGCAAGGATTCCGTTTCGTCATGCGCGTTCAGCCAGTCGGCCAGCCAGGCGCGCGGGTCGCAATCGATTTCTTCGCGCGGCCCGAACAGCAGCCAGGCCAGCGGCGAACGCGCGCAGTTGTTGACCTTGCCCCAGACGACGACGCAGCGATGCTCGGCGCGCGTCAGCGCCACGTAGGCCAGGCGCAGTTCCTCGGCGGCGCTTTCGCGGTCGGCGCGCGCGCGCAGGGCGGCAATCTCCTTCGAGCCGAAATCGAGACAGGCCGCGCCATCGCCATGCGCAATATCCTGCGCCAACGCGTGCGC
>CAZPIE010000052.1:0-4022 GCA_964586275.1 uncultured Methyloversatilis sp. | reverse complement strand
GCAAACACCGGCCAGCCCTTGTCGTCCTCCTCGGGGCCGAGCCAGAGGAAGGGGCAATAGACGACCGGATACTGCAGGCCCTTCGCGGCATGCAGGGTGACGATGCGCACCAGCCGCGCGTCGCTCTCCAGCCGCAGCTGGCCCTCCTCGCCTTCCGGCGCCGCGCGCTGGCGGACGATGTGGCGGGCCAGGCCCTCGGCATCGAGCGCGCCCCCCTGCTCGGCCGCCTGCAGCAGTTCGGCGAGATGGCGGTAGTTGGTCAGGCGGCGTTCGCCGTCCGGCCGGGCAAGCACGCGCGCGACGACCTCCTCGCGCCGCAGCAGCCGGCGCCACATCGCCATGAAGCCGCGTTCGCGCATCAGCAGCAGGTCGTCGTGAAAGCGTTCCAGCCGCTCGCTCCATGCGCCATCGTGATCCGTGTCGTCGCGCCAGGCGGCCAGCTGCGCGGCGTCCGCGCCGAGCAGCACCGTCGCCAGCGCCGCGCGCACCAGCCCCGCGCGCGCCGGGGCGGCCACCGCGAGCAGCAGGCGTTCGATTTCGGCGGCCTCTTCGCTGTGCCAGACGCTGCCGCCCCCGCCGCTGACGCTGGCGATGCCGTGGCGCGCCAGCGCCGCCCGGACGACATCGCCTTCGTGGTGCTTGCGCACCAGCACCGCGATGTCGCCGCCGCAAAGTGCACGGCCGTCGAGCGTGGCCTGCCCCGACGCGCCCAGCCGCAAGAGCCGGGCGATGTCGGCCGCGACGGCTTCTGCGGCCATCGCGCGCGCCGCTTCCTTCGTGAAGCTCTTTGCCCCTGGCGGTGCTTGCATCGTCCACAGCGTCAGCGGCGCAGCTTCGTCACATTCGACGGCGATGTCCAGCACCGCCCGCGTCATGTCAGCGGGACGCGCCGCCTCATAGGGCATGCCTTCGAGCAGGAAAGGCAGCGGCCGCGCGAACAGAACATTCACGGCGGCCAGCAGCGGCGGATCGGAGCGCCGGTTGTCGAGCAGCGCGTAGCCGGCATCCGCCTTGGCGCGGGCCTGCAGGTAGGCGAACACGTCCGCGCCGCGGAAGCCGTAGATCGCCTGCTTGGGATCTCCGACAAAAATCAGCGGCCGTTCGTCCGTGCCGAAGACGCGCGTGAAGATGCGCAACTGCAGCGGATCGGTATCCTGGAACTCGTCGACGAGCGCGATGCGGTAGCGCGCCCGCAGGCTCTCGACCAGCCGCGGCCCGGCGGGACCCGCCAGCGCCCGGTCGAGATCGACCAGCAGATCGTCGTAGGTCTGCTGGCCGCTGCGGCGCTTTTTCTCGGCCAGTTCGGCGCGCGCCGCCAGCAGAAAATCGTGCAGCAGCCGGCGGGTTTCATCCTCGAACGCGGCCTGCAGATCCCGCGCCGCCACCAGCAGCGCGTCCATCGCGGCGAAGAAGGGGTGTTCGGGCGCCACCGCGTCCTTCTTCGTTCCGGCGGCGATCTTCTCCGTCCCGAAATAGGCCGCTGCTTCGGGCAGGGGCAGCAGCGCGTCCGGCGGGGCCAGGAAGGCGGCGAGCGCCGCCGCGCGCGCGCGCATTTGCTTCGGGCCGTAGCTGTTCTGCTTCATCCGCGGGCCGCCGAGCAGGGCCAGCACCGTCGCCGACTCCGCCTGCCAGAGGCCGCGCGCGCTCGCGTAAGCGGCGGCGAAGGCGCGCTCGGCGGCCTGCCGATCGACGGGCGCGGGCGCCGCCAGCCGGGCATCGACACGGCCCAGATGCGCCCTGACCCGGACGACCAGTCCGTCGGGGCCCTTGACTTGATCGATCAGCCACTGCGCCCAGGGCGCCGAGCTGGCCGCACTGGCCATCGCCTTGCGCCAGGCATCGCGCGCCACGGCGGCAAGCAGCTCGCCCTGGTCGGCGATCAGCTCGCGTTCGAAAGGCAGGCCGGCGGCGAAGGCGGTTTCGCCGAGCGCCCGCTGGCAAAAGCCGTGGATCGTGAAGATCGCCGCCGTGTCGAAGCTCTCGATGGCGAGCCGCAGCCGCGCCTGCGCCTCGCGCGCAGCGTGACGCCCATGTCGATCAATCAGCGCCTGCAGGTAGGGCTCGTCCGCCCGGCCCGCGGCGAAGGCCGCCAGCGCCTCGGCGAGCCGCGCGCGGATGCGGCCGCGCAGCTCGCCGCTCGCGGCGCGCGTGTAGGTGACGACGAGGATGCGGCCGATCTCGACCTGCTGTTCGAGCAGCAGGCGCAGCACCAGCGCGGCGATCGTCCAGGTCTTGCCGGTGCCCGCGCCCGCTTCGAGCAGCCGCGTGCCGGTCAATTCGACCTCGAAAGGCGACGCGAGGGAATGGAAGTGCCGTTCAGCCATCGCCGACTCCATTGGCCCCCCTCGCTCGCAAAACCGGCTCGCTGCCCCCCACAGGGGGGGCGTCGGCTTGGGGCTGCCCTGCGCCGACTCTGTTTAACAACGGGTCGAAAATCCGGCGGGCGAGCAGCTGGAACTCGGCGCCGAGCGGATCCTCCGCAGAGTCGCGCAGGGCGAGCCGGATGTAGTCATCGTCGCGCTCGCCGGGCTTGCCGTGGTAGCGGTCGCCTTCCCACTCGCGGCGCCAGTTTTTCTGCGCCTGCCAGGCCCAGGCCGTTTCGGGATAGAACGGCAGGACGCGCGCCGCGCCCTCCCGATAGAGCGCCAGCAGGTCGGAGAAGATCTCCGCCGCAGCGGGTTCGGGCGCGAGGCGCAGCATCTCGTCGCGCGCAAGCAGCGTGCTGACGGGCGGCACGCCCGGCGGCGCAACGATGTTCAGCAGCAGATGGTCGAGCCAGAGGCGCAGGCGATCGCGCGCGCGCAGGCGGCCGTGGCGCACGCGCCAGAGGCCCTGGTCGGTGAGCCCGTCCAACCGCCCGGCGAGGCGCAGGCCGGCAGCCTCGAAGGTCACGGCGCAGTCCGGCTGGCGCAGCGCTTCCCGCCAGGGCCGCGCCGCTTCCCAAAGCGGCAAGGCCTCGGCCCGGGCGGCGCGGGCGGCCAGCGCCCCGGCGATGCCCGGCGGCAGCCAGCCGCGCGCGTGCAGCAAGGCATCCGCCTCCTCTTCCGCCTGCCCCGCCGCCAGCGCGCCGAACTGCGCCTCCCGCAGGCGGTAGGCTTCCAGATTGTCCGGAATGAAAGGCTCGTGGGTGGCGAGCAGTTCCTCGCTCTCTTCGAGATGGATGCCGAGGCGCTCGCGCAGGAAATAGCGCACCGGCTGCGCAAAAAACCGCTGCAGTTCCGCCAGCTCGATTTCCCGGATGTCTGCGTCGCGCAGTTCGCAGCCGGCAGCGCTGAAGGCGGCGACTGCCCGACGCGCCGGCGCCGGGCAATGCTCCGCGTCGAAGCTGAACAGGCGCCCGGCCGTCCCGGAAAAATAGTCGCTGCCGAAGGGCTGCAGCGGATGTTTGAGGACGATCTCGTCCGCCGGCAAGCCGGTCATCGCCGCCAGCGTGTCGAGCAGTTCGGCGAGCGGTGCGGCGGGCGGCAGATCGAGGTTGCTGCGCGGATCGCGCCCCGCGTAGGTGACGATCAAGGCATCGCCGGCGCACAGCAGGGCTTCGAGAAAGGCGTAGCGTTCCTCGCCGCGCGGATTGCGGTCGCCGGGACGCGGATGCGCCGCCATCAGGTCGAAGCCGGCCGGCGTGGCCGGCCGCGGCCAGGCGCCGTCGTTCATGCCGACGAGGCAGACGACGCGTGCCGCGACCGGGCGGCCGGGCTGCAGCGCGGCGATGGTCGCCGCGCCGGAAACGAAGGCCTGCGCCGACGCCTGCTCGGCCAGCCGGCCGTCGAGTTCGCGCAGCAGCACGGCGAGCGGCAGCCGCAGCGCGCACTGCGCCGCCTGCGCGAGCGCCTCGATCTGCGCCAGCGCCGTGCGCAGCCGCTGCGCCTGCGCTTCCTCGGCCTCGTCGGGCGCGAGGAAGCGTTCCTGCGTCGCGGCGAGCAATCGGCACCACTCCGGTGCCGTCTCGCGCGCACTGACTTTTGCGGCAAGCTCGAACAGCGCCTCGCAGAAGTCGATGAAGCGTCCCAGCAGCTCGGCCC
>CAZPIE010000051.1:0-9634 GCA_964586275.1 uncultured Methyloversatilis sp. | reverse complement strand
AGATAGTTCGCCGCAGTGCTCTTATCGGTTGGGGTGACGCGCGACTGTCCTGCTGCGCGCTGCCCGGCGAACAGCAGGGCGCCGGCGCAGGGGGCGCCGTTCACGGTGGCCGGGGCGGCGACGAAGACCATCTCGCGCCAGTGCGGGTAGTAGCCGAGCGGAGGCGCGTCCTCGCCGTAGCAGGCGTGGTTGTTGGCGCCGGCGATCTTGCCGTTGACGATGCTCCCGCCGCTGGCGAGCTCGTCGCGCAGGCAGTTGACCATGCGGTCGAGCATGCTGTTGATGTCGGTGCGGAAGTTGGCGTTCTTGCGCAGCGCGCCGAACAGATGCCCGGAAGTCAGCCGCAGTCCGCGGTCGTTTGCGAGCAGATCGCAATTGGCGCCGGTGCAGGCGGTCGGCAGGTAGTTGCCGCCGGACGCGAAGACCTTGCCTTCGGTCAGCATCGGCTTGGCTGCGTCCGGGTCGTTGGCCGGGTAGGAGTCGCCGGTGCTGCCGCTGGCGGCGTTCGTGCCGGCGAGGTAGTTCGTGACGCCGCCCAATGCGGCGGCGGTCACGGGGTCGAGGTAGTTCGCGGCGTGGTAGTTGCCGCCGCACTGCCTGACATCGTCGGTGGCCGAGGTGCTGCGATCCTGTCCCGGCAGCGCCGGCCCGGGCGCGAAGATGATGGCCACCGGCCGTTCGTGGGCGCTGGCGAGCGCGCTGTTCAGGGCGTTCGTGCCGTTGGCGACGACCACATCGAGTTGTCCGAGCGTGTCCCAGTTCAGCGGCGGCAATGGCATCGCCGGCGGCGGCGAGGCGCGCAGGATGCGGCTGTGCAGGGACGAGACGATCAGCCACAGGCATTCGCCATGGCCATCGCGCAAGGGCGCCATGCCGAGCGTGCGCCAGGGGAAGCGGCCGACGACGCTCGGGCCGATGCCGTTGGCGTCGAAGTTCAGTCCGGTGAAGTAGTTGGCGTCGCATCCCTCGACGGGTTTGCCCGCGCCATCCAGGCAGATCGGGTCGAGGTTCTGGTTGCGCGAGCTGCCCAGGTCGGGCAGCGGCAGGTAGCCGTACATCGTGCGGTCGTCCAGCCCGCTGCTGTCGGCATCCTTGGCGGCTTGGGCGTCGCGGTGCCTGAGCGCATAGCCGAGCAGTGCATCGCGCGCCTGGGCCAGCGCCTCTTCCGTTTTTCGTGCCCGTGCTGCCTCGACAGTTTCTGGCGTCAGGTTGTTGACGACGTAGGTGAGTGCCCCCACAACCAGCAGCACCAGGAAAATCAGCAGTGCCGCGCCGCGCTGGGGTTGCTGCCGGTGCCGTGCCGCCATCGCCGACTTTTTACTTCTGAGGGGCGTGGCGTACGCGGATTTCGCCGCCGGCCAGCCCGCCGCTCTGCTCGCCGGTCGCCCGGTTCAGGGTCGCACCCACCTTCAGGTCGATGGGCGCCGTGCCGTCGGCGGAAACGGCGACGCGTCCGGGCTGGTGGAGCGAAGGCACGGCGGCGATGCCCGCGTCGCGGCGGTTTTCCGTTTGCGGCTGGCTGTTGATCCAGACGGTCGATTTGCCCGACGAGCGCACCACGACGCCGTCGAGGCGCACGCTGTCGCCTTCCTGGCTGCGCGTCTGCTGGAGGTTGAGCTGCCGCTGGCGTTCGAGCGCGGCGCGCCATTCCGGCGTCAGGAACAGCCTGCCGAGCTGCGGTTCGGTCTGTGCCGCGGGTTCGGCATGGCCGGGGCTCGCCGGCACGAACAAGCCGCCGGCGAGCAAGGTGACGAGGATGCGCGAAGAGGTCATATCTTTTCCTGCAGCGTGATCCAGTCGATTTCGCACTGGGCGCGCAGCAGCGCGGGCGACTGCGATTGCGGGGCGCCGGGCAGGCGTTCGAGCATGCACTGGCGCACGCTGACCAGGGCATGGACTTGCGTTTGCAGATCGGCGAGCAGGCCGAGCAGGTCGAGTTCGTGCAGCATCGTCATGTCCAGCTTCATCGTGCTGACCAGGAAACCGTAGCCGCCCGCAGCGGGGTTCTTCGGGTCGAGCGGACGCTGAGGGGCGATTTCGTAGTCCATGCTGATGAGCCGCCGTTTCTCCTTGATGTGGCGCAGGGTTTCGACCCAGTCGAGCCGCCGCTCGGGCTCGGTGCGGCCGCGCTCGATGATTTCGCGATAGCGGTCGATCTTGGCGCGGATTTCCTGCTCGTCATCCTGGGCGCGCGCGAGGCGGCCGCGGCTTTCCGACTGCTCGGCCTGCGCCTGCCGGAACGCCTGCGCGGCCTGCGCGCCGTAATGGAAGATGCCGAACGCCAGGCCCCCGGCCATCAGGAGGGCGATCAGCAGGAAGATCAGGCTGCCGGCGAGATTGCGCAGGTTGAGGGCGGATGGGTTGCTGTCCATGTCAGAGTTTGCGGGCCACGCGGAAGATGAACTTGGGCGCCTCGGGCGTGCCGCGCTCGTCGCCGCTTTTCAGGGTCTTTCCCGACTGCGTGTCGACCGGCTGCTGCTGGATGGCGACCAGCGTGTCGGGCGGCTGGCCGAGATGCTTGGCGAATTCCGCCACCATTGCCAGTTGGCCGCGATGGTCGCCGACCATGGCGATGGGCAGGCGGGCGCTGACGACCGCCTGGGCGTAAGGGCCGGTCATCGGCTGGGGCGGGATGGGCGTCTGCGGCTGCGCCGCGGCCGGCGTGTTGGCGCCGGGCGGCATGATCTGCTCGACGATGGCCCACTCGATCCGGTCGATCATGATGAGCGGGAAGGCGTCGAGCGAACGGCTGATCTGCGCCAGCAGGGGCGCCGGCCCCTGCGCGCGCAGGGCCACCTGGTCGTAGCGGCCGATCAGGGCGCGCAGGTCGTCCGTGCTGATCGGGATCTTGGGCAGCGCCTGCATTTTTGCCGTGTATTGCGCCTGATTGAGGCGGGTCTGCTGCCGGGCTTGCGCGATGCCGTCTTGCAGCTGCATCATGTCGAGGCCGCGATGGGCGGCGAACAGCAGGGCACTGGCGAGCGCAAGCGCGCCGGCGGTTTTCAGGCCGAAGCGGGTTTGCCACAGGCGGTAAAACCCGAGCTCCTCGGCCTGGGCGAACTGCTCGGCGGGGGGCTTCCTGACCAGCAGGTGGCAGAACAGCGGGTCCGCCTGGGAATTGCCGAGCACGGAGCGCAGCCCCGCGCGGCGCGCCTCTTCCAGCAGGTCGACGATCTCGAAGCGCAGGCTCGTGTTGCTGTGGCAACGCTCCCGCATGGCCGCGGCTTCGGCGGGGTGGACCAGCAGGCGGGTGGTCAGCGGCTTGTCCCGTTCGATCAGACGCTGGCTGGCCAGGTACTGGTGCATCTTGACCGCTTCGCTCGCGGCGGCGAGCGCCGTTGCGTCGGCGGAGTCGTGGATCAGCGGCGTCAGGCGCGAAAAGCGCATCTGGCCGTCGGCGAAGAAGGTCTGGCGCAATCCCGCGCGGGTCAGGGTCAGCAGCAGCAATTGTCCGGTCGGCCGGGCCGGCAGCAGGCCGCCGATGGTCTGCGGCAGCGAGTAGATGCCGGCGAGGATGGACTGGTGGTTCCGCAGTACCGCGAGCCAGGGTTCGAAGTGCTGCGGCTGGGTCAGGGCCATCAACAGCAGGCGCTCGTCGCGGCGGCCGGTTTTCAGCCGCCCCTGCGACCTGGCGAGCGCATAGGGGGTGCCGTAGAAATGCTGGGCGAGCTTGCGCTGCAGGATGGCCCGCCGATCCTTGCCCGTGCTGTAGGGAATGTCCTCGGTCTGGAAGCTTTCTTCGGCGGCATCGATCAGGATCAGAAACAGGCTGCGCCGGAATTGTCGCAGGTAGTCGGAGAACGCTGCCAGTCCGGCATCGTCGCCGGCAAAGCTTGCCTCGTGCAGGACTTCGCTGCCCAGTACCCGATAGGCGGTCAGACGGGCGTTGTCGAAAAAGAGGACGCGACGTTGCGGCATGGAGGTCAGCGGTCAGATCTTCAGTTTGGAAATCGTGTCGTAGATCGGGCCGAGCACCGCCAGCATGACCCAGCCGAGGATGACGCCGACGATGATCGTCAGGGCGGGCTCGATCATGGCCTGCACGCGGGCGATCGATTCGCGCACGTCCCTGTTGTAAAAATAGCTGACATTGTTCAGGGCGGTGTCGAGCGAACCGGTATTTTCGCCGACGCGCAGCATGCGGATCACCAGCGGCGGGAAAAGGCCGACGTTCTGGAAGGCGACGGTGATGCTCTGGCCCTCGCCGATCATTTCCTCGGCGCGCCGCAGGCCGTCGCGGATGACGCTGTTGCCGACGATGCCCTGTGTGCTGCGGATCGAGTCGAGCACCGAAATGCCCGAGGCGTACATCATCGCGAACACGCTCGCGAAGCGCGACAGGATGATCTTCTTGAAGATCTCGCCGAACCACGGCAGCCCGAGCTGGACGGCATCGTAACGCCAGCGCGCGGCGGGGTTGGTGCGTACCGCGAACGCGATGCCGGCGGCCAGCAAAAGCGGCAGGGCGACGACGAGATACCAGTAATCGACGAAGAAGTTCGAGGTGGCGATCAGCACCTGGGTGTGCAGCGGCAGCTCCTGTCCCATGTTTTTGAGGAAGGAAACCATCTTGGGCACGAGGTAGAGCATCATGAACAGCGTGACCAGCACGACGACCGCGGCGAGAAAGGCCGGGTACATGACGAGCTTCCTGGTTTGCGCCGCCAGTTCGTCCTGCCATTTCAGCGACTCGGTGAGATTGTGCAGCACCTGCGGCAGGTTGCCCGTTTCCTCGCCGGCCTGGATCAGGCTGACGAACACGCCGTCGAAGATCCGGGGGTGCCCGGCCAGGGCCTGCGACAGGGTCTTGCCGCCCTCGACGCTTTCGATCAGGTCGGCCAGCACTTCGCGGAAGCGCGGGTTCTCGACGCTGTCGCGCAGGTCGCCGAGGCTTTCGATGATCGGCACGCCGGCGCGCGCCAGCTGGTCGAGATGGAAGCAGAAGGCGATCAGTTCGCGCCGGCCGATCCTGCCGCC
This sequence comes from uncultured Methyloversatilis sp., assembly GCA_964586275.1. Taxonomy (GTDB): domain Bacteria; phylum Pseudomonadota; class Gammaproteobacteria; order Burkholderiales; family Rhodocyclaceae; genus Sulfuricystis. The sequence continues at coordinate 4,657 of CAZPIE010000051.1, read as the reverse complement.
GCCGAAGCCGCCCGGCTGGACCTGTGCGCCGTTGATCAGGTCGAGTTCCATGCGCCGCAGGCGCATTTCGAGGTCGACCAGGTTGAGCGCGTCCATGCGCCCGTGGACGATCTTGCCGCCTGCGTCCATGGCTTTGTAGGCATGCAGGGGCATCTCTATACAGCCCGTTACATGCGTTCGGTGAGGTCGATCACGCGCATGACTTCCTCAAGCGCGGTGACGCCTTCGACGACCCGCCGCAGCCCGTCGTCGGCCAGCGTGCGGAAACCCTTGGTGGCGGCCGCCATGCGGATCTCGCGATGGGTGGCGCGGCGCAGCACCAGGTCGTCGAGATCGTCGTCCATGCGCAGGATTTCCAGGATCGCGATGCGGCCACGATAGCCCTGGTAGTCGCACCGCTGGCAACCCGCGGGACGGTAGAGCACCGGCGCCTGGCGCAACTGTTCGATGCCCAGCATGCGCAGTTCCTCCTTGGCCGGCGTATAGGGTTTGCGACAGTGCGGACAGAGCTTGCGCACCAGCCGCTGGGCGATGACGCCGATGATGTTGCCGGCCATGATGTCCGGCAGCACGCCGATGTCCAGGAGCCTGGGAATGGCGCCCAGCGCCGAGTTGGTGTGCAGGGTCGAGAACACCTGGTGGCCGGTCATCGCGGCGCGAAAGGCCATCTCGGCGGTTTCCGCGTCGCGGATCTCGCCGACGAGGATCACGTCCGGATCCTGGCGCATCATCGAACGGATGCCGTTGGCGAAGTCGAGCTTGGCGGCCTCGGCCACCGAGGTCTGGCGGATCAGCGCCATCGGGTACTCGACCGGATCCTCGAGGGTCATGATGTTGATGCCCTCTTCGTTGATGTGGTTCAGCATCGAGTAGAGGGTGGTGGTCTTGCCGCTGCCGGTCGGGCCGGTGACGAGGATGATGCCTTCGGGCCGGGCCATCATGCGCCGCAACTGCTCGAGCTGCGCTTCGTCGAGGCCGAGCCGGTCGAGCGGGACGATGCCCTTGTGGCGATCGAGGATGCGCAGCACCATGTTCTCGCCGTGGATCGTCGGCTGCGCCGCGCAGCGGAAGTCGACGTCGCGTCCGCCGATTGTCATCGAGATGCGGCCGTCCTGCGGCGCGCGCATCTCGGCGATGTTCATGCCGCTCATCACTTTGAGCCGCACGGCCATGGCGGCCCAGTAGGATTTGTGCAGGGCGCGGATCTGGCGCAGGATGCCGTCGATGCGGTAGCGGATGCGCAGGAAGCTGGCTTCCGGCTCGAAATGGATGTCCGAGGCCTCGCGCTTGACGGCGTCGGTCAGCAGCGCATCGATCAGCCGGACGACCGGCTGGCTGTACTCGTCCGACGAGGCGGCGAGGCTGCGAAAGTCGATTTCACCCGTCTCGATTTCATGCAGGATGCCGTCGATCGAGAGTTCGTAACCATAGTGCTGGTCGATGGCGCGGGCGATTTCCGACTCGCCGGCCAGGACGGTCTCGATCAGCAGGTCCGGCGACACCAGCGCACGCAGTTTGTCCAGCGCGACGATGTCGTTATGGTCGGCGATGGCGACCGTCAGACGGTGCAATTCGGGCACATAGTCGAGCGGCAGCAGATGGTGCCGCTTGGCCACATCCTTGGGCACGAGCCGGACCGCGGCCGGGTCGACCGTGGCGCGGCCGAGGTCGATCGACTTCTGGCCGAGCGATTCGCCCAGCGCGTCGCGCAAGGTTGCCTCGGAAACGAAGCCGAGGCTCACCAGCAGCTTGCCGACCGGCAGATTGGACTTCAGCTGTTCCAGCAGGGCGATGCGCAGCTGGTCTTCGCTGATGACGCCCCGCGCGATCAGGACCTGACCGATGGGCTGGCGGTTAGCGTTGGCGCTCATTCCGTAGCGTTCTCAGGCGTTCCTCGACCCGGGCGGGATCGAAGGCCGCAGGCTGCGACCGGGCGGCATCCTGCGCCCGCGCGTAATACTGCGCGGCCAGCCCCGACTGATGCAGGTGGTCGAGGCTGACCGCCAGGTTGTACAGATAATCCGGATTCGCCGGATCGGCAACGTGCGCCTTGAAGAAGGCCTGCTGGGCTTCCGCCCAGCGCCCGTCGCTCAGGTACAGATTGCCGAGGGCGAAGTGCAGGTGGGGCGAATTCGGTTGTTCCGCCAGCAGGCCTTTCAGCCGGCTCTCCGCCTGTCGCGGGTCGGCCGGGACGCCGATTGCCAGCAGCCCGGCATGCGCGACCGCGTCCTTCGGATCGACCTCCAGTGTCCGCCGATACAGGGCGGCCGCCTGGTCCGGCTTGCCTTCCAGCTGGGCGATGGCTGCCAGTCCGTGCAGTGCGTTGATGTTGCGCGAATCGGATTGGAGCGTCTTCAGCCAGATCGCGCGGGCGAGCTCGGTTTCGCCGCGGGTGAAGGCGGCATGCGCCGTTTCCATCGACCCGTCGGGCATGCTGGAGCGCGTGCTCAGGCGGATCGTGCTGTCCGGCAGCGCTGGCGCTCGCTCCGGCTCACCCTGGGACGGCGCGGGGGCGATGGCGGGGCGCGTTGGCGGCGCGGCGCGGGCGGGCGGCGGTGCCGGGGCAGCCATTTCCAGCATTGCGGGGGCCACTGCGGGCGCCGGCGGGGCGGCCTGGACAGCCAGTGCGGGCGAGGGCGCGACCTGGGGTGGCTGCGACGTCAGACCAGGCCCGGCAACGAGGCCGCCCCTGGGCTGCAGCTGCCAGTAAAAATAGCCGCCGATCGCGGCGACGGCAATCAGGGTGGCGACGCCGACGGTGATGGCGAAACCATGGCCGATGGTCGGGGTCGCCTGCTTGACGGCAAAAACGTTTTGCGCGGCGGCGCGGGCGTTGCCGACAGGCGCATTGCCGGGGGCGGGCGCCGGTTCGGCAGCCCGGGTCTTGGCATCGGCGAGGGCGCGGATGGACTTTTGGAGTACCGGGTCGGCGGCGAAGAACTGGTCGTCCAGTTCTTCCAGCCGTTTGGGGAGTTCCGGCAGGCGCCGATCAAGAACCTCTTCCGGGGTGACGGGCCCGGGCGGCGGCTCGGCGAGAGGCTCCAGGCTCAGCTTGCCGCCGCCAGCGCCGTCGTCCGCGGGAAGGGCCGAGGAAGCCGTCCCCTGCTGCTTCTGCTGCTCCGCCCTGCGGAGCGCATCCATCAGCAGACTCACTGTGGGGAACTCCCGAAATCGAGCTGCTGCTGGGGCGGGCCAATGCTGTTCTTCTCGAAGAAATCGCGGCCGGGCAACTGGCCGCGGTAATCGGCATAGTCGCCCTGAACGCTGGCGTCCTTGATGACGACCGGCCGCAGGAAGACGACCAGCTCAGTCTTGCTGCGGGTGTCGTTGCGGTTCTGGAACAGGTTGCCGAGGATCGGGATGTTCGATACGGCGGGCACGGCCTGGTCGGAGTTGTCCATGCTGTCTTCCATCAGCCCGCCCATGACCGCGATGCTGCCGTTGTCGATGCGCAGGATCGACTCCATTTCGCGCGTGCGGATGACGGGAATCTTGCTGGCAATATTCAAGCCGTTGCGTTTCAGTTCCGGGTTGGGGTCGTCGATTTCAGCGTACTTGCGCGAAATGCTCGGCCGGATGTTCAGGATGATCGTGTCGCCCTCGCTGATCTGGGGCGTGACGTTCATGACCAGGCCGACCGGCACCGAGTGCAGGTTGGTCGTGTAGGTCGTCGTCGAGGCCGTCTGATTGGTCGTCGTGTCCGCCTTGATGGTGAAGTAGACCAGGTTGTCCACGACCTTGAGGATCGCGGTCTGGTTGTTGAGCACCGACATCTTCGGGCTGGACAGCACGCGGACGTTGCCGTAGTCCTCGAGCAGCTTGACGGTCGCGGAGAATGCGCCGCCGGACGAAGACGTCTTCCCAAGGCCGAGGGTGAACAGCCCCGTACCGGCGATGGACCGTCCGACCTGGTCCAGGCCGATGCCGGTGGCGGGGGCGACCAGGTTTGCGGCAATGGCGCTGGCGCGCAGGCGGCTCCAGTCGATTCCCTGCTGATAGTTTTTCGACAGCGTGACTTCGGCGATGGTGGCCTCGATCAGTACCTGCCGGCGGGCGGAGGCCATCACCTGGTCGAGGAATTCCTGCACCTTCTCGTGCTGGCGTCCGGTGGCGCGGACGCTGACGATGCCGGTTTCGGGATGGGTGATGACCGATGCAGCCTCCCGGAATGTGGATTTCCGGGTCACGGTCATGCCGCTATGCTGCAAGGTTGCTGGATTGGGGCTGGCAGCCAGATTGGTCGGCGCGGCGCCGCGCACGGCGCCCGCCGGGGGCTGGCTGCCCGTGCCCGTGGTGGCCTGCTCGTCCTGCCGCTCGACGACGGTCTCGCTCGATCCTTCCGGGAGGATCTTGTCGGTCTCGCGCAGGATGTCCTTGATGTTCTTCTCGAGCGTTTCCCAGAAGCGGTTCTGCGCCTTGTTCTCGATCTTCGTCAGCGAGTTGTTGCTGCCGGCGGCGCCGGCAGCCGCCCCGGCAGCGCTTGCGCCGGCGCCGGTCGCGGCGATCTGGGTAGTTACGGCCACCGTGCCCGAGGTGTCGCGCGCCATGTTGACATAGTCGATCTTATAGGTGCGCAGGAAGGGCGAATCCGGCATCACCGCCAGATTGGGGCCGTCCAGCTCCCAGCGCAGGTCGACCTGCTTGGCGATGCGCGCCA
>CAZPIE010000050.1:0-9820 GCA_964586275.1 uncultured Methyloversatilis sp. | reverse complement strand
CACCCGCCTGCGCCCGACCTGGGCCCGCGGCCTGTAAGCGCGATAGAATGGCGTCCGATCGCATGCGCGCCCGTAGCTCAGCTGGATAGAGTACTGCCCTCCGAAGGCAGGGGTCGGACGTTCGAGTCGTCTCGGGCGCGCCAAACTTTCAGAAAGGATAGCAATGAGCAAGCGTTCTTCACGCATGCTGGCACTGGCGGGCCTGTGCGCCCTGGCGCCGGCCCTGGCGCTGGCCATGGGCAGCCGCCCGAAGAACGTCGACGAAGAAGCGACCAACCTCCGCATCCAGCCCTTGGCCAAGGTCACGCTGGCGCCGCTCGCCCCCGCCGGCGCCGCGGCCGGCAGCCGCAGCGGCGAAGAGCTCTACAAGGCCGTCTGCGGCGCCTGCCACGAAGCTGCCGTCGCCGGCGCCCCCAAGCTGGGCGACAAGGCCGCCTGGGCGCCGCGCATCGGCGCCGGCCTCGACGCCATGACCAGGACGGTGATCGCCGGCAAGGGCGCGATGCCGCCCAAGGGCGGTTCCGACGCCACGCCGGAAGAGCTGACGCGCGCCGTCGTCTACATGGCCAACAAGTCGGGCGCGAACTTCAAGTAAACCTGCGCGATCACACGTCGATGTTGCGGGCGTAGAGCGCATTGTCCTCGATGAACTTGCGGCGCGGTTCGACCACGTCGCCCATCAGCGTGGTGAAGATCTCGTCGGCGGCGATGGCGTCCTCGATCTGCACCTTGAGCAGACGGCGCACCTTCGGGTCCATGGTGGTTTCCCAGAGCTGCTCGGGGTTCATCTCGCCCAACCCCTTGTAGCGCTGCTTGCCGAGGTTGCGTTCGACTTCGCCGAGCAGCCATTGCATCGCGGCGGCGAAGCTGTCGACCGCCTGCGACTTCTCGCCACGCCGCACCGTGGCGTCGCTGCCGACCAGGCCGGCCAGCAGTCCGGCAGTCTTGCGCAGCTGCGCATAGTCGCCGGAGACGAGGAAGTCCTCGTCGATGGTGCTGACGCGCAGGTTGCCGTGGCGCATTTTCTCGCAGCGCAATTGCCAGCTTTCGGTCTTCTCGTTGAACACCGCATACACGGACAATTTATCGGCCAGCTTGTCGGCCAGCACGCGGCCGATCCGGTCGGCGCCGGCCTGCGCGGCGGCTGCGCTCGAGAGGTCGAGCGCGATGTCGTGCGCGATCAGCGCGTGCAGCACGTCGGCATCGATGAAGTGGGCCAGGCGGCGGATGATGGCCTCGGACGTCAGGTAGCTCTTCGCCAGTTCCTCGAGCGCCGCGCCATCGATCGTCGGGGCGCCGGGCTGCGGCGTCAGCGCCGCGCCCTCGAGCGCCAGCGTCAGCAGGTACTCGTTGAGTTCGTTGTCGTCCTTGATGTAGCGCTCGCTCTTGCCGTGCTTGATCTTGTAGAGCGGCGGCTGGGCGATATAGACGTGGCCGTTCTCGACCAGCTCTGGCATCTGGCGGTAGAAGAAGGTCAGCAGCAGGGTGCGGATGTGCGCACCATCGACATCCGCGTCGGTCATGATGATGATGCGGTGGTAGCGCAGCTTCTCGGGCTTGTAGTCCTCCTTGCCGAAGCCGCAGCCGAGCGCGGTCAATAGCGTGACGATCTGGTCGGAGGAAATCACCTTGTCCAGCCGCGCCTTCTCGACGTTGAGCACCTTGCCGCGCAGCGGCAGGATCGCCTGGAACTTGCGGTCGCGGCCCTGCTTGGCGGAGCCGCCGGCGGAATCGCCCTCGACGATGTAGAGCTCGCAGAGCGCCGGGTCCTTCTCCTGGCAGTCGGCCAGCTTGCCGGGCAGGCCGATGTTGTCGAGCACGCCCTTGCGGCGCGTCATCTCCCTGGCTTTGCGCGCGGCTTCGCGGGCACGGGCGGCCTCGACGATCTTGCCGGTGATGACCTTGGCATCGCCCGGCTTTTCGAGCAGGAACTCGGCGAGCTTCTGCGCCACCACTTCCTGCACCGCGGGCAAGGCTTCGCTCGACACCAGCTTCATCTTGGTCTGCGAGGCGAACTTGGGATCGGGCATCTTCACCGACAGCACGCAGACGAGGCCTTCGCGCATGTCGTCGCCGGCGATGTCGACCTTGGCCTTCTTGGCGATCTCGTGCTCTTCGATGTACTTGTTGATGACGCGCGTCATCGCCTGGCGCAGGCCGGTCAGGTGGGTGCCGCCGTCGGCCTGCGGAATGTTGTTGGTATAGCAGAGCACCTGCTCGGCATAGGAGTCGTTCCACTGCATCGCGACTTCGACGCCGATGGTGACGCCCGCATCGCCGACCTTCGACTCGCCGGCCGCGTAAAAGACGCTCGGGTGGAGCACGGTCTTGCTGCGGTTGATGTATTCGACGAAACCCTTGACGCCGCCGGAGAAGGCGAAGTCCTCCTCCTTGCCGCTGCGCTGGTCGACGAGCTTGATCCTGACGCCGTTGTTGAGGAAGGACAGCTCGCGCAGGCGCTTGGCGAGGATGTCGTAATGGAACTCGATGGCGCCGAAGATCTCTTCGTCGGCGAGGAAGTGCACCTCGGTGCCGCGGTTCCTGGTGTCGCCGATCACTTTCAGCGGCGAAACCGCGACGCCGTTCTGCGTCTCGATCACGCGCTCGACCGCATGGCCGCGGTTGAATTCCATGAAGTGCTTCTTGCCGTCGCGGCGGATCGTCAGGCGCAGCCACTTCGAGAGCGCATTCACACAGGAGACGCCGACGCCGTGCAGGCCGCCGGAAACCTTGTAGGAATTCTGGTTGAACTTGCCGCCGGCATGCAGCACGCACATGACGATCTCGGCCGCCGAGCGCTTCGGCTCGTGCTTGTCGTCGAACTTGATGCCGACTGGGATGCCGCGGCCATTATCGGTGACCGAAATCGAATTGTCGGTGTGGATGGTGATGACGATCTCGTCGCAGTGGCCGGCGAGCGCCTCGTCGATGGCGTTGTCCACCACCTCGAAGACCATGTGGTGCAAGCCGGTGCCGTCGGAGGTGTCGCCGATGTACATGCCCGGCCGCTTGCGCACCGCCTCCAGGCCCTCGAGCTGCTGGATCGAGTCTTCGTTGTAACCGTCGTGGGTCGGGTCGATATCAGTCATGTTGTCTCGGTTCAGATGCGCATCGGCATCACGACATACTTGAAGCGCTCGTTGTCCGGCAGCATGATCAGCGCGCTGGAATTGCTGTCGGCGAGGCGCAGCTCGATCGCGTCGGTGGCGATGTTGTTGAGCATGTCGAGCAGGTAATTGACGTTGAAGCCGACCTCGATGCCGTCGCCGGCGTAATCGATCTCGAGCTCTTCCTGGGCCTCTTCGTTCTCGGCGTTGGTCGACAGGATCTTCAGGCTGCCGGCGGACAGCACGAGGCGCACGCCGCGGAATTTCTCGTTGGTGAGGATCGCGGCGCGCTGCAGGGAATGCTGGAACAGCGCGCGGTCGAGCTTGACGATCTTGCCCTGACGCTGCGGAATGACGCGCTCGTAATCCGGGAACTTGCCGTCGATCAGCTTGCTGACGAACTCGACGTTGCCGAAACTGAAACGCACCTGCGCGGGCGTCAGGGCGATTTCCAGGGACTCGTCGTTGTCAGCCAGCTGGCGCACCAGTTCGAGCACGGTCTTGCGCGGCAGGATCGCTTCCAGCCGCTCTTCCTGCATGCCGCCGAGATCCTCGCTCGCAAACGCCAGCCGGTGGCCGTCCGTCGCCACCAGCCTGAGTTCGCTGCCCTGCGCCTCCAGCAGCAGGCCGTTGAGATAGTAGCGGATATCCTGTTGCGCCATGGCGTACTGCACCAGCGCGAGTTGCCGCTTGAACTGCTTCTGCGTCAGCCTGAGCACGGCCGTTTTGCCGCCGGCTTCCGCCATGCGCGGGAAATCCTCGGCGGGCAGGGTCTGCAGGTTGAAGCGGCTCTTGCCCGCCTTGAGCTGCAGCCGGCGCTCGTCCAGCGTCAGGCTGACCTCGGCATTGTCGGGCAGGGAGCGCAGGATGTCTTGCAGCTTGCGCGCCGCGACGGTGATCGCCACCCCCTCGCTGCCGCTCGACACCGTGCTGGTGCGGATCTGCATCTCGATATCGGTCGCGAGCAGCATCAGCCGCTCGCCCCTCTTCTCGATCAGCACATTCGACAGGATCGGCAGGGTATGGCGTTTCTCGACGATGCCGCACACCGATTGCAGGGGAGTCAGGAACTGGTCGCGCGAGCCTTTATATAAGAGCATCTTTAAACCTCTTGATGATGATATTGAGGGAAGGGCATTTCTGTGGATATCCGTTTAAAAGACCAATGGAACAATCGGTTGAGCTCTTGATAAAGGGTGGGACGAGCGATGGGGCATTGTGTGGAGAACTGTGGAAAAAAGAAGATTCCAATAGCAGGAGAAAACTTGTCCACATTCTTTCCAGAACTTGTTCACGGAATTGTTCTTTTCTTCGTTCAGCCCTTGATGGTTTGCGAGAGTACCAGTAAGTCGTTGTTTAGACGCGAATCCTTGCCACGCAGGTCGGTGATGGTGCGACAGGCGTGCAAGACGGTGGTGTGATCGCGGCCGCCGAAGGCATCGCCGATTTCCGGCAGGCTGTGCGGCGTCAGTTCGCGGGCCAGCCACATGGCGACCTGGCGCGGCCGCGCGATGGCGCGCGTGCGTTTCTGCGAATACATGTCGGCGACCTTGATCTTGAAGTAGTCGGCGACGGTCTTCTGGATGAGTTCCAGCGTGATGAGCCGGTTGTGGGCGCCGATGATGTCCTTGAGCGCTTCCTTGGCGAGTTCGAGGTTGATTTCGCGCTGGTGAAAACGCGAAAAGGCGAGCACCTTCTTCAGGGCGCCCTCGAGCTCGCGCACGTTGGAACGCAGGTTCTTGGCGATCAGGAAAGCCACGTCGTCGCCGAGTTCGATCGCTTCGCTGGCGGCCTTCTTCTTGAGGATGGCGACGCGCATTTCGAGTTCGGGAGGCTCGATCTGTACCGTGAGGCCCCAGTCGAAACGGGAAATCAGGCGTTCCTCGAGTCCCTGGATGTCTTTCGGGTAAGTATCGCAGGTGATGATGATCTGCTTCTTCGCCTCGACCAGCGCGTTGAAGACATAAAAGAATTCTTCCTGCGTGCGGGCCTTGCCATTGAAAAACTGGATGTCGTCGATCAGCAGGACATCGAGGGTCCGATAGGTGCGCTTGAACGAATCGAAGGCCTTCCGCTGGTAGGCACGAATGACATCGGAGTAGTAATCCTCGGCGTGGATGTAGCGGATGACCTTGTCGGGGGCGTGGCGCAGGACGGCGTTGCCCAGCGCATGCACGAGGTGGGTCTTGCCGAGTCCGACCCCGCCGTAGATGAACAGCGGGTTGTAGGAGGAGCCCGGATTCAGCGCCACCTGCTGGGCGGCCGCCCGCGCCAGATCGTTGGAGCGGCCGGTTACCAGGGTGTCGAAGGTGAATTCCGGATTGAGTCGCGTCTTGCCATATTCCGGCAGGTCGAGCGGCGAGATCGAACCCGGATCGAGACTGAGCATTTCTTCCGCGATGATGTCCGCTTCGGGCACGCCCGGTTGCGCCGGGTCGTCGGCATCGCGCAGCAGGCCGGTCGGCTTTTCGTCGAGCACGAGATCGATGGTGATCGGCTCGGCGAAGAACTGGCGCGACAGGGCCTCGACCCGGTCGAGATAGCGCTCGCGCACCCAGCGCAGGATGAAGCCGTTCGGCGCGAGCAGGCGCAAGCCGCGGCCTTCGTCGAGCGTCTCGACGCGCAAGGACTTGATCCATGCATTGAACTGTTGCGACGGCACTTCGCTTTCGAAACGCGCCAGACAGTCGGCCCAGAACTGCTCCATATAAGCTGATGAATAAATGTAAAAATTATTGTCTGCAGCAAGGCCATTGCGCCGGTCGATTTCCCTGTGGCCGTTCTGCATCGGCTGATGCGACAGCCGGGGATTCTAACGAAATCGGGGGAAGTTATCCACAAGCCGGGTATCGGGCCAGGGATTGGTCGGGGAGCGCACAGCGCAAAAAAGCGCTTGACAAGAATGGGCCTAACAGGTTGTAATCGCGCGCTTTTCCCTCAAGGATTCCAACATGAAGCGCACCTACCAACCGTCCGTCGTGCGTCGCAAGCGCACCCATGGTTTCCTCGTCCGTTCCCGTACCCGTGGCGGCCGCGCCGTGCTGCGCGCACGCCGTGCCAAGGGACGTCATCGCCTCGCCGTCTGATTGCCTGCTTGAACGATACCGGATCTGCGAAAGATTTCGGTTACGGGCGACGGCATCGGTTGCTGAAGCCTGTCGAGTATGCGGAAGCCTTCGCCGCGCGACGCGTGCTGCGCGGCAAGCGGTTCGCACTGCATTACCGGGCGAGCGGCGGCGCCGAACCGCGGCTTGGCCTGGTGATCCCGAAGAAACAGGCACGCCGCGCCGTGTTGCGCAATGCCATCAAGCGCCAGGCGCGCGAAGTGTTCCGCCAGCGAAAGGCCGCCCTGCCGGCGCTGGATCTGGTCTTGCGGCTGGCGCAGCCGGCCGGGGTAATCGACAAGCCGGCCTGGCGTGCCGAAATCGCCGCCCTGTTCGAACAGTTGCCGCGCACGTGAAAGCGCTGCTGGCCAAGCCCCTGATCTGGCTGGTGCGCGGCTACCAGCTGTTCATCAGCCCTTTCGTGCCACCTTCCTGCCGCTTCCACCCGACCTGTTCGCACTACGCGATCGAGGCGCTGCAAAAGCACGGCGCCGTCAAGGGGCTCTGGCTCGCGCTGCGCCGCATCGCGCGCTGTCATCCCTGGCACCCGGGCGGACACGATCCGGTGCCGTAGAATGACGCCTCTTTTTTACTTGCTGTTGACGCAACCACCATGGATACCCAACGCCTGATACTGCTGCTGGTCTTCTTCTTCTCCTGCATGATGCTGTGGGATGCCTGGCAGCGCAAGGATCTGCCGCCGCCGGTCGCGGCCGGCCAGCAGGCGGCAGCCACCCAGCCTGCCGATGGGACGCCGGGCAGTGCTGCCGTCCCGCCGGCGCCGACTTCCGCCAGCGTATCGCCGAGCGCCGTGCCGACAGCCAAACCGGCTGCGCAGGCGGCGGTGATCAAGATCCGCACCGATCTGGTGGCTGCCGAGATTTCCGCCCAGGGCGGAGACCTGGTGCGGCTGGAACTGCTCAAGCACCATGCGACCGTGAAGCCGGAAGAGAATTTCGTGCTGATCGACCCGGCGCATGCCTATGCAGCCCAGTCGGGCCTGATCGGCGCCGGTCTGCCGAATCACAAATCCATCTGGACGCTGCCGGCCGCCGACCTCGAACTCAAGGACGGTGCTGACGAGCTGCGCGTCCCGCTCGAGGCGGCGCTGGAGGGTGGCGGCAAGGTCGTCAAGACCTACGTGTTCAAGCGCGGCACCTATCTGGTCGATGTCGAGCACAAGTTCGTCGATGCACCCGTTCCGGCCGGCACCTTCGCCTATTTTCAGCTGACGCGTGACGACAGGCCGCCGGCCGGCGCCAACAGCATGATGATGACCTTCACCGGCGCGGCGATCTATACCGATCAGGAAAAGTTCAAGAAGGTCGAGTTTTCCGATTTCGGCGGCAAGAACAAGCATCCGACCAGGTCCGACAACGGCTGGGTGGCGCTGGTCGAACACTATTTCTTCTCGGCCTGGATTCCCCCTGCCGGAGAGCGCGAGTACTTCACGCGCAAGCTCGACGGCAACCTGTTTGCCGCCGGCCTGGTGCTCCCCTTCACCGGCGACGCGCTGAGCGTGCCGCTTTACTCGGGTCCGCAGGAGCAGGACAAGCTCGAGAAGATCGCTCCCGGCCTCGACCTCGTCGTCGACTATGGCTGGCTGACGATGATCGCCGCGCCGCTGTTCTGGGTGCTGGCCTGGATTCATGGCTATGTCGGCAACTGGGGCTGGGCGATCATCCTGCTCACCGTCCTGATCAAGGCCGTGTTCTTCCCGCTCTCCGCGGCGAGCTACAAGTCGATGGCGAAGATGCGCGTGCTGACGCCCAAGCTGATGAAGCTGAAGGAATCCTACGCCGACGACAAGCAGCGCATGAACCAGGAAATGATGGAGCTCTACAAGCGCGAGAAGGTGAACCCGCTCGGCGGCTGCCTGCCGATCCTCGTGCAGATTCCCGTCTTCATCGCGCTCTATTGGGTGCTGCTCGGCACCGTCGAGATGCGCGGCGCGCCATGGCTCGGCTGGATCACCGACCTGTCGGCCCGGGATCCCTATTACGTGCTGCCGCTGCTGATGGGCGTTTCGATGTTCATCCAGACCAAGCTCAACCCGACGCCGCCCGATCCGATCCAGGCCAAGATCGTGCTCTGGATGCCGATCGTCTTCACGGTCATGTTCCTCTGGTTCCCTGCCGGCCTGGTGCTCTACTGGACCGTCAACAACGTGCTGTCGATCGCGCAGCAGTGGCAGGTGAATAGAATGATCGAAAGTGCCGGCCTCAAGGCGCACTGATGCCATCGCCGCCATCGCCACCCCGCCGGGGCGTGGCGGTGTCGGCATCGTCCGAGTCTCGGGTCGTGAGCTGCTGCCGCTGGCGCAGCGCCTGACCGGCAAGGCGCCCGGTTCGTTAATTGCGCGCCATGCCACCCGCGCCGACTTTCTGGCCGCCGACGGGCAGCCGCTCGACAGCGGCCTGATCCTTTACTTCCCCGCGCCGCATTCCTTCACCGGCGAGGATGTGCTCGAGCTGCACGGCCATGGCGGCCCGGTGGTGATGCATGCCCTGCTCGCCCGCTGCGTCGAACTCGGCGCGCGCTTGGCGGAGCCGGGCGAATTTTCGCGGCGCGCCTTCGAGAACGACAAGATCGACCTCGCCCAGGCCGAGGGCATCGCCGACCTGATCGAGGCCGCCTCGGCGCAGGCGGCGCGCGCCGCCCTGCGCTCGTTGTCAGGCGAGTTCTCGACTGCCGTGCGAGCGCTCACTGACGGCCTGATCGAGCTGCGCAGCCTGATTGAGGCGACGCTTGATTTCCCCGACGAAGAGATCGACCCCCTCGCCGACACCGACATCGTGCCGCGTCTGACGCGGCTGCGCGCCGACCTGACCGCCTTGCGCACCCGCGCCCGCGAAGGCAGCGTGCTGCGTTCCGGCCTGACGGTGGTGCTCGCCGGCCTGCCGAATGTCGGCAAGTCCTCGCTGCTCAACCGGCTGGCCGGCGAAGAGCGCGCCATCGTCACCGAGATCGCCGGCACGACGCGCGATGCCCTGCGCGAGACCATCCTCGTCGAGGGCATCCCGCTGCACATCATCGACACCGCCGGGCTGCGCGACACCGAGGACGTGGTCGAACAGATCGGCATCGCGCGCACCTGGCAGGAAATCGAAAAGGCCGACGTGATCCTGCAGCTCGTCGATGCGCGCGGCGGCGTCACGCCGGCCGACCAGGCGATCGCAGTGCGCCTGCCCGCGGGCATCGAGCGCGTCATCATCGAGAACAAGTGCGACCTCGCGGGGCGCCCGGCCGGCCGTCATGTCGAGAAGGGCGCCGTGCATCTGGTGCTCTCGGCCAAGAACGGCGCCGGCATGCACCTCCTCCACGACGAGTTGCTGCGCATCGCCGGCTGGCGCGGCCATGGCGAGGACGCCCTGCTTGCCCGCGCGCGCCACCTCGAAGCGCTGGCCGAGGCGGAAGCCCGGCTGGCGGCAGCGGACGGCCAGCTCCGGCAGCTCGAACTGGCCGCCGAGGAACTGCGCCTTGCCCAGCAGGCCCTGGCGCGCATCACCGGCGCATTCACCGCCGACGACCTGCTCGGCGCCATCTTCGGCAAGTTCTGTATAGGAAAATAGCGAGCCTTCCGGCGTAGTCCAAAGCCTTCCGCAAAAC
>CAZPIE010000049.1:5287-9901 GCA_964586275.1 uncultured Methyloversatilis sp. | reverse complement strand
GCGCACCTCGCGCTGCGGGAAGGGGATCTCGATGCCGGCCGCCTTGAAGTCGCGCCAGATCGCCAGATGGATGTCGGACTTGATCTGCAGCGAGCCCTCCTCGGGATCGGCGATCCAGAAGCCGAGTTCGAGATTGATGCCCGAATCGGCGAAGGCGACCAGGAAGGCCTTCGGCGGCGGGTCGGCCAGCACGCGCGGCTGCGCCTGCGCCGCCGCGACCAGGATCGCCAGCGCACGCTCGAGATCGCTGCGGTAGGCCACCTGCACCTGCGTGGCGATGCGCACCTTCGGGTCGCTGAAGGTTTCGTTGGCGATCACCGAGCTCACCAGCAGTTCGTTCGGCACGATCATCTCGACGCCGGTCATGCCGCGCAGCAGCGTGTAGCGCGTGGTGATGCGCGTCACCACGCCGCGCATGTTGGCGACCTCGATCAGGTTGCCGATGCGGATCGAACGGTCGAGCAGGATGATGAAGCCCGAGACGTAGTTGGCGGCGATCTTCTGCAGGCCGAAACCGAGGCCGACGCCGAGCGCGCCGCCGAAAACGGAGAGCGTGGTCAGGTCGATGCCGACCAGCGGCAGGCCGATCAGCACCGCGACCAGGATCAGCAGGGCGCGCAGCAGGCGCGAGAAGACCAGGCGCAGGTTGCCGTCGATACCCTGCGCGCTCATCAGGCGCGCTTCGAGCAGGCCGCCGATCCACAGCGCGACGAACAGTGTCGCCAGCACCGCGCCGAGCCCCTGCAGGATCAGCCACAGGTTGAGCCGCTCCTTGCCGAGTTGGAAGCTCACGCTCTCCAGCAGCGCGATGAAATCGGGCAGCAGGCCGAGGATGTGCAAGGCGACGACGCCCCAGACGAGCAGCGCGAGCGTGCGCTCGAAGCTCGCCAGCCAGGGCGCGCTGCTGTGGAAGCTTTGCCGCACGACGAACATCACCGCGCGGATCAGCACCAGCGAAGTCAGCAGCGGGATCGCCAGCTTGAGCAGATTGACGTGGTGCCACTGCGCCAGCAGCGGCCGCGCCGCCAACACCAGCAGCAGCATCGCGAGCGGCAGGGCGATGCGCTTCAGTCCGCGCCGGCCGAAGTTCAGCTCGCCGCCCGCCGCGGCCTTGGCGGCGTCATAACGGCCGCTCAGCCAGCGGTCGAACAGCCAGGCCAGCGCGAAGCAGGCGAGCAGCACGCCGGCTTGCCAGACCACTTCCGGCTGCTGCAGGTCCAGCCACAATTCGTGCAGGAGTCCGCCGGCGTTCATGGCTGCAAGGCCTCGGCAAAGGGCTGCGCCTCGTCGCGGTGGCGCCGCCAGTTGGCGAGATAGGCGCGCGCCAGTGGCGCGTTGTCGCGCAGGATCAGCAGGTTCTCGGCATTCCTGGCCTGCGCCGAATAGGTGAAGTTGTAGCTGCCGGTGATGACCACGGGATGATTGCCCTCGACGTCGATGAGCAGGATTTTATTGTGCGCCGAAGCATAACGGGTTTCCAGGCGCACCTCGATGCCCGCCGCATGAAGACTGGGCACCCGCGAGTTCTCGCCCCTGGCCGCCATCTCGCGGTCGGCCAGCACGCGCACCGCGACGCCGCGTTCGTGCGCGGCGATCAGGGCGCGCGCGATGTTGCGGCTGGTGATCAGGAAGGCCTGCACGCGGATGCTACGCTGCGCCCCGCCGATCTCGCGCAGCAGCGCGCCCTCGGCATCGTCCCAAGGGGTGAACAGCACCTCGATCCGGCCGGTGGCCGGCACCTCCACGGCTTGCGCCGGCAGGACCAGCAGGACCAGCACCCACAACAGCCATCTCATGCCCTGCGTTCCAGCACGGCGGCGTAGAAGCCATCGGTGCCATGAATGTGCGGCAGCAATTGCAGGTCCGCGCCCGCCATCTCGAGCCGGATGCCCTGCGCCGCCAGTATTTCAGCCGCCGACCGGCGCGCGAAGCCGGGGTGCGCCGCGAGGAAGGCATCGACGATCCGCTCGTTCTCCTCGGGCAGCAGGCTGCAGGTGGCATAGACGAGCCGGCCGCCGGGCTTGAGCAGCTTCGCGGCGGCAGCGAGGATCGCGGCCTGCTTCACGCACAGCTCGGCGACGCTTTGAGGCGTCTGCCGCCACTTGAGGTCGGGATTGCGCCGCAGCGTGCCGAGCCCGGAGCAGGGCGCGTCGACCAGCACGCGGTCGCACTTGCCGGCGAGACGCTTGACGCGCGTGTCGTTCTCGTGGGCGATCGCCGCCGGATGCACGTTCGAAAGGCCGGAACGCGCCAGGCGCGGCTTGAGCTTCGCCAGCCGCTTCTCGGCCACGTCGAAGGCGTAGAGCCGGCCGGTCGAACGCATCAGCGCGCCGAGCAAGAGCGTCTTGCCGCCCGCCCCGGCGCAGAAGTCGACAACCATCTCGCCGCGTTTCGGCGCGAGCAGATGGCCCAACAATTGACTTCCCTCGTCCTGCACCTCGATGCTGCCGTCGAGGAACAACGGATGCTTCGCGAGCGATGGCTTGCCCGCGAGGCGGATGGCTTCGGGCGCGTACGGGCAGGCCGCGGCGGCGATGCGCTCCGTTGCGAGTTGCGCCAGCACGGCGTCGCGGTTCGCCTTCAGCGCATTCACGCGCAGGTCGAGCGGCGCCGGCTGGTTGAGCGCGCGCGCCAGCGCCAGCAGTTCCGCTTCCGGCATCAACGCGCCGAGGCGCTCGACCAGCCAGTCGGGCAGGTCGGTCTGCTCGGCGAGCGTCAACGCGGGTTCCGGCCTGGCCTTGAGTGCGGCCAGCCAGTCCGCGTCGCGCTTCGCCAGGGCGGCTTCGAGCATGCGCTGGCTCACCCCGCAATGGCGCACCAGCGCGGCCAGCACCAGCTGCTTCGCGTTGCAATCCGGCCCGACCCACGCGGCCAGCGAACGCTTGCGGCGCAGCACCGCATAGCCCGCTTCGGCGATGAAGGCGCGCTCGCGCGGGCCGCAGCGCTGGGCGCGGAAGTGCGCGGACAACACCGCGTCCGCCGGCTGGCGGAACTGCAGCAGTTCAGCGGTGAGCTTGATCGCCTGCTCGAGCAGGCCGCGTGACAGGGTATTCATCGGCTGGGTTCCGTTTCGATGGCGATGGCGACCTGGTCGAAGACTTCGCCCTTGCGGTCGCGGTGACGTATCTTGAGGGGCAGCCGTGTTTCCACGTCGAGCCAGATTTCGGTGCTGTCTTCCTGCTTGCCGGCACTGACCTTGAGGTGCCGTACCTGCCGGAGCCCTTGCGGCGTTTCGAGCGCCGACTCCTCGCCCACGCTGATCGCGAAGATGCCGAGCTTGCGTCCCGTGACGACCGCCAGGGGATAGCCCGGCACATCGAGGGGCAGCGCCGCCAGTTGATGGAAGAGGGAGAGCATGTCCTGCGCGGCGGGGACGAACGGAACACTGTCGCCGCGGGCGAAAATGATCCTGCCCTCCTCCGGATCGAAGCGCACGCTTTCCTTCGGTTTGCCTTCGCGCATCACCGCAAACTCCAGCGGGCGCAGGCCGGCGGCATCGAAAATGCCGCGACTGTCCTGCAGCACTTTCGCCGGCCGGAACAGCGCCGCCAGCCCGGTCGTCTCGGTTTGCGCATGCAGGTGATAGTTCTGCCCGTCATGCGTCCAGCGCTGCTCGCTCCGGCCGACGATCAGTCCCTGTTCGCCCCATGACACCTGATAGACGATGCGCCCCGCGCGCGGCCAGCGGTTCGCAAAAGTCGGCGCTGGCGGGACGGCATCCGCAGTCGGTGCTGGGCTTGCCACTGGTGCGGTTTCCGGAACGACCTCCTCGGCGACAGGCCCGGCCGCCTCGCTCGCCGGGACGTTTTCCACCGGCACGGTTGCCACGGGTGCAGCGGGCGCGGGGGGTGGCGCTGACCGGGGTTGGGGTCGTTTGATTACTGGCGGCGGGACGGCGGGTCGCGCCGCGGGCGAGGGCGCCACCGCGATCGTGGCATCGAGACTGCTTGCTTCGTGCCCGTCGTCCAGGGGCAATCCCCAGCCGGGCGCCAGCAGCACGCCGAGGTGCAGCGCCAGCGAGGCCGACAGGGCCAGCCAGAACGGCAACATGACTACTCGGCTGGCACGCGCAAGGCGGCCGTGGCCGGGGTGCCGTCGTCGCGCCAGACCACGCGGCCGTCCTCCAGACGGCAACGGCCCGCGAGCAGGCCGCGCGCCGCCTGCGGGTAGACGAGGTGCTCCTGTTCGAGCACGCGCGCCGCCAGCTCCTGCACCGTGTCGCCGGGCAGCACCGGCACGGCGGCCTGCACGATGATCGGTCCGCAGTCGAGCGTGGCGGTGACGAAGTGCACGGTGCAGCCATGCACGCGCACGCCGGTCCGCAAGGCGGCCTCGTGCGTGTGCAGACCCGGAAAGGCCGGCAGCAGCGAGGGATGGATGTTCACGAGGCGGCCGGCGAAGCGCTCCACGAAGCCTGCGGTCAGGATGCGCATGAAGCCGGCGAGGAAGACGAAGTCGGCGCGTCCGCCGGCCTGGCGTTCGATCTCCTCCGCCAGCGCCGCGTCGAAGGCTTCGCGCGAGGCGTAGCGCTGGTGATCGACCACGGCGGTCGGCAGGCCGCGCGCGGCGGCCCAGGCGAGTCCGGCGGCTTCCGGCCGGTTGCCGATCACCGCG
>CAZPIE010000049.1:1421-5187 GCA_964586275.1 uncultured Methyloversatilis sp. | reverse complement strand
CAGTTTACCCCACCCCTATAATGCCCCCATGCCGCGAATACGTGCCCTTCCCGACCTCCTGATCAGCCAGATCGCCGCCGGCGAAGTGGTCGAACGTCCCGCCTCGGTACTCAAGGAGCTGATCGAGAACAGCCTCGACGCCGGCGCGACCAGGATCGACGTGCAGCTCGAAGAAGGCGGCGTCAAGCTGATCCGCGTCGCCGACGACGGCGGCGGCATCGACCGGGACGACCTGCCGCTCGCCTTCGCGCGCCACGCCACCAGCAAGATCGCCAGCCTGGCCGACCTCGAACGCGTCGCCAGCTACGGCTTCCGCGGCGAGGCGCTCGCCTCGATCGCGTCCGTCGCGAAGGTCAGCATCACCAGCCGCACCGCCGCCGCCGCTCACGCCTGGAAACTGGAGGCCGATGGCCGCGAAGCGAAGCCGGCGGCCTTGTCCGCCGGCACGGTGGTCATGGTCGCCGACCTCTACTTCAACACCCCGGCGCGGCGCAAGTTCCTCAAATCCGTCGCCACCGAATTCGCGCACTGCGACGACGTGCTGACGCGCATGGCGCAGGCGCGACCCGACGTCGCCTTCACGCTCGCGCACAACGACCAGGTCAGGCGCCGTCTCGCCGGGGCCGACTTCGCGCGCCGCACGCGCGAGCTGATGGGCGATGCCTTCATCGCGCATGCCCGCCCGGTCGAGGCAGTCGCCGGGCCGCTCAAGTTGACCGGCTTCGCCGCCCTACCCGCCTACGCCAAGAGCACACGCGCCGAGCAGGTTTTCTTCGTCAATGGTCGCTTCGTCAGGGACAAGCTGCTTGCCCATGCGGCGCGCGCCGCCTACGCCGACGTGCTGCACGGCGCGCATCACCCGGCCTGGGTGTTGTTCCTCGAACTCGATCCGGCGACGGTCGACGTCAACGTGCATCCGGCCAAGACCGAGGTGCGCTTCCGCGACGGCCAGGGCGTGCACCGGTTCGTCTTCCACGCCCTGCAGCGCGCGCTGGCGCAGCCGCTGGCCGCCGCGAAAGCTGCCCCACCTGCCGTCCAGCCGGCGCCGACTTTCACAGCGCAACAAACCACGCTGGCGATCCGCGAACCCCAAGCCGCCGCCTATCTCGATTTCGCGCGACAGGCGCTTGCCGATGCCGTCCAGCCAGCGCCGACTCTTGCTGCGGAGGATCACCCGCTCGGTTACGCGCTCGCGCAACTGCACGGCATCTACATCCTCGCGCAGAATGCCAAGGGGCTCGTGCTCGTCGACATGCACGCCGCGCACGAGCGCATCCTCTATGAAAAACTCAAGGCCGGCGCCGACGCCCGCCCCGCGACACAGACCCTGCTCGTTCCTGTCCTGATGACGGCCAGCGCCGGCGAACGCGCCTGCGCGGAAGACCATGCCGCCACGCTGGCGCAACTGGGCTTCACCATCGCCGCGGTCGGCCCGGAACAACTCGCGGTACGCTCGGTGCCCGCCCTGCTCGCCGGCGGCGACATCGTGGCGCTGGTGCGCGCCCTGCTCGACGACCTGGCCGAACAACCGGCCAGCCGCGTGCTCGAACAGCGCCGCAACGAGATCCTCGCCACCCTGGCCTGCCACGGCGCGGTGCGCGCCAACCGCAACCTCACCCTCCCTGAAATGAACGCGTTGCTGCGCGAGATGGAAACCACCGAGCGGGCCGACCAGTGCAACCACGGCCGGCCAACCTGGGTGCAGTTCTGTCTCGCCGATTTCGACCGCCTGTTCATGCGCGGCAAATGAGCAAACCGCCCCCGGCCCTCGCCCTCATCGGCCCGACCGCGAGCGGCAAGACCGATCTGGCATTTGAAATTGCCAAGCGCTTCCCGGTCGAGATCGTCAGCCTCGACTCGGCGCAGGTGTTCATCGACATGGACATCGGCACGGCCAAGCCGGACCGCGATACGCTGGCGCGCTTTCCCCATCGCCTGATCGACCTGATCACGCCGGAGGAGCGCTACTCGGCCGCGCAGTTCCGCGCCGACGCGCTGCGCGCGATGGGCGAGATCACCGCGCGCGGCCGGGTGCCGCTGCTGGTCGGCGGCACGATGCTTTATTTCAAGGCGCTGATCGAAGGGCTGGCCGACCTGCCGCCGGCCGATCCGGCGCTGCGCGCCGCGATCGATGCGGAAGCCGCCGCACTCGGCTGGCCCGCGCTGCATGCCGCACTGGCCAAGGGCGATCCGGACACCGCCGCCCGGCTGGCGCCGACCGACGCCCAGCGCATCCAGCGCGCCCTCGAGGTGCTGCGGCTCACCGGCAAGCCGCTGGGCGGCTTCTGGCAAGACCAGCCCCGCGCAGCCCTGCACTACCGGCTGCTGACCCTCGCCCTCGCCGCGCCGGAACGGAAAATCCTGCACGAGCGCATCGCCCGGCGTTTTCGCGCCATGCTCGCCGCCGGGCTGGTCGGGGAAGTCGAAGGGCTGCGGGAGAAATACCGGCTGAACGCCGATTTGCCATCGATGCGCTGCGTCGGCTATCGCCAGGTCTGGGAGATGCTCGAAGGCCGGCTGCCCGCGGCGGAACTGGCCGAGCGCGGCATCTGCGCGACGCGCCAGTTCGCCAAGCGCCAGCTCACCTGGCTGAGGGCGTTGCGCGAAGCGGGCACAATTGACGCCGAAATAAGCCTCGAATCCGCGCCAGGGTCAACGGTGACGACTGACAAAATACTCGCCCAGGTCGACAGCCACCTCAAGCATTCCGCAGAAGCATGACCGTCCAGTCCATCACGCCCGAGGAACTCGAGAAGTTCAGCACGGACCATCGCCGCGAGATCCTGTTCTACCTGCACCAGCTCATCAACGACGGGGAGCGCGTCAGCGTGGTGTTCAACGAGGGCAAGGAGACGTTTCTCACCGTCCTGCTGGCCATCGACGAGGCGCAGGATCAACTGATTTTCGACTGGGGCGGCAGCGAGGAAACCAACCAGAAGCTGCTCGAGAGCGAACGCAACTTCTTTGTCTGCGCGCCGCACGGCGTCAAGAACCAGTTTTCGACCGGCGCGGTGCGCGAAACCGCGCATCAGGGGCGCCGCGCCTTCGTCACCGGGTTGCCCAAGCGTTACACGCGCCTGCAACGGCGCGAGTTCTTCCGTCTCGTGCTGCCCCTGACCCGACGGCCGCTATGCAGCCTGCCACAGGGCGAAGGCAAGCCACTGCAATTGCCGGTCATCGACATCAGCATCGGCGGCATCGCGATGGAATCGCCTGCGGCGACACCGCCGTTCGAAATCGGCCAGCGCATATCCGGGGCGGTCATCGAGTTCAAGGACGGCCATTCCTTGCGGGTCGAACTGGAAGTGCGCAACCTCAGCGAGTTGCAGCGCGGCAACAAGGTCGCCGGCCGCATCGGTTGCCGGTTCATCGGGATCGGCCACCACGAGGAACACGTGCTGCAACGGTTCATCACCGACGTGCAGCGCGAAGAACGCGCCCGCCTCGGGATCTAGACGATCAGCGTCTGT
This sequence comes from uncultured Methyloversatilis sp., assembly GCA_964586275.1. Taxonomy (GTDB): domain Bacteria; phylum Pseudomonadota; class Gammaproteobacteria; order Burkholderiales; family Rhodocyclaceae; genus Sulfuricystis. The sequence goes on along the minus strand of CAZPIE010000049.1, from coordinate 1,717 downwards.
TCCTGGCCGGCCTGCCGCGCCTCGATGCGGCCAAGTTCGTAAACCGTTTCGCCAGCCGTCGTCAGCAGTTCCTTCGTCCTGGTCGCATCGGCCGCCGCGACGATCACGACCATGCCGATGCCGCAGTTGAAGACGCGGTGCATTTCCGCGTCCGCCACCTGGCCCTGCGCCTGCAGCCACTGGAACAAGGGCGGCAAGGTCCACGCGGACTTCTCGATCACCGCGGCGACGCTCTCGGGCAGCACGCGCGGCACGTTGCCGGTCAGGCCGCCGCCGGTGATGTGCGCCATGCCCTT
>CAZPIE010000049.1:0-1321 GCA_964586275.1 uncultured Methyloversatilis sp. | reverse complement strand
TGACCCCGCATTGACCCAACTGCTGCTCGATCTGCGGCCGAACCAGCCGCCCAGCCTCGACAACTTCATCGCCGGCGCAAACGACGAACTGCTGTCGCGCCTGCGCCTGCTCGCCGCGCCCGGCTGTTTCGACGCGCTGTACCTCTGGGGGGCGCCGGGTTGCGGCAAGAGCCATCTGCTCGGCGCGGCCGCCAGCCTCGCGCTGCGCAGGCGGCCGGTGCTGCTGCTCTCCGGATGCCGTCCCGCCAAGACCGACTTTCGCGCGCCGCCGGGCGGACTGTTGGCCGTCGATGACGTCGACGCGCTCGACGACGACGCGCAGATCGCGCTGTTCCGCATTTTCAACACCGCCCGCCTGATCGGTCTGGGCCTGTTGCTGGCCGGCCACCGCCCGCCGGCACAGCTCAAGCTGCGCGAGGATCTGCGCACGCGCATCGGCCAGACGCTGATCTACGAAGTGAAGACGCTCAACGACGAGCAGAAGGCCGCCGCACTGCGCCGCCACGCGCTCGAACGCGGCCTCAAGGTTGATGATGGCCTGGTCCGCTACCTGCTCGTCCACGGCCGGCGCGACCTGCCCTCGCTGATGGCCGTGCTCGACCACCTCGACCGCGCCACGCTCGAACGCAAGCAGTACGCCACCTTGGCGCTACTCAAGGAAGCCCTGCAACTCCAACTGATTCCCGCCGACCATGAATCTGGCCCTGTTTGATCTTGACAACACCCTGCTCTCCGGCGACTCCGACTTCGAATGGGCGCAATTCCTCATCGCGAAAGGGGTGCTCGACCGCGAGGTCCATGAAGCGAAGAACCAGGCCTTTTACGACGACTACAAGGCCGGCACGCTCGACATCCACGCCTTCCTGAAATTCCAGCTCGCGCCGCTGGCGCGCCATGCGCGCACCGAGCTCGACGCCTGGCACCGCGAGTTCATGGACACGCGCATCCGGCCGATGATCGGCGCGTCGGCGCGCGCGCTGGTGCTCCGGCACCTCGATGCCGGCGACCTGTGTGCGCTGGTCACGGCCACCAACAGCTTCGTCACCGGGCCGATCTGCCGCGAGTTCGGCATCGCGCACCTGATCGCTACCGTGCCCGCCCACGAGAACGGTCAGTTCACCGGCGCGCCGCGCGGCATGCCGGCCTTCAAGGAAGGCAAGATCGTGCGCATGAACGCCTGGCTGGAAGAAATGGGCCTGTGGTGGGGCGCCTTCGCGCGCAGCACCTTCTACAGCGATTCGCACAACGACCTGCCGCTGCTGGAACTCGTCACGCATCCGGTCGCCGTCGACCCCGACGACAGCCTGCGCGCCCATGCCGC
>CAZPIE010000048.1:0-10083 GCA_964586275.1 uncultured Methyloversatilis sp. | reverse complement strand
GGAATCGCCACTTCCACCGGGGTATCCGGCGTGCGCGACTCCACCGTGATCGCCACGCGGCGATTGCGCAGTCGGCCTTCCGGCGTGGCGTTGTCGGCAACGGGACGCTGCTCGGCGTAGCCGGTCGCCGTCAGGCGGCGCGGATCGACGCCGGTTTCGATGAAGAGCCGCACCACGCTGGCCGCCCGCGCGCCGGAGAGTTCCCAGTTCGAGGGGAACAGCAGCGTGTTGATCGGCGCATTGTCGGTATGGCCCTCGACGGTGATCGGGAAATCGGTGGTTGCCAGGATCTGCCCGACCGCGGACAGCGCGCGTGCTGCCGGGAATTGCAGCCGCGCTTCGCCGGTATCGAACAGCACGCTGGCATCGATCTCGACCGTGATGCCCAGCGCCCCTTCGGTGATGCGCACCTGGCCGGACTGGACCAGCGGCGCGAGGGCTTCGGTGATTTCCTTGGCCTTGTTGCGCAGCAGCTCCCTGTTCTTCTCGCGGTTGCTGTCGGTTTTGATGTTGGCCGCCTGCGGCTTCTTGAACGGGATCGTCACCGGCATCGGCGCATGCGGATTGACCTCCACCATCGCGCCAACGCTGCTGCCGGGAATGTTGCGGAAGGCGGACGAGATCGAATCCGACAGCACGCGGTACTTGCCCTCATTCACCGAGGAAACGGCATACATCACGACGAAAAAGGCAAACAGCAGTGTGATGAAATCGGCGTAGGAAACGAGCCAGCGTTCGTGGTTCTCGTGTTCCTCTGCCTTGCGTTTTCTGGCCATGCTCAGACGAAGTAGCCCTGCAGGCGGGACTCGATGATGCGCGGGTTGTCGCCGTTGGCGATGCCGACCAGCCCATCGACGAACATCTCGCGCAGGGTGACCAGGCGCGCGATGTTGGCGAGCAGCTTCTTGGCGACGGGCAGGAAGAGCAGGTTGGCCGCGCCGACGCCGTAGATCGTCGCGACGAAGGCCACGGCGATGCCGGCGCCGAGCTTGGACGGATCGCTAAGATTTTCCATCACGTGGATCAGGCCCATCACCGCGCCGAGAATGCCGATGGTCGGCGAGTAGCCGCCGGCGGCTTCCCAGATCTTGGCCGACAGTTTCATCCGCTCCTCCCAGGTGCCGATCTCGACTTCCAGCACTTCGCGCAGACGCTCCGGTTCGACGCCGTCGACGAGATGCTGCAAGCCCTTGCGCATGAAGGGATCCGGCACCAGCGGGATCTGCGCTTCGAGCGCGAGCAGCCCCTCCTTGCGCGCGACATGGCTCCAGGTAACCATCTGGTCGACAAGTTTTTCAGGATCGTTCGCCGGCGGCAGGAACACCCACTTGCCCATTCGCAGACCGGACATGAACACCGGCAGCGGGCTTTGCAGCATCACGGCGCCGAGCGTGCCGCCGATGACGATCACAAAGGCGGTCGGCTGGATCAGGGAAGAAATGTGTCCGCCCTCGAGGACCTGGCCGACGAGGATGGCGGCGATGCCCAGTGCGAGGCCGACGATGCTGATCTTGTCCATGGTGGTCAGGCGGACGCGTTTGCGGCGTTCTGCGGTTTGCGGCCGCGCCGTTTTGCCGTTGGCTTGATGGCGCCCTGCTCGCCGAGCATCGCGGCACGCAGGCGCGCCACGGCCTGGGAATGCAACTGGCACACCCGCGACTCGGTCACGCCCATCACCGCGCCGATTTCGCGCAGGTTGAGGTCCTGTTCGTAATAGAGCGCCATCGTCAGCTTCTCGCGCTCGGGAAGCCTGGCGATCGCGGCGACCAGCGCGGCGCGGGTATCGCTTTCCTCGAGCAGGGCGAGCGGATCGGGTGCGGCTCCGGCGGCGTGGTGTTCGAGATAGTCATCGTTGTCGCCGGCCAGGTCCTCGATGTAGACGAGCTGGTGGCCGCGCGCTTCCTGCAGCAGGTGCTGGTAATCGGCAAGCGGCATGCCCAGCGCGGCCGCGAGTTCGCCCTCGGCGGGCGGGCGTCCGTGCGCGTGTTCGAGCTTCTGCAGCACCGCCTCGACGCGCCGCATTTCCTTGCGGATGCCGCGCGGCATCCAGTCGTTCTCGCGCAGGCCGTCGAGCATGGCGCCGCGCACCCGCTGCACCGCATAGGTTTCGAACTGGGCGCCCATGCCTTCCTCGAAACGTCCCAGCGCATCGAGCAGGCCGATCATGCCGTTCTGGATGAGGTCATCGACCTGGACGCTGGCCGGCAGCTTCGCCATCAGGTGATGGGCGATGCGCTTGACCAGCGGAGCATATCGATCGACGAGCCGCTCTTTTTCGAGCGTACCCTGGGCGGTGTACATGGATGGCGCGGGAGCAAGGTCAGGGCAGCGGGATGTCTGCATATTCTAGCCGCACCCCCAGATACTCGCGCGCCACGCGCTGCAGGTTGTCGAACACGGTACGCGCCTCTTCCGCCGAACGGGCGTGCGTCACGGCAATGCGGAAGCAGCCGCAGTTCTGTTCGCGCGCGATGCGCTTGATGCGCGCATAGGCGTCGATCAGGTCGGTCTCGCGCGCCGCCACGGTTAAGGTCACGGCCTGCGTGCCGAACAGGCGGCGCAGGCCGTCGGCCTGATCCCCCATGGCAGGCGGGGCATGCCGTTCAGACAAGGGCGGCTCCCTGCGCCACGGCCTGCGCCGGCACCACCAGGCCGATTTCCTCGTCGCGCAGGCGATGCACCGAACCGGCCGGCGGCTGCTTGAAGGCCCGATGCAGCAGGTAGTTGCGGTTCGGCAGGTGCAGGTCTTCCGGCACGCGCTGGCCGTTGGCGACATAAGCCAGCAGCAGGCCGTGGCGCACCACGGTGTCGATGGCCGGGGCCAGCGCCGCCGTCTCGTCCACCTTCGAGAGGATGCAGCCGGCGATGTCCTCGCCGGCATAGCTGCGGATCACGTCGTCGAGCGTGTCGCCGCGGCTGGTGGCGTTGAGCAGCAACAGGCGCTTGACGTCGCCGGCGCGCATCAGCATCGCCGCCTGTTCCGCCACCATGCGATCGCGCTGGCTCATGCCGACGGTATCGATGAGCACCATGTGCTTGCCGCGCAGTTCGGCGAGCGTGCGGCGCAGGTCCTCGCTGTCGCGCACCACATGCACCGGCACGCCGAGGATGCGGCCGTAGATGCGCAGCTGCTCGTGCGCGCCGATCCGGTAGCCGTCCGTGGTCAGCAAGGCCAGCTTGTCGGCGCCGTAGCGCACCACGCAGCGCGCGGCGAGTTTTGCCGTGGTGGTCGTCTTGCCGACGCCGGTCGGGCCGACCAGCGCGAAGACGCCGCCGCGGTCGATCAGGTCGTTCTCGGCGGTCAGCGCGCGCAGGCGCCGATTCACCGCGCCGGCGAGCCATTTGCGGGCCTCGGGCGCCTCCATGCCCTCGGGCAGGTCCTCCACCAGCCGGCGGGCGAGCTGGCCGGAGAAGCCGGATTCGATCATCTCGCCGAGCAGTTGGGCGCGCAGCGGGGAGTGGCGCGTCAGGTCGCCCCAGGCGAAGCCGGCCAACTGGCGCTCGAGCAGTGACTTGATCGAACGCATTTCCTCCATGAGCTGCTGGACTTGCGCCTCGCCGTTCAGCATGCCCTGCGGCAGGGCGGGTTCGGTCGCGGCCTGCGCCAGCGTGGCGGAGACATGTTCGGGTGCAGGCACAGGCGCTGTCGCCGCTTGCCTGGGCGGCAGCGGACGCAGCTTCGGCTTCTCCGCGACCGGCGCAGCCGGGGGAACAGGCGCCTCCTGCCGGGGCGGCTGCCAGGGTTGCCAGGCCTGGAAGGGCTGCGGCGCGCGCGCCTTGGCGGAGAGCGTCACCGCATAGTCAGTGGTTGCATCTTCATCAAAAGTCGGCGCTGGCGGGACGGCACGCGCTTGCGGCGCCGGTGCGGGGATGGCAACTGCCGGCTTGTTCTCGCCCTGCAGGGCTTCGAGGCTGTCGGCGGACATCGCCATGATTTCGACGCCGCCGGGCACCGACTTGTTCGAGATCACGATGGCCTCGGGACCCAGGGCCGCCTTGACCTTGCGCAGGGCCTCGCGGGCACTTTCTCCGAAGAAGCGTTTCACCGTCATGTTCTTTCCTTATCAACTCTTGATGCCGACGACCGCGGTCACCTTGATCGTCTTGGTCTCGGGGATTTCGCTGTTCGACAGCACCTTCAGATTCGGCCAGGCGCGGCGCAGGAAGCGCGACAGCAGCCAGCGCAGATTGCCGGAGACCAGCAGCACCGCCGGCAGGCCGAGCTTCTCCTGCTTCTTCGCGGCTTCGACGGTCTCGCGCAGCAGCGCGTCGGCCAGGCCGGGTTCGATGCCAGAACCATCGGCACCGCCACCCTGCAGCGCCTGGCCGAGCACGCGTTCGAGACCGGGATCGAGGGCGATGACCTGCAACTCGTCGCTGCTGCCGAAGACCTGCTGGACGATCGCGCGGCCCAACGCGACGCGCACCAGCGCGGTCAATTCCCCCGCATCCTGAACGCGCACGGCATGGGTCGCCATGACTTCGATGATGGTGCGCATGTCGCGGATATTGACGCTCTCCTCGAGCAGGTTCTGCAGGACGCGCTGCACGGTGGCGAGCGGCAGGGCCTTGGGCACCAGATCCTCGATGAGCTTCGGCGCATCCTTAGCCAGATGGTCGAGGAGCGCCTGCGTTTCCTGGCGGCCGAGCAGATCGGCGGCATGAGTGAGGATCAGGTGGTTGAGATGGGTGGCGATCACCGTGCCGGCATCGACCACCGTGTAGCCCATGATGTGCGCCTGGTCGCGCATCCCCTGCTCGATCCAGACGGCCGGCAGGCCGAAGGCCGGGTCGCGGGTTTGCGTGCCCGCCAGCGGACCGCTGACGCTGCCGGGATTGATCGCCAGAAACATGCCCGGATAGGCCTCGCCGGCGCCGACCTCGACCCCCTTGAGGGTGATCCGGTAACCGGTCGGCTTGAGTTCCAGGTTGTCGCGGATATGCACCGGCGCCGTGAGGAAGCCAACCTCCTGCGCGAACTTCTTGCGCAGCCCGCGGATGCGTTTGAGCAACTCGCCGTCCTGCCCGCGATCAACCAGCGGGATCAGCCGGTAGCCGACTTCGAGGCCGAGCACGTCGACCGGCGCGACATCGGCCCAGCTCGCTTCCGCGGCCTCTTCGGCAGCAGCCACCGGCGCAAGGGGCTTGGCGGTTTCCGCCGCGAGCCGTTCCCGCTGCTGATGCATCTTCCACCAGGCCAGCGCCCCGAAGACGGCAGCGAGCAGCAGGAAGACGAAGTGCGGCATGCCGGGAATGATGCCGAGCGCGCCGAGGATGCCCGCCACCAGCGCCAGCACCGTCGGATTGCCGAACATCTGCCCCATGAAGGAGGTGGTGATGTCCTTTTCGTCATTGACGCGCGAGACCACGAGACCGGCCGCGACGGAGATCACCAGCGCGGGGATCTGCGCCACGAGACCGTCGCCGATGGTCAGCAGCGTATAGACCTTGGCCGCCTGTCCCGCCGGCATGTCGTGCTGGAGCATGCCGACGATCAGGCCGCCGATGATGTTGATGAGCAGGATCAGGATGCCGGCGATCGCGTCGCCGCGCACGAACTTCGAGGCGCCGTCCATCGAGCCGTAGAAATCGGCTTCCTGGGCGATCTCCTTGCGCCGGCGGCGCGCCTCGTCCTCGCCGATCAGGCCGGCGTTGAGGTCGGCATCGATCGCCATCTGCTTGCCCGGCATCGCGTCGAGGGTGAAGCGCGCCGAGACTTCGGCGATGCGGCCGGCGCCCTTGGTGATGACCACGAAGTTGATCACCGTCAGGATGACGAAGACGATGAGGCCGACCGCGTAGTTGCCGCCGACCAGGAAGTGGCCGAAGGCCTCGATCACCTTGCCGGCCGCGTCCGGGCCGGTATGGCCTTCGAGCAGCACGATGCGCGTCGAGGCGACGTTCAGGGAGAGGCGCAGCAGGGTCGTCACCAGCAGCACCGTGGGGAAGACCGAGAAGTCGAGCGGCTTGAGCGTGTACAGCGCGACCAGCATCACCATCACCGACAGCGCGATGTTGAAGGTGAAGAACAGGTCGAGCATGAACGGCGGCAGCGGCAGCACCAGCATCGCCAGGATCAGGACGATCAGGACCGGCGCCGCCAGCGCCTTGAGGTTTTCGGGCCGGGCGAGCGCCTGCCAGCCGAGGGTTTGCACAGCCATTACTCGGCGGCTCCCGGATCAAGGCCGGCCGGCACGGCGACCGCCGCGGGCGGCGTCGGCGGCAGCAGGCCAGCCGTCCCGCCCGGCGCGCCGCCTTGCGCCATGAAGGCATTGAGCTGGTAGATGTAGGCCATCACCTCCGCGACCGCCGCATAGAGCGCCGCGGGGATCGCCGCGCCGATCTCGACATGGCGATGCAGCGCGCGCGCCAGCGGCGGGAGTTCGATCACCGGCACCTTGTTCTCGGCGGCAAGTTCGCGGATCCGCTGCGCCACGAGGTTCATGCCCTTCGCCACCACCATCGGCGCGCCCATCTTCGTGCTGTCGTACTTGAGGGCGACGGCGAAGTGCGTCGGGTTGGTCACCACCACGTCGGCCTTCGGCACCTCGGCCATCATGCGCCGCCGCGCGATCTCGCGCTGCTGGCTCTTGATGCGGGCCTTCAAATGGGGATCGCCCTCCAGTTCCTTCAGTTCCTGCTTGAGTTCTTCCTTGGTCATGCGCAGGCCGACGTAGTAGCGCCAGAGCTGAAAGGGCACGTCGATCAGCGCGATCACGGCCAGGCCGGCGACGAAGCCGATGAAGGCATACAGCAGCATGCGCCCGAAGGAGGGCAAGGCTGATTCGATCGGCTGGCCGAGCAGGGCAAAGAGGTTGTCGCGCTCGTTGAGGACGACCCAGAACACGATGCCGCCCAGCAACAGCGTCTTGAGCACGCCCTTGACCATCTCGGCGATGCTCTGCCAGGAGAACATCCGTTTCACCCCCTTGATGGGATCGAGGCGCTCCGGTTTCAGGCTTAACGCCTTGGGCGAAAACACCCAGCCTCCGGTCAGCAGTATCGGCGCCAGCAGGGCGGCGACGAGCGTGACGACGAAGAACGGCGCCAGCGTCGCGACAGCCTCCGAACCCATCGTCAGCAGGTTCAGGCCGACCGCATGCGGATCGAAGGCGTCCTGGCGGTCGAACCTCAGGCCCATGCGCATGACATCTTCGCCGCGCCGCACGAACCAGCCGGACAGCGCCCAGAGGCCGCCCGCGCCGGCCGCCATGACGAGAAACGCCGTCAGCTCCCGCGATTGCGGAACCTGCCCCTCCTCGCGCGCCTTTTCGAGACGGCGGGGTGACGGGGGTTCGGTCTTTTCGAGATCGCTTTCTTCAGCCATGCCGGCAATTATTGCCGGCGGGGTGGCGAAGGAACCCGGGAATAGATGGGGATTGGACGGTTATTCCTCGGGGGCGCCGTCCCGTCAGCGCCGACTTTCAGAAGGTGACCGTCAGGCGTCGCTCCACATAAAGCGGTCCCGGATTCACGGTATTCGGGCAGCTCCCTGCGTGCGGTTGGCTGCAAGCGGTGGACGTCAGGGTCCGGACGGTGGGGCCGCCATGGGCGTCGGCAGCCGCCACACAGGTCACGCTCACGGTAAAACCGTTCAGGGTCGCCGCGCCTGGGACGAAACTGCCCGCCGGACAAGCGTTCCCGCCTTGCATCTGCTGGTAGAGCCCCCACTCGATCCCGGCCCGGGCCGCCTGGTAGGCGCGCACGCCCTGCACGTCGAGGGCGGAGCCGAGTTGCTGACCTGACGAGATGGTGAGGATGAACGCCCCCAGTGTCGCCAGCACGACGAGGATGAAGATTGCCGAGAAAATGGCGAAGCCGCGCAGTCTGCTCATGGCGAGTTATCCACGTGGATCTGGTTGAACAGCGCGACGCTCTCGCCGCCGCTGGTCAGCGTCAGGCTGATGAACAGCAAACCGTTGCGGCCGGTGGCATTGGCACTGTAGTCGACGCTGCAGGTGACGTTGCCCGCCAGCAGCGCGGAACTGCCTCCCGCCGGCACGGCCTGGGCGGCGTTGAAACCGTAATTCCAGTGGCGTGTCAGGTTTCCAGCAATCGCCTGCGGACAGGCGTAGGTCACCGCGCGCGCACCTCCGGGCACCACCTGGAAGCGCGCACCGGGAGAACGAAACGGGAAAACATGGCTCGCGGTCAAGGTCACGGTATTGCCAACCAACGACTGGACCTGCGCGCGATTGTTGCCCGCATAGGCATCCGCGCCGGGAACGCCGAGGTTGTAGATGACGACGAAGTCGCCGGCGGCCAGCTCGGCGGGGCCCAGCACGTCGAAGGCGTTGTCGCCGAGAAAATCGAGAAAGTCGCCGCCCGTCGATCCGTCGGTCTCGTCGCGGTAGCGGCCACCGCTTTGCGTGATGATGAATTCGATATAGTGGATGCCGCCGGCCGTCATCACGCGCAGGCTGTTGGGCAAGGCCAGCCGCACGTCGCGTGTCATGCGGCGCAGGGCGACGTCGGCCGCATCGGTCAGTTCGGCGCGTCGCACCGCGTCGCCGTAACCCTCCACCGGATAGCGGATGAACACCGCGACCGCGGCTGCGATGATGCCGGTGATGGCGATCACCACGATCATCTCGACCAGCGTGAAGCCGGATACTCGTCTCATGGCAGGGTATTAGGTGAATAGCGGGTGCGGTAGCCCTGCAACTGGATCGTCTCGCCCCCCGCGGTGACGGATACCGTGATCAGCAGCGAGGCATCGGCCGCAATGCCGTTCAAGCTGCTTTGCGCGACAGTGACGTTTGCTGCGAAAGACGCCGCGCCGCCACCGGCGATGTTGGTATTCGTCGTCACACCGTTGTAGTCGTTCACGTTGTCCAGCGGCGTCGCGCTCGCACGCGCCTCGCCGGCCTCGGCGGCGAGGTTGCTCTCGGCCGTCGTGCAGTCGGCATAGCTGGTAGCCGTCGCCGCGTTCGCGTCGTCGGGATCGCACCAGGTGAAGGGCTGCAGCATCACTTCTTCCAGCATCGCCTCGGCGATCGCGAGCGCCTGTTTCCTGAGCAGGGGATCGGCGCTGTGGCGCGTCGTGTGATTGAGCACCGTCAGCACGCCCGCCAGCGCCACGCCGACGATGACGATGAAGACGATCAGCTCGACGAGCGTCAGGCCGCGCTGTGAGCGGTCAATGCACATGGCCGGTCTCGGCCTCCACGTTGATGGTGCCGACTCCGCCCGAAACCGTGTAGGACTTCGCCGCATCGGGCCGGCCCAGCGCGGAGAAGGTCACGACATCATTGGCCGGGGCGAGGCTGACGCCATTCGGCGCCGCAAAGGTATGGGTGTTGCCGCCCGGCAGGTTGAGCGGCGCCCAGGCGACCGTACCCTCCCCCTCCGGCGTCTGCCGCTGCGCTTCGACCGTCAGCCCGCTGCCGGCGATCGTCACGCGCACCGCGCGCCGCTGGGCCACCGCCGCCTTGCGCGCGTATTCCAGCGTTGCCTTCACCCGATCGCGGTAGCCGATCTCGTCCCAGCCGCGCAGCAGGTCCATGCGCGGCAGCGCGACGATGGCCAGAATGCCGATGATCAACAGCGTCATGACCAGTTCGACCAGGGTGAAGCCGCGCTGCCCCATGACTCAGTAGCGCTCGCGCAGGTAGATGTAAGGGGCGCGCGGCGACCCCAGCCGGACGCGCGCGCTCGGGTCTTGCGCCCAGGCCGCAATGCCGCCGCAGCTCGCCGGCGCCGCCCAGTGACCTTGCAGCCAGGGCCTGTTCGCAGGCGTGCCGCCATGCGCGGCATTGCAGGAAGTATCGCTCCCCACCGCGTTCAAATTCAGCGCGATATCGTAGCTGCCCGCTGCCGCGGTATTGAAGGTGATGAAACCGATGCCATTGTTCAGCGCATTCACGCCGTTCACCGTCAAGCCGCCCGTGGCGATATTGCCGGCGACGATCGGATTCGTCGAATCGAGCGTGTTGGTGGCCCAACGGTTGCCATCCCAGTATTCGGCACGGTATTCGACGCGCGGCCTGAGTAGCTCCGAACCGTAGTAATTGATCAGCCGCAGGCGGCCGGCACGAATCGGTGTGATACCTTCAGTGTGGCCGTCCGACGTCACGTCATCCG
>CAZPIE010000047.1:4066-10109 GCA_964586275.1 uncultured Methyloversatilis sp. | reverse complement strand
AAAAAAGCCGCTGCGCGGTGTTTGCGTCAGCGGCTTCCTGTATCCTCGTGTCGCGCCTTCCTTGGTGCCCAGGAGAGGACTCGAACCTCCACGGTGTTACCCGCTAGTACCTGAAACTAGTGCGTCTACCAATTCCGCCACCTGGGCAGGCTCGCGAAGGCGCGCATTCTAATGAAAAAACCATCAATGTCAAACAAGCGAACAGCGCAAAACCGCAAGCTTTCGAAGATCCGCCGCGCCGATCCCGAGTTCGCGCGCGAATGCGAAAAGTACCCCTTTCCGCTCCCCAGCCGCGAATACATCCTGCAGGTGCTCACCGAGCAGGGCGTGCCCGTCCCGTTCGACCGCCTCTGCGAATTGCTCGACATCGCCGACTTCGAGCGCGAACCCTTCCAGCGCCGCCTCGGGGCCATGGCGCGTGACGCACAACTTATGCAGAACCGCCGCAACGACTGGCTGCTGCCCGACAAGGCCGACCTGATCAAGGGCCGCGTGCAGGGCCATCCGGACGGTTTCGGCTTCCTCGTGCGCGAGCCGGGTGAGCATGGGGGCGCCGACCTGTTCCTGCCCGAGAAGGAAATGGCCAAGGTCCTGCACGGCGACCACGTCATCGCGCGCATCGTCGGCATCGACCGCAAGGGACGGCCCGAAGGCCACATCGTCGAGGTTACCGAGCGCGCCAACACCCGCCTCGTTGGCCGCGTGTTCCAGGAGCACGGTGTGTTCTTCGTCGTCGCCGAGAACAAGCGCATCAGCCAGGACATCCTGATCGCGCCGCCGGAAAAAGGGGACCGGAAAGCCCTGCGCCCGCAGGCCGGCCAGGTGGTGATGATCGACATCATCGAGCAGCCGACCAAGCACGCGCAGCCGATCGGCCGCGTCGTCGAGATCCTCGGCAACTACGCCGATCCCGGCATGGAGATCGAGATCGCACTGCGCAAGCACGAGCTCCCCTTCGCATTCTCGAAGGAGGCGCTGGCGCAGACGAAAAGGCTCCCGGATGCGGTGCGCAAGTCAGACTGGAAGGGCCGCGAGGACATCACCACGCTGCCGCTGGTCACCATCGACGGCGAAACGGCCAAGGACTTCGACGACGCCGTGTATTGCGAGCGGCAGGGCAAGGGCTTCCGTCTTGTCGTCGCCATCGCCGACGTCTCCCACTACGTGCAGGACGGCGACGCACTCGATGCCACGGCGCGCGAGCGCGGCAACTCGGTGTATTTTCCGCGCCGCGTGATCCCGATGCTGCCCGAGAAGCTGTCCAACGGCCTGTGTTCGCTGAACCCGCAGGTCGAGCGCCTCTGCATGGTCTGCGACATGGCGATTTCCGCCAGCGGCGCGATCAAGCAGTACCGCTTCTATCCGGCGGTGATCTGGTCGCATGCAAGGCTGACGTACACCGAAGTCGCGGCGGCACTCTACGACAAGGATGCGGTGGCGCTCGCGAAGATCGGGCCCCTGCTGCCCTACATGGAAAACCTCGACGCGCTCTACCGCGTGCTGCAGAAGGCGCGCGCAAAACGCGGCGCCATCGATTTCGAGACCGTCGAGACGCGCATGGTCTTCGACGACCACGGCAAGATCGAGCGCATCGAGCCCTACGAGCGCAACGACGCGCATCGCATCATCGAGGAGTGCATGCTCGCGGCGAACGTCTGCGCCTCCGACTTCCTCAAGGAACGCGGACATCCGGCGCTCTACCGCATCCACGAAGGACCGACGCCTGAGAAGCTCGCCAAGCTGCGCGACTTTCTCGGCACCTTCGGCCTGCAACTCGGGGGCGGCGAGGAGCCGCACGCCAAGGACTACGCGCAGCTGATCGAGAAGATCCGGAACCGTCCCGACAAGCAGCTCCTCCAGACCGTGATGCTGCGCTCGCTCAAGCAGGCAATCTACAGCCCGGACAACGTCGGGCATTTCGGTCTCGCTTACGAGAGCTACACCCACTTCACCTCGCCGATCCGTCGCTATCCGGACCTGCTGATCCACCGCGCGATAAAGTCGGCGCTGGCGGGACGGCACTACGACACGCTGAATTGGGAAGAGGTGGGCCTGGCCTGCTCCGCCACCGAGCGCCGCGCCGACGACGCGACGCGCGACGTCGAAGCCTGGCTCAAGTGCTGGTACATGCAGGACCGCATCGGCGAAGTGTTCGCCGGCAGCATCTCCTCGGTCGTGCCCTTCGGCATCTTCGTCGCGCTCGACACGGTGTTCGTCGAGGGACTCGTGCATGTGTCCGACCTCGGCCGCGACTACTTCCACTTCGACGAGAAGGCGCATGCGATGGTCGGCGAGCGCACCGGTGTGCGCTACCGGCTCGCCGACCGCGTGCGCGTGCAGCTCGTGCGCGTCGATCTCGAGCAGAACAAAATAGATTTTCGACTGGCCGAGGGTGCGTAATGGGCTACAGCTATCCGATTGCCTCGGACGCCACGCGCGCAGCCCTGCGCGCCAGCCTGCGCGACCGCGCCGCGCAGTTCCAGATCTGGCTGCTCGAAGGCCAGCTGAAATCGGTGCTGGCAGTGGTCGAGCGCTTGCCGAAGGCATTGGCCGACCTGCTGCCGATCGTCGCCGATCCCGAGGCCAACCTCAATGTGCGCTTCGGCGCCAGCGCGGTGCTCGAACGCTACGCGAACACGCCCGCCCTGCAGGCGCTGGTGCCCGCGCTCGGCATGCTGGCCGGCCATGGCGACGCGCGCGTGCGCGCCGACGCCTGCCATCTGCTCGGCCTGAGCGGCACGCAGGATGCAGTCAAGTATCTCGAAGCGCGGCGTGATGACCCCGATGCGGAAGTCAGGGAAATCGTCGCCGAAAGTCTTGCGGAACTACACATCAAGGAGGAATAACCCATGTCCCAACTCAACGATCTGAAGCTGCGCTTCGCCGGCGCCGGCTTCCTGGACTTCAACGAAAAGGCGCCCGGTTTCATTGCCGTCGATGTCAAGACGCCGTTCTCGACCGCGAGCATCGCGCTGCAGGGCGCGCATGTGATGACCTGGCAACCGCGGGGGCAGAAACCCGTCATCTGGCTGTCGAAGGCGGCGAAGTTCGCGCCGGGCAAGTCGATCCGCGGCGGCGTACCGCTCTGCTGGCCGTGGTTTGGCCCGCACGCATCCGAAACCTCCTATCCCGGCCACGGCTTCGCGCGCACGATCCCGTGGCTGCTGCTCGATGCCCGCCAGCTGCCCGACGGCCGCGTGCGGCTCGAATTCGAACCGGTCATGAACGACGCGTCCTGCGCGATGTGGCCCCATCCTTCGCTGGCGAAGAACATCGTCACCGTCGGCCAGGAACTCGAAGTCGAACTGACCACCACGAACACCGGCCACACCCCCTTCACGCTCGGCCAGGCCCTGCACACCTACTTCGAGATCGGCGCCATCGACCGGGTCGAGATCGCCGGGCTGGCAGGCTGCAGCTACATCGACAAGGTGGATGGCGGCAAGCGCAAGAAGCAGAAGGGTGTCGTAACCTTCGCCGGCGAAACCGACCGCGTGTATCTCGGCACGTCCGGCTGCTGCGGCATCGTCGACCCGGTGCTCAAGCGCACGCTCCTGATCACCAGCACCGGCAGCCGCTCCACCGTGGTCTGGAACCCCGGCAAGGAGAAGGCGGCCAAGATGGGCGACTTCGGCAAGCAAGGCGAAGACCGCATGGTCTGCGTCGAAACCGCCAATGCGGCCGACGACGCGATCACGCTCGCTCCGGGCGAAACCCACCGCATGACCGCGCAGTACCGCGTCATCAAGCATGGCGGATGATGCACGCCTGATCCACGGCTTCCATGCCGTCACCGCCAAGCTGCGCCACGATCCGGCAGGGGTGCGGGAAATCTATCTCGCGGCGGGACGCCAGGACGGCCGCATGCGCGATCTCGTGCAACTGGCCGAACGCCACGGCGTGCGCATGGTTGCCGTCGATGCCGCACGGCTCGACGGGATGGCGCAGGGCGGCCGGCACCAGGGCGTGGTGGCGAAGGTCGCCGCGCAGCAGAGGTACCTGACGGTCGACGACGTCCTCGACGGCCTGCAGGAACCCGCGCTGCTGCTGGTGCTCGACGGCGTCACCGATCCGCACAATCTCGGCGCCTGTCTGCGCGTCGCCGACGCGGCCGGCGCGCACGCCGTCATCGCGCCGAAGGACCGCGCCTGCGGCCTCAACGCCACGGCGATCAAGGTCGCCAGCGGCGCCGCCGACACCGTGCCCTACCTCGTCGTCACCAACCTCGCCCGCACGCTGCGCGACCTCAAGGAGCGCGGCATCTGGACCATCGGCGCGGCCGGCGAGGCAAGCAAGGATCTCTACGCCATCGAGCAGAAGGGCGCGACGGCCTGGGTGCTGGGGGCGGAAGGCGAAGGCTTGCGCCGGCTGACGCGCGAGACCTGCGACGAACTGGCGCGCATCCCGATGTACGGTTCGGTCGAGAGCCTCAACGTCTCGGTCGCTTCCGGCATCTGCCTCTTCGAGGCAAGACGACAACGCAACTGAACTACCAGAGCTTCCACCACGGCTCCCGCTTGTCGAGACCGCGCTTGTAATACTCGCTGTTGGGAAAGTTCTTCTTCATCACGCGCTCGGCATCGTCGCGCAGATCGTTCATGCCGAGCGCGTCGTAGCCCTTGATCATGATGAACAGCGCCTCCTCGGTGGCCGGCGCGTCTGGATAGGTCTTGAGCGCGGCCTGGGCGCGATTGACGGCAGCCACGTAGGCGCCGCGCTTCATGTAGTAGCGGGCGACATGCACTTCCCCGGAGGCCAGTGCATTGACGAGATAGGCCATGCGCAGCGCGGCATCCTTGGCGTACTTGCTGTCGGGGTAGGCATTCACCAGCGCCTTGAAGGCCTCGAAGGATTCCTGCGCGGCCTTGGGGTCGCGTTCGGTCGGGTCCTGCATGCTGACGTAGCCAAGCAGGCCGAGATCCTCGTTGAAGTTCACCAGCCCCTTCAAGTAATACACATAATCGACGTTCGGGTGGTTCGGGTGCAGACGGATGAAGCGGTCGCAGGCGGCAATGGCGAGCGCCTTTTCTCCCTGCTTGTAGTAGGCGTAGGCGGTTTCGATCTGCGCCTGCTGCGCGTAACGGCCATAGGGGTAGCGCGCCTCGAGCTTCTCGAAATACTTGACGGCCTTGTCGTAGGCGCCGTCGGCCATCGCGGTCTTGGCTTCGGCGTAGAGCTTGTTGGCCGACCAGCCGGCGGTTTCGTCGATCTGCTCGGGCAGCAGGCCGCAGCCGCCGACGAAGAGGGTCAGGAGCAGGGCAAGCAGGGAAGCTAAACTACGCATGATGAGCGAATCCACAGTGAAGTCGGCCGATTATAGCGAAGTCGCCCAGGTATCCATTCCGCCCGAGTGCGCCGGCCTGCGCCTCGACGCCGCCCTGGCAAAGCTGTTTCCCGAGCATTCGCGCAGCCGCCTGCAAGGCTGGCTCAAGCAGGGCCTGATCCGGCTCGACGGCGCCCCGGCCGATGCCAAGCGCAAGGTGCATGGCGGCGAAACCGTCGCCTGTGCCGTCTCGCGGAAGCCGACTTTCGAAGATGCCGCCGAGGACATCCCGTTGCCGATCATCTACGAGGACGCGACGCTCGTCGTCATCGACAAGCCGGCGGGACTGGTCGTCCATCCGGGCAACGGCAACACCTCGGGCACGCTGATGAACGCACTGCTGCACCATGCGCCGGAACTCGCCCAGCTGCCGCGCGCCGGCATCGTGCATCGGCTCGACAAGGAAACGTCCGGACTCATGGTCGTGGCGAAGACGCTCGCCGCGCAGACCGACCTGGTGCGCCAGCTGCAGGCGCGCACGGTGAAGCGCCACTACCTCGCGCTGGTGCATGGCCAGGTCGCGGCCGGCGGCACGGTGGATGCCCCGCTCGGTCGCCATCCCGTGCAGCGCACGAAGATGGCGGTCGTCAGGCAGGGCGGCAAGGCGGCGCGCACGCATTACTTTCCCGTCGAACGCTTCGCGGAATGCACGCTCGTCGAGTGCCGGCTCGAAACCGGGCGCACCCACCAGATTCGCGTGCACATGGCGAACATCCGGCA
>CAZPIE010000047.1:0-3966 GCA_964586275.1 uncultured Methyloversatilis sp. | reverse complement strand
TCTGGCTGAAGCAGGTGCACGGTACCCGCTGCATCGATGCGGCACGGGCAGCCAGCGGCGCAGAAGCCGATGCCGCCTTCACCCGCAGTCCCGGCGTGGTCTGCGCGGTACTGACCGCCGACTGCCTGCCGCTGCTGCTGTGCGACGCGGCCGGCACGGTGGTCGCCGCCGCGCATGCCGGCTGGCGCGGGCTGGCCGCCGGCGTGATCGAAGCCACGGTCGCGGCGATGGAGGTACCCGGCGAACGCCTGCTTGCCTGGCTTGGACCGGCCATCGGCCCGCAGCAGTTCGAGGTCGGCGGCGAAGTCCGCGACACCTTCTGTGCCCATGATCCGCAGGCAGCGCGGGCCTTCGTCGCCCGGCCCAATGGCAAGTGGCTCTGCGACATCTATCTGCTGGCGCGGCAACGGCTGGCGGGTTTGGGGATATGCCGTATCGGCAGCGCCGACTTTTGCACGGTGCGCGATGCGCAGCAATTCTTTTCCTATCGCCGCGATGGTGCGACCGGCCGCATGGCCAGCCTGATATGGCTCGATTGACAGCTTCTATGGTGCAATGCAAAATCGCCCCATGACCTCCACCCAAGACCCCAACAATGCCCTGCGCTCCCTGCAGAAGGAATGGCAGGAGCGACACCTCTCCTTGTGGCAGGCCATGCTCCAGCGCAGCAAGGACTCTCCTGCCGAGCCCTTGATCCAGCCCGAACCCGGCGACAAGCGCTTCAGCCATCCGGCCTGGGCGCAAAGCCCGATCTACGACTGGTTGCGCCAGGCCTATCTGCTGAACGCCCAGTACCTCAAGCGGATGGCCGACGCGATGCCGATTCCGCAGCAGTTGCCGCGCAAGCGCGTGCAGTTCGCCATGCGCCAGATGGTCGATGCGCTGGCGCCGTCGAATTTCGCCGCCACCAATCCGGAGTTCATCCAGAAGGCGCTCGAAACGAACGGCGAGAGCATCAAGCTCGGCCTGCAGAACCTGATCGCCGACATGGAAAAGGGCCGCATCTCGATGACCGACGACGCGGCCTTCGAGGTCGGCCGCAACCTCGCGATCACGCCGGGCGCCGTGGTTTTCGAGAACGAAGTGTTCCAGTTGCTGCAATACGCGCCGCTGACCGACACCGTGGCGAAGCGTCCCCTGCTCGTCGTCCCGCCCTGCATCAACAAGTTCTACATCCTCGACCTGCAGCCGGAGAACTCCTTCATCCGCTACGCCGTGGCGCAGGGCCAGACGGTCTTCCTCGTCTCCTGGCGCAACCCGCAGGCCGATCAAGGCCATCTGACCTGGGACGACTACATCGAAAAAGGTCCGCTCGCCGCCATCGAGGTCGTGCAGGAAATCTGCGGCATCGACCGGATCAATGCGCTGGGCTTCTGCGTCGGCGGCACGATCCTCACCTCTGCGCTGGCCGTCGCGAAGGCGCGCGGCGAGGATCCGGTCGCCGCGTTGACGCTGCTGACCACGCTGCTCGATTTCACCGACACCGGCGAGATCGGCTGCTTCGTCGACGAAGCCTCCGTAGCGATGCGCGAGGCCACGATCGGCAAGGGCGGGCTGCTCACCGCGCGCGAGCTGTCGGCCACCTTCTCGGCCCTGCGCGCCAACGACTTGATCTGGCGGTACGTGGTCGGCAATTACCTCAAGGGCAACCCGCCCGCCGCCTTCGACCTGCTTTACTGGAATGCCGATTCGACCAACCTGCCCGGCCCGTTCGCCGCGTGGTACCTGCGCCATCTCTACCTGGAAAACAGCCTGCGCGTGCCGGGCAAGCTGGCGATGTGCGGCGTCAAGGCGGATCTGCGCAAGGTCGACATGCCGACATTTATTCTCGCTACGCGAGAAGATCATATCGTGCCGTGGGAATCGTCCTATCTCGGCCGCGGGCATCTCGGCGGGCAGTCGACTTTCGTGCTCGGCGCTTCGGGACACATCGCCGGCGTGATCAACCCCGCCGCCAAGAACAAGCGCAGCCACTGGATCAACGACAGCCGGGGCAACGCCGACGCCCAGCCCGACGCATGGCTGGCCGGCGCCACCGAGGTGCCGGGCAGCTGGTGGCCGCGCTGGAGCGCATGGCTCGGCCAGTTCGCCGCTGGCGAAGTCGCCGCGCGCGGCCGCCTGGGCAGCAAGAAACATCCACCGGGCGAGCCTGCGCCCGGCCGGTATGTCAAGGCGAAAGCTTGACCAACAGCAGCAACATATCAACCTGAAAGGGAAAAAACATGACTCAACGCGTAGCACTCGTCACCGGCGCCATGGGCGGTCTCGGCACCGCCATTTGCCAGGCCTTCGCCAAGGACGGCCACAAGGTCGTCGCCGCCTACCATCCGCAATTCGACAACAAGGATGAGTGGCTCAAGGAGATGGCCGCTGCCGGCTTCAAGGATTTCGTCTGCGTCGCCGGCGACGTCGCCGCGCTGGAAGACTGCCAGAAGATGGTCGCCGCAGCCGAGGCCGCTGCCGGCCCGATCGACATCCTCGTCAATAACGCCGGCATCACCCGCGACCGCATGTTCGCCAAAATGGAAAAGGACCAGTGGGATGCGGTCATCTCCACCAACCTGACCTCGCTGTACAACATGACCAAGCAATGCTCCGCCAAGATGGCCGAACGCGGCTGGGGCCGCATCATCAACATCTCATCGGTCAATGGCGTCAAGGGCCAGGCCGGCCAGACCAACTACTCCGCGGCCAAGGCCGGCGTGATCGGTTTTACCAAGGCACTGGCCCAGGAACTGGCTACCAAGGGTGTCACCGTGAATGCGATCGCCCCCGGCTACGTCGCCACCAAGATGGTGATGGCGATCCGCGAGGACGTGCTCAAGAGCATCATCGACACGATCCCGATGAAGCGCCTGGCCAAGCCCGAGGAAATAGGCGCCGCCTGTTCCTACCTGGCCTCCGAACTGGCCGGCTATGTGACGGGCGCCACGCTCAACATCAACGGCGGCCTGCACTTCCAGTAGGGGTAACATGTTGCAATGGCGCCGCCGCCATGGCGGCGCCGCGTAAAGCAAGGGGAGGAATAAAACATGGCCGAACAGACCCGTCTCATCAAGAAATATCCGAACCGCCGTCTCTACGACACGCGCACCAGCACCTACATCACGCTCGCCGACGTGAAGGAACTGGTGCTGAAGCATGAAGAGTTCCGCGTCGTGGACGCCAAGACGGGCGACGACCTGACGCGCAGCATCCTGCTGCAGATCATCCTCGAGGAAGAAGCCGGCGGCGCGCCGATGTTCACCTCCGATCTGCTGGCGCAGATGATCCGCTTCTACGGCAACGCCATGCAGGGCATGATGGGCCAATACCTCGAGAACAACATCACCGCCTTCGCCGACATGCAGAAGAAGCTGCAGGACCAGGTCCAGCACCTGTACGGGGACAACGCCGCGATGAGCAAGGATCTCTGGGCCCAGTTCCTGAATTTCCAAGGCCCGGCGATGCAAAGCATGATGAGGACCTACGTCGAGCAAAGCCAGAAAATGTTCCAGCAGATGCAGGACAGCCTCCAGGAGCAGACCAAGAAAATGTTCGGCGGCTTCCAGTTCCCCGGCCAAACGCCTCCCGAAAAGGCCGAAAAGAAAAAGTAGTGGCATCGAGAAAGAAGACGCGCATCCCCCGCGTCGGTTTCGTATCGCTCGGCTGCCCGAAGGCCGCCAGCGATGCCGAGCAGATCCTCACCCGCCTGCGCGCCGAAGGCTACGAGATCTCCGGCAGCTATGACGGCGCGGATCTGGTGGTCGTCAACACCTGCGGCTTCATCGATGCCGCCGTCGAGGAATCCCTCGCTGCGATCGGCGAAGCCCTCGCCGAGAACGGCAAGGTCATCGTCACTGGCTGTCTCGGCGCCAAAGGAACGGTCGTCCAGGACACCCACCCGAGCGTGCTCGCCGTCACCGGTCCGCACGCGCTGCAGGAAGTCATGGATGCGGTACACGCCCATCTGCCCCCGCAGCACGA
>CAZPIE010000046.1:0-10397 GCA_964586275.1 uncultured Methyloversatilis sp. | reverse complement strand
TTTTTGCCGCGGAACCCGTCAAGCCGGCGGGTACACTGGTCGATTTCCGCGTCGAAGTGCAACGCCCCGTCGCCAACGACCTTGGCCGCGCCAGCGCCTATGTCGAACTGACGGGCAGCGATCCGTCCGAAGTCGCGCACAAGCTCAAGGCCATCGTCGCCGACGGCCTCGCCACGGCCAAGGCCCAGCCGGGCATCACGGTGAAGAGCGGCGGCACGCACACCTGGCCGATCTACGGCAAGACCGGTCGCGTCATCGAGAGCTGGCGCATGCGTTCGGAACTGCTGCTCGAAAGCCGCGACGCGGCGGCGCTCTCGACCGCCGTCGGCAAGCTGCAGGGCGGATCGCTGGCCATCGGCGGCATCAACTTCTCGCCCGCGCCGGAAACCCGCCGCCAGGCCGAAGACGACGCGACCCTCGAGGCGATCGAAGCCTTCAACGCCAAGGCAGCACGCATCGCGGCAACCCTGAAGAAGCCCTACCGCATCCGCCAGCTGAGCGTGAATGCCGGCGGCCATTATCCGCAGCCCTACCCGGTGGCGCGCGGCGCCGCGCTGATGGCCTCCGCCGAGTCGGCGCCGATGCCGATCGAGGCAGGCGAATCCAACGTCACGGTGAATGTCAGCGGGCAGATCGAACTGAGCGACTGAACCTGGTACTGGCGGCCCGTCAGGCCCCATGGATGGCATCGGGTGCGCCGTGCGGCGCAATCAGCCAACCGCCGCATCAAGTCGTTCGTGCTTGGCGATGCGTATATCGTGGCCGCGAATCTGCGTACAGATGGCAGTGCAGTTCCGGAGCCTGCCTCTTTGGCCTTGATGGGTCTGGGTTTGGCCGGTCTGGCCGCGTTGCGTCGCCGCAAGTCCGCGTAACGATTAACCAACCTACCGGCAAAAAAACCCGACAGAAAATCTGTCGGGCTTTTTTACGTCCTGGCAGCGCCGCAGGAGAAGGGGGAACGGTTGTTCCCGGGCGCCGAAGCCAGCGGCAGAAACAGGGTTGTGCGCGCTGTCGGCAACGCGATGAATCCATGGTGACGATAGAACGCCGCCGCGCGCTCGTCCTTGGCGTCGACCACCATCGCGAAGGCGGCAATTTCCGAGCGAATGGATCGATCAAGGGCATCGGCCAGCAAGGCGCCGCCCAGTCCCTGCCCCTGAAAATCCCGATCGACAGCCAGCCGACCGAGCCGAACGGTTGGCACGGTTGGATAGCGTGGCAGCTTTCCGCCTATCTCGGCAGGCAGATCCGGCAGTGGAAGACTTGCCGATGCCAGCGTGTAATAGCCGGCAATCCTGCCTTCGGCATCCAGCGCGACGAAGCAGGCCGTTACCCGGCGTCGACAATCCTGGCTGACCTGTTGCCGGAAATAGCTGTCCAATGGTTTCGAACCGCTGCAAAATGACGTCCGTCCGCGGGATTCATCCAGCAGCGCGATCCGAAACAGCGCCTTGCTCACTCGGCGCCGCCGACCAGTTTGCGGCGGCGTGCAAAAGCGCGTTTCAGGGCAGGCGTCGGACGCGGCGGAGACAGCAACGCTTTTGCAAAGCATTCCTGATCGGCAAGCGACAAGCGCATCGCCGCGGATTTTTCGATGGCCTCCTGGGCGGCGTCCTGGACAGCGGACACGACAAAGTCGGTCATGGTGCGCCCCTGAATTTCGGCGGCGCGTTTGAGCATGGCATGCAGATCGGCACTGATTCTGGCTTCGAGTCGCGCGGTAGACATGGTTGCGGGCATGGCATAATCCTCCTGAAGCAATAATACGGCAGTTAGCCGTACATATCAAGAGTTTGAATTGGGCCCGTGACGCCACGGCATCTTGCCGTTCATGGCCGCTTCTGCGGCGTCTGCACAAAAACCTCGCCGTCCTTGACGAGGCCCAGTTCGTAGCGCGCGCGTTCCTCGATGGCTTCGTAGCCGGACTTCAGGTCGCGGACTTCGGCTTCCTGCGACGCGTTGCGCGTCTCGAGCGATTGATTGACTTCACGCTGGGCGGCGACCTGCCGCTCCATCTCGCGCACCCGGAGCAGGCCGCCCTTGCCGAACCACAGTGGATACTGCAGCAGGACCAGCAGAGCGACCAGCACCCAGGTCGGCCATTTCATGGCCAGGGGTTATTTTCTCAGGTTGTAGAAGGTGTCGAGGCCGGGATAGGTCACCGTGTCGCCGAGGTCTTCCTCGATGCGCAGCAGCTGGTTGTACTTGGCGATGCGGTCGGAACGGCAGAGCGAGCCCGTCTTGATCTGGCCCGCGTTGAGGCCCACGGCGATGTCCGCGATGGTCGAGTCCTCGGTTTCGCCGGAGCGGTGGGAGATCACGTTGGTCCAACCGGCGCGCTTGGCCATCTCGACGGCGGCAAAGGTCTCGGTCAGCGTGCCGATCTGGTTCACCTTGATCAGGATGGCGTTGGCGGCGCCCTTCTGAATGCCTTCCCGCAGGATCTTCGGGTTGGTGACGAACAGGTCGTCGCCAACGATCTGGACGTTCTTGCCAAGCTTGCCGGTGAGGTTGACCCAGCCTTCCCAGTCGCCTTCGGCCATGCCGTCCTCGATGCTGATGATCGGGTACTTGCCGGCCAGCGTGGCGAGGTAATCGACCATGCCGGCGGAATCGAGCTCCAGCTTCTCGGAGGCGAGGATGTATTTGCCGTCCTTGTAGAACTCGGAAGCGGCACAGTCGAGGCCGAGCACGACGTCCTGGCCGGGCGTGTAGCCGGCGGCCTCGATGGCCTTGAGGATCAGTTCGATGGCCTCGTCGTTGCCGGCGACGTTCGGCGCGAAGCCGCCCTCGTCGCCGACCGTCGTCGGGTAGCCCTTCTTGTCGACGAGCTTCTTGAGGTTGTGAAAGATTTCGGCGCCGCAGCGCAGCGCCTCGCGGAAGCTGTTCGCGCCGACCGGCAGGATCATGAATTCCTGGATGTCGAGGTTGTTGTTGGCGTGCGCGCCGCCGTTGATGACGTTCATCATCGGCACCGGCATGGTCATCGAGCCGGAACCGCCGAAGTAGCGGTAGAGCGGCAGGCCGGCTTCCTCGGCGGCCGCTTTGGCGACCGCCATCGAGACGGCCAGCATGGCGTTGGCGCCGAGGCGCGACTTGTTGTCGGTGTCGTCGAGTTCGATCAGGCTGCGGTCGATGAAGGCCTGCTCCTCGGCGTCGAGGCCGATGATGGCTTCGGAGATTTCGGTATTGACGTTCTCGACGGCCTTCAGCACGCCCTTGCCGAGATAGCGGCCGGTGTCGCCGTCGCGCAGTTCGATGGCTTCGCGCGAGCCGGTGGAGGCGCCGGACGGCACGGCAGCACGGCCCATCACGCCGCTTTCGAGCAGGACGTCGGCTTCGACGGTGGGATTGCCGCGGGAATCGAGAATCTCGCGGGCGACGACATCAACGATGGCACTCATTGGGGGTTCCTTTCAGTTTGACGATCTTTACATTTCAGCGCCGAAACCTTGCTGTTTGACGACAGCGTCGAGTTTCATGAGCGTAGTCAGCAAAGCCTCCATCTGCGGCAGCGGCCAGGCGTTCGGGCCGTCGGACAGGGCTTCCGCCGGGTTCGGGTGCGTTTCCATGAACAGGCCGGCGATGCCGGCGGCGACCGCCGCGCGCGCCAGCACCGGCACGAACTCGCGCTGGCCGCCGGAGCTGGCGCCCTGTCCGCCCGGCAGCTGCACCGAGTGGGTGGCGTCGAAGACGACCGGGCAGCCGGTCTCGCGCATGATCGCCAAGCTACGCATGTCCGACACGAGGTTGTTGTAGCCGAACGAGGCGCCGCGCTCGCAGACCATGATCGTGTCCGCCCCGCCGTTGGCTTCCTTGGCCTTGGCGACGACCTGCTTCATGTCGCCGGGCGCGAGAAACTGGCCCTTCTTGATGTTCACCGGCTTGCCCGATGCGGCACAGGCCTGGATGAAATCGGTCTGGCGGCACAGGAAGGCCGGCGTCTGCAGCACATCCACGACGGCGGCGACCGCGGCGATCTCGGCTTCGGTATGCACGTCGGTGATGACCGGCACCCCGATCTGGCGCCTCACCTCGGCGAGGATGCGCAGCCCCTCTGCCATGCCGAGGCCGCGAAAGGACTTCGACGAGCTGCGGTTCGCCTTGTCGTAGGAGGCCTTGAAGATGTAGGGAATGCCCAGCCGGCCGGTGATTTCCTTCATGCGCCCGGCGACGTCGAGGCAGAGCTGCTCCGACTCGGCGACGCAGGGGCCGGCGATCAGGAAGAACGGCTGGTCGAGGCCGACCTCGAATCCGCAGAGTTTCATGTCAATCGTTCCTTTACCCATTCCAAACAAGCCTCGACCGCGCCTGACGCTTCCTCGCGCGAGACTTCGGGGGCAATCACCCCAAGATAGCGAAATTCGACCGCATAAGGCCCCAAACGCGCCATCAGGTCGCGTGCAACGGGCACTTCCAATCCATTGCTCGCGGCCAAATCGAACAATTCAAGCAGGTCGTGGGTGCGAGGGAAAAGCACGCCCTTTGACACCAAGGCAGCTTTCAGGCCTTTTTCCAACGCCTGTTGGGCATGAAACAGGGTCGTTTCGATGGGAGACTCAGAAACGCGCGACAAAATCCGGAATGTCTTGCGATCCCGCTCGGCAGCCGCAACGAGGGCTTTGGCCTGTTCGTCATGCGGGCTCATGCAGCACCTTGCCTTCCTGCACGGCCCAATACACCGGCGTCGACCACCACGCCTTCCTTTTCTCGAATTCGGCTTCCGGGTACAGAAGAAGATCGACCCCTACTCCCAGGGTACCGACCGCATCCCGCAGACGCAAATATTCCTGGGTATGGTTTGCGACTTCCTTTTCCACGACCATCAGGTCCAGATCGGAATCCTCCCGGGCATCGCCCCGCGCATAGGATCCGAAGACGATCACTTTTGCCGGACTGCTGGCAGCGGCGGCAACACGGAGCGCAGCGGAATGGATCGCCTGGAAATCAAGCATTATTCTGCTTATCCTGCCGCTTGCCCTGCCGTCGCGCCAGCGCCGACTTCACGAAGGCGATGAAGAGCGGATGGCCGGTGCGCGGGTTGGAGGTGAATTCTGGGTGGAACTGCACGCCGACGAACCACGGGTGCATGGACTGCGGCAGCTCCATGATCTCGGGCAGGTTCTCGGTCGGCGTGCGCGCGCTGATGACGAGGCCGGCCGCTTCGAGCCTGGGCACATAGGCATTATTGACCTCGTAGCGGTGGCGGTGGCGCTCGTTGACCTCCGTGCCGTAGATCGACGCGGCCAGCGTGCCTTCCTTGACCGGGCATTTCTGCGCGCCGAGGCGCATCGTGCCGCCGAGGTCGGACGACGCATCGCGCTTCTCGACGCGGCCCTCGCGGTCGGCCCACTCGGTGATCAGCGCCACGACCGGATGCGGCGTGTCGGGATCGAACTCGGTGCTGTTCGCGCCTTCCAGATGGGCCATGTGGCGCGCGAATTCGATGGTCGCGAGCTGCATGCCGAGGCAGATGCCCAGATAGGGAATCTTGTGCTCGCGCGCGTAGCGGATGGCGACGATCTTGCCCTCGGTGCCGCGCTTGCCGAAACCGCCGGGCACCAGTACGGCGTCCATGGTCTCCAGCGAGGCCGGGCCGTGCTTTTCGATCTCCTCGGAGTCGAGGTAGTGGATGTTGACCTTGCTTCTCGTGTGCATGCCCGCATGCACGAGGGCCTCGGTCAGCGACTTGTAGGACTCGGTCAGGTCGACGTACTTGCCGACGAAGGCGATGTCCACCTCGTGCTCGGGATGCTCGAGCGCGTCGATCAGGTTTTTCCAGACCGACAGGTCGGCCGACTTGGCGAGGATGTTGAGCTTGTGGCAGACGATGCCGTCAAGCATCTGGTCGTGCAGCATGCCGGGAATCTTGTAGATCGAGTCGGCGTCGAGGGCCGCGATCACCGCCTCGGGCTGGACGTTGGTGAACAGCGCGATCTTGCGCCGTTCCTCCGCGGGAATCGGCCGGTCGGCGCGGCACAGCAGGATGTCGGGCTGGATGCCGATCTCGCGCAGGTCCTTGACCGAGTGCTGGGTCGGCTTGGTCTTCAGCTCGCCCGCCGACGCGATGTAGGGCACCAGCGTCAGGTGGATGTAGCAGGCGTTGTCCTTGCCTTCCTCGATGCCCATCTGGCGGATGGCCTCGAGAAAGGGCAGCGATTCGATGTCGCCGACCGTGCCGCCGATCTCGACCAGTGCGACATCCGCGCCCGCGGCGCCGCGCTTGATCGACAGCTTGATCTCGTCGGTGATGTGCGGGATCACCTGCACGGTCTTGCCGAGGTACTCGCCGCGCCGTTCCTTCTTGATCACCGACTCGTAGATCTGGCCGGTGGTGAAGTTGTTGCGCTTGCCCATCTTGGCGCTGGTGAAGCGCTCGTAATGGCCGAGGTCGAGGTCGGTCTCGGCGCCGTCCTCGGTGACGAAGACCTCGCCGTGCTGGAAGGGCGACATCGTGCCGGGGTCGACGTTGATGTAGGGATCGAGCTTGAGGTGGGTAACCTTGATGCCGCGCGATTCGAGGATCGCCCCGAGGCTGGCGGCGGCGATGCCCTTGCCCAGACTGGACACGACACCCCCCGTGACGAAGACATATTTGGTCATGGCAAAAGCCGTAGCGGGAAAGTCGAATGATACCGAAAAGCGCAGCTTTCGGTGCAGGCTAATGCCCGCTTGCGGGCGTTATGCCGGAACCAAATACCCGGCCGGCTAAAAACCCTTGCTTCTAATTTCGGGCCAGGCCTTGCCGAGGTAATAGCCCATCGACCAGAGCGTCAGGGCTGCGGCCAGCCAGAGCAGCGCCGCGCCCATGGCGGCGATGGGCAGGCCGAGCAGCGGGTCGTGATAGAGCAGCAGCGGGATGGCGACCATCTGCGCGGTGGTCTTGAGCTTGCCGACGAAGGAAACCGCGACGCTCTTCGCCGC
Organism: uncultured Methyloversatilis sp.; assembly: GCA_964586275.1. Lineage (GTDB taxonomy): Bacteria > Pseudomonadota > Gammaproteobacteria > Burkholderiales > Rhodocyclaceae > Sulfuricystis. The sequence continues at coordinate 3,473 of CAZPIE010000046.1, read as the reverse complement.
ACCTATATGGGCCATCCACTCGCGCAGCGCCGAAATCGTGATTTCGCGACCGATGATGATGATGGCGGCAATGGCATCCGCGCGCTCGAGCTGGACGAGGATCACCAGCGCCGCCGCGACCAACAGCTTGTCGGCCACCGGGTCGAGGAAGGCGCCGAAGGTCGACATCTGCCCCAGCTTGCGCGCCAGCCAGCCGTCGAGCCAGTCGGTCACCGCCGCGACGATGAAGACCGCCGTGGCAATGAAGTTCTGCTCGTGCAGCGGCAGCGGCAGGTAATACACGCCGATCACCAGCGGGATCAGCACGATCCGCATCCAGGTCAGCGAGTTGGGAAGATTGAAAATCATGCGTGCAATTGCTTGTGAATCGCCTCGGCCAGCTTGCGGCTGATGCCCGATACCCGGGACAGGTCCTCGACGGTCGCCGCCTTGACGCCATCCAGTCCGCCGAAATGCGCCAGCAGCGCGCGCCGCCGCGTCGCACCGATGCCGGCGACATCCTCCAGCGCCGACTTGCCGCGCGCCTTGGCGCGCCGCGCCCGGTGGCCGACGATCGCGAAGCGGTGCGCCTCGTCGCGAATCTCCTGGATCAGGTGGAAGCCGGCGTTGTCCATGGCCAATTCTAGCGGCCGATCCCGTCCATGAACGAAGAGCGTTTCCAGCCCCGGCCTGCGCGCCTCGCCCTTCGCCACGCCGATGCTCGCCAGGTCGCCCAGCCCCAGCTCGGCGAACAGCTCGCGCGCCACCGCGTGCTGCCCCTTGCCGCCGTCGATCAGCACCAGGTCCGGCGCTGCCGTCTCCATGTTGGCGCGGTCAGGCGACGCCGTCCCGCCGGCGCCGACTTTCGCCAGCTTCTCGTAGCGCCGCGTCAGCGCCTGGCGCAGCGCCGCGTAGTCGTCGCCCGGCGCGATGCCCGCGATGTTGAAGCGCCGGTAGTCGCCCCTCCTCATCGCACCATCGACGCAGACCACGCAGGACGCCACCGTGCCCTCGCCCATCGTGTGGCTGATGTCGAAGCACTCGATGCGGCGCGGCGGCTCCGGCAGGTCGAGCGCCTGCCGCAGCGCCTCCAGTCGGCTCCCCGCGCGGGCCTGCGTCTGGCGTTTGGCCGTCAGCGCCAGCCGCGCGTTGTTCCGCGCCATCTCCAGCCAGGCGCGCTCCATCTCGTTCTTCGCCGCGCCGCCATGCAGTCCGGCGGGCAGCTCCTCCAGCGGCCACGGATCGAGGATCAGCCGCGCGGGCTTCTCGCGATCGGCGTAGTGCTGGCCGAGGAAGGCCGCCAGCCCTTCCTCGGCCGTGGCCTCACCATCCATCTGCGGGAAATGCGCGCGGTCGCCGAGGTGCAGCCCGCCGCGCACCATCGCGAGGTTGACGCACAGCTCGCCGCGCTCGGCCACCGCGGCGACGATGTCGACGTCGGCATCCTTCGTCGAGCTGACGTACTGGCGGTGCAGCACCGCCTGCAGCGCCTTGATCTGATCGCGCAGCGCCGCCGCCTGCTCGAAGCGCAGCGCGGCCGCCGCTTCCTCCATCCGCCGCGTCAGACTGTCGACCACCTCGCCGTGCCGGCCCTTGAGGAACAGCCCGGCCAGCCTGACGTCCGCCGCGTAGTCCGCCGCCGACACCAAGCCGACGCAGGGCGCCTTGCAGCGGCCGATCTGGTGCAGCAGGCAGGGCCGCGAGCGGTGCGCGAACACCGCCTCCTCGCAGGTGCGCAGCAGGAAGGTCTTCTGGATCAGCCGGATGCCTTCGCGCACCGCCAGCGCGCTCGGGAACGGCCCGAAGTAATGCGACTTCTTGTCGAAGGCGCCGCGGTGGTGGAAGAGCCGCGGGAACTCGCCCCCCGACAGGCCGATGTAGGCGTAGGACTTGTCGTCGCGGAACAGGATGTTGTACTTCGGCCTGAGCCTCTTGATCAGCGTGTTCTCGAGGATCAGCGCCTCGGCCTCGGAACGCGTCGCCGTCGTCTCCATGCCCGCCACCTGCTGCAGCATCAGCGCGATGCGCGGGCTGTGGCCGGTCTTCTGGAAGTAGGATGCCACCCGCTTCTTCAGGTTCTTCGCCTTGCCGACGTAGAGCACCGCGCCGTCGGCGGCCAGCATGCGATAGACGCCCGGCGCCTCGGTCAGCGTGGCGATGAAACCCTTGCTGTCGAACAGCGGGTCGTTCATGAAAGTCGGCGCTGGCGGGACGGCACGCCGTCAGGCCAGTTGCATGATCTGGTTGAGCACGCCGCATACCTCGGCGAAACGCGCATCATCCAGTCGTTTCAGCGGATGCGGCGCCGCTGCGCGCGCGCGCCAGTCGAAGGATTTCGGCTGATGGCAGAGCACGTAGCTGGTCTTGCCGGTCTTCGCGCCGCCCGCCCGGCCGGCGATGACGGCGAAGGGATTGTCGGCGTTGTATGCCGCCGTGGTCATCGGCAGGCCGATCGCCAGCGAAGTCCGGTCGTTGAAGTTCTTTGGCGACAGCACCAGAAAGGGATGCCGGTCGCGTATTTCGCGTCCCGCCCGGGGGTTGCAGTCGATCCAGACGATGTCCTGCCGCTCGGGCACCCACCCCTTCTTCGCGACGGCTACCACCGCTCGGCCCCGACGGCGGCGCTCGCCATCGCCTCGCCACCGTGGCGCACCGGATCGAAGCGGGCCAGTCGCTGTTCCAGCGTCGGCGGCGTCTCATCCACCGGCGTGATGATCACCCGCCCCTGCTCCACCTGCACGCGCACGCGCTGGTCGGCATGCAGATGCGCCGCACGCGCCACCGCCGCCGGCAGGCGCACGCCCAGATTGTTGCCCCAATGCTTGATGTCCAGAACCGCCTCGGCCATGATCGCTCCGCATGTTTATACGTCGTATAGACGATACCGGGAGGTGCAGGCAAAGTCAATCGCGCCTAAACTGGCCGCCGTCCCGCCAGCGCCGACTTTCGAACGTGACCACAGAGCCGATCCATTGCGACATTTTCTGCGCCGTCATCGACAACCTCGGCGATGCGGGCGTCTGCTGGCGGCTGGCGCGGCAACTGGCGACTGAGTTCGGCTGGCGCGTGCGGCTGTGGATCGACGATCCGGCGCCGATCGGCCTGATGGCGCCTGGCCAGGACGTCGTCGAAGTGCGTCAATGGAAAGGGGATTTCGCCGGCATCGCGCCGGCCGACGTGGTGATCGAGGCTTTTGCCTGCGAACTGCCGCCCGTCTACGTCGCGGCGATGCAGGCCCGACCGCGCCCGCCGGTCTGGCTCAACCTCGAATACCTGTCGGCCGAGGACTGGGTGGCCGGCTGCCACGGCCTGCCCTCGCCCCAGCCGCCGCTGGCCAAGCATTTTTTCTTTCCCGGCTTCGTGCCCGGCACCGGCGGGCTGATCCGGGAGCGGGACCATGCCGTCCCGCCAGCGCCAACTTTTGATGAGCCGCTGGAAGTCTCGCTGTTCTGCTATGGGAACCCCCGGCTGCCCGCCCTGCTCGCCGCCTGGCG